>JANYKU010000058.1 GCA_025358075.1 Ilumatobacteraceae bacterium
CTCCTCCGCCGCCGCACCCGACACCGCAGCGAGCGCGGCAAATGGCGGCAGGCCGAGCAGTTCGCGGCGGTTCAACTCGACCTTCGCAGCGCGCGAGGGATCGGCATGCAAGACCGCTTGCAGCACCTCGTGGCGCGGGAGGAAGGTCTGAACCAGCAACCGTCCTCCCCCGGCGCGCCCGCCGGCGAGCCTGGCCGCCCGGGCGAGCAGTGCCATGGCCTGCTCGCCGGCTCGATAGCGGGGCGCCAACAGTTCCGCATCGAGGTCGAGGAAGGCCACGACGTCGGCATGCCGTGCGCGGTGCAGCACTGCTTCCGTCCCGATGAGCACGTCGCAATCGGGCAACGAGTCAGTGTCGCCGGTGACGACTCCGACCGGTCGGCCCGCCGCTGCCTCGATCTCTTCGCGCAACCGACTCACGCCCGGTCGTATCAATGCCAGTGCCCCGGACCCACAGTTCTGACAGACCACCGGACGGACGGTGTCGCAGCGCCGGCACACGAGCGAACCGGAGTCGTCTTGCACGACCGCGGCCTCGCAGCGCTCGCACCGCTGGAGCGCCTTGCAGGTTCGGCACGCCAACAATCGTGCCCGGCCTTTGGTGTTGTGCACGCAGATGACCCGCTGCGAGGACTGTCGAAGATGTTGAATGAGCGGCGACGTCAACAGCGAGCGCTTCCAAGGTTCTTCCTTGGTGCGGTCGACGACCTCCAGGATCGGCCAACCCTCGCGTTCCTCGCTGACCGACGGCCGGCGCAATGAGGATCCGGCCCAATGCAGGGCAGTCGCCGACGGGCACGGCGAGACCAGCACGCACGGTACGCCGGCACGTCGTGCCCGTTCAATGGCTACATCCCGAGCGTGCCAGGTGGGCGATCGTTCTTCCTGCAACGATTCGTCGTGCTCGTCGAGCACCACGATCGTGCGCAGCGCGGCGCATGGCGACCACACTGCACTTCGTCCGCCGATGACCACGTCGACGCCACCGGAGGCCCTGGCCCATTGCTCGGGGTGGACGGCTGACGTGTAGCCCGCCTCGCGGAGCCTGGCCGCAAGGCGCCGGGCCTCGTCGACCGACGGATGGATGACCAACGCCGGGCCACGACCGAGCGCCTCGACGATCACCGCGAGTTGGTCGGCCGCCGGCGGAAGGCGAATCACTCGGGGCAGCGACACCTCCTGTTCGACCAGGTCTCGCCGTGCAGTAGTGGCCGGCAACGACCCGACCATGGCCGGAGGGCTGGCGGCAACCAACAGCGGCCGGAGTCGCCCGGCGGCCCAACGATGTGCTGCCCATCGCCCCAGATCGATGATGTCGATGGATGGGCCGATACCCGACCACTTCGCCAGCGGGACGAGTCGAGCAAGCGACACGGATCCGTCAGGCGGGCCGAGCGCCACGACCCAACCGCCGATCCGCCGGCCGTGCAACGGCACGCGAACCATCGCGCCGATCGTCACCCGATCGCGCAACGGGTCGGGCACGATGTAGTCGAATTGTTTGTCGAGCCCGGTGACGTCTGGCACGACGCGGGCGACCAGAAGCGACGACGGGTCCACGCCCGGCGACGCTAGAGGATCAAAGGCCGACCGCACTCCTGAAGTCGTCGAGCCTGCTGACGACCTCCCACGTGAAGCCCGGCAGTGATCGCCCGAAGTGGCCGTAGGCGGCGGTCTTACGGTAGATGGGGCGCTTCAGGTCGAGGTCGCGCACGATCGCGGCCGGGCGGAGGTCGAAGACCTCGCGGACTGCAGCGACGATCGAATTGGGGTCGACCGTGTTGGTGCCGAAGGTCTCGACAAGGATGCTCATCGGTTGCGCCATGCCGATGGCGTAGGCCACTTGCACCTCGCACCGAGTGGCTGCCCCGGATGCAACGACGTGCTTGGCCACCCAGCGCGCCGCGTAGGCGGCAGAGCGGTCGACCTTGGAGGGATCCTTGCCACTGAAGGCACCGCCGCCATGACGGCCCATGCCGCCATAGGTATCGACGATGATCTTGCGTCCGGTGAGTCCGGTGTCGCCGTGGGGGCCACCGATCACGAACTTGCCGGTCGGGTTGACGAAGACGCTGTAGTCGTCGTCAGCGAACTGGGCCGGAACGACCGGGCGAATCACCTGCTCGATCAGATCGGGACGGATGACCGTGTCGCGGTCGACACCATCTTGGTGCTGCGTCGAGATCAGCGCGGCCACGAGACGGATGGGCCGACCCGTGCTGTCGTATTCGAACGTGACTTGGGTCTTGCCGTCGGGACGCAGGTACGGAACGGCGCCGGCCTTGCGCACGTCGGCGAGCTTCTCGGCCATGCGGTGCGCCAGCCAGATCGGCAACGGCATGAGGTCGGCGGTGTCGTCGCAGGCGTAGCCGAACATCATGCCCTGGTCGCCGGCGCCTTGGGCGTTGATGATGTCTTCGCCGCTGCGGCCGGCACGGACTTCCTCGCTGAGGTCGACGCCCTGGGCGATGTCGCCGCTCTGCTCGTCGATCGACACGATCACACCGCACGTGTTGCCATCGAAGCCATACAGTGCGTTGTCGTAGCCGATGCCGTTGATGACCTCACGCGCCAACTTCGGGATGTCGACGTAGGCGTTCGTGGTGATCTCACCGGCGACCACGCACAGACCAGTCGTGAGCAACGTCTCGCAGGCCACGCGGCCGTTGGGATCCTCGGTGAGAATGGCGTCGAGGACCGCGTCGCTGACCTGGTCGGCCATCTTGTCGGGGTGGCCTTCGGTCACGCTTTCCGAGGTGAACGTGTAGTTGCTCACTGAGCTGCTCCTGAATCATTTGGGTTTGAAGAGGTGGTCGAGTCGCCGCTACTACTTACACCAGATCGCAGCGCAAGGACACCTTGCAGTATCGCCCTGGCGACCGAACGCTTGTCCGTGAGCGCGATGTCTTGCACTACTCCGTCGCTGCGCAAGATGGTGACGGCGTTGGTGTCGTGCTGAAAGCCGACGTGTGGCGCGCCGACGTCGTTGGCCACGACGAGGTCGAGGTTCTTGCGGCGAAGCTTGGCCTCGGCGTTGGCCAGCACGTCGCTGGTTTCGGCAGCGAAGCCCACAAGGGTCTGCCCGGGCCGCTTGCGGGCACCGAGCCCGGCCAGGATGTCGGGCGTCGGCTCCAACAAGATCTCCGGGACGCCGCCGTCCTTTTTGATCTTGCCGTGTTCGGCGACCTTCGGCCGGAAGTCGGCAACTGCCGCGGCCATGATCACGACATCAGCGGTGGCAGCGAGTTGTTCGACCTCGGCCTGCATCTGGGCGGCCGTTTCGACCACTCGAACAACAGCGCCGGGAGGAATTGGCAGATCGACGGTCGAGACGAGCGTGACCCTGGCACCGAGGGCCAGTGCCTCTACCGCAACGGCGTAGCCCTGCTTGCCGCTGCTGCGGTTGGCGATCACTCGCACGGCATCGATCGGCTCGCGGGTGCCACCGGCGGTGACCACGACGTGTACGCCGCTGAGTGCGCCACCGCCGAGTACACGCTCGACCTCGGCGATGATCCGCTCGGGTGACGCCAGTCTGCCCTTGCCAGAGTCGCCGCCGGCCAACCGACCCTCGTCGGGCTCGACGATGTGCACGCCGCGGCGTCGCAACGTGGCGATGTTGTCGCTGACAGCCGGATGTTCCCACATCTCGGTATGCATCGCCGGACAGACGATCACTGGAGCCCGAGTGGCCAGGAGCACGTTGGTCAGCAGATCGGAAGACAGTCCAGCTGCATAGGCGCCGACCAATCTGGCAGTGGCTGGGGCGATGAGCACGAGATCGGCGGATTGACCGAGCGCCGTGTGCGGAATCGGCGCCGCCTCGTCCCACAGACTTGTCTGGACCGGTTCGCTGGCCAACGCTGACAGCGTGGTCGTCCCGAGGAAATGCTTCGCGCCTGCAGTCATCACCGGGATGACGTGGGCGCCGGCATCGAC
>JANYKU010000060.1 GCA_025358075.1 Ilumatobacteraceae bacterium
CGTCGGAAACACCGCACGGTGGAAGAGCTGGTCCCAGATCGTCAGCGCGAAGCCGAGGTTGACGTCCTGGGGTCCATCCAACTTGTGGTGAATGCGGTGAAAGTTCGGGCTGACGAAGATCCGATCCAGCGGCCCGAATCCCAGATTGGTATTCGAATGTGCGAAGGCGACGGTGGCCCCATAGATGACAAGAAGAGTCGTCGTCATCGCACCGTTCGCCAGTAGCACGATGGCCGGGATCATCGCGATCAGGTATGAAACGTGAATGAGGGGATGCGTGCGAAAGACGGTCAGCACGCTCATGTCCTCTTGGGAGTGATGGAGCTCGTGGAAGCGCCACAGCACGCGGACGCGATGATTGGCGAGATGGGCAAACCAGTTGCACCCGTCCATTGCCACGAAGATCACCGCGGTCGCGGCCCAACGTGGCACTGTGCCGTTTCTCGGCAGGACGATCCACGGGAGAGATGTGCGCGCGATCTCAGAAAACGAGAGGCTGAGCGCCGTCACGAGTGGAACGACGAGCGTCGCGTTGAAGACCGTAAAGAGGAGATCCTGACGATGGCCACGGGCGATCAGCGGTCGCCGCTGTGCTGGCCGCACCCTCTCCGCGACGAGAAACACTCCGATAGCCACAAGGCTGATCGGACCGATCACGATGACACGAAGATCTGACATCGACGTGGCGAAGCCTGCACCACCGAACCGATGCGACCAACCGATCCCGACAAGGGCTGCGGCGACGGCCGCAATCGAAAACGCGGGCAGGTAGACACGTGACGACAGCGCGAGGCGCCGCCCATTCGTTCCCCGACCTCTTTGCTCGACTCGCGCTGGGGAAGGAGAGTCATCAGGCGCAGCTATCACAATCACGGCAACCTCTCGGTCCAAAGCACGGGCGCTCACGCGAAGAGCCGTCTCCTACACCATGGATAACGTAGAAACTGGGTGAACGGATCACCGCCTCGCATCGAAACGATCACGCCCCGACCTGCGCGCTCGCGAGGACCGTACCGTTTGAGGCGATCAGCTGGGCAGAGCGCACCTGCCCGGCGGTCGACGGCAGCGGCGCGGCCCAGACACCATATTCACCCGAGAGCTTGAACACTCCAATCGTCTCGACCTGTCCTCCAGAAAGCGTAACGTCGCAGGTCACCGTGCCTTGCCATCCGCCACCGTGGATCGTAACGAGCATCCAAGCGGGACTGCCGGCCGAGATTAGGAGATCACCGAGCACCTGCCCGTGAGACGTGAAGTTCGCCGTGACGAGATTGCTCCCGGCCGACTGACCCTTACCGTTGCCAGCCCCGGGAGCAACAAGGGCACCAAGCCCGAAAGCGAGCACCACCACGACGACGGCGACAGCACTGAGCGCGCCGACGCGCCGATATCGCCGCGGCCGAGGAGTGGCTGCCGCCTGGAGTCTCTCCGCGAGACGGAGTTCGAAGCCGAGCGGTGGTTGCATTCGGGGTGCCAGCTGCTGCAGTGCTTCGACGACGATCGAAAGTTGGTCGAGCTCAGCGCGGCACGGCTGACACGATCCGACGTGGTCCAACACCTCGGATCGTCTGGGACCGGACAACGTTCCCAAAGCAAGCTCCGTGAGCTCGTCGGCGATCACTTCACACTGCGCCGGGTGTTCGACGTCGCCGCTCATGTCGCCTCGATCTCCAACGCTCCCCGGAGTTTCGCCATGCCCAAGCGGATCCGACCCTTCGCTGTCCCGAGCGGTATTGCCTCGGCTCTGGCAATCTCTGCGGCGCTCCATCCGTACATGGCCGCCAACAAAACGGCCCGGCGTTGGTCGATCGCCAAGTCCGCGAGGGCGACCCGGACGCGACCGAGGGCGTCGGCGGCCACGCCGTCTTCCGGTGTGCGTTCGTTGCTCATCAACGTGAGGAACACCCGATCCTGTGGATCGGTGGGAATGTCGCGCCGAACCCGCAGGACATCAATCGCAAGGTTGCGAGTGATCGTAAACGCCCAGGCAGATACTGATGCGCGCCGCGCATCAAACACCTCCGCGTGTCGATAGATCCGAATGAAGGCCTCCTGAGTGACTTCCTCTGCAAGCCTCGCATCGCCAACAATCCCGATCGCAAGTCCGAACAGCCGATGCTGGTAGCGGCGGACAAAGACAAGACAGGCTCGGTCGTCAGCGAGCGCCATGCCTGCGAGCAGCGCCTCGTCGGACGTGTCGTCCTGGTATCCGCTGCTGCCCGTTTTTCTCACTGACAGAGGATACGGTCGACAACCCGAAAGGGATCAGTTCACCACGCTCGACACGCCGCCCTAGCCACGGGACTCCGCCCCCCTGGGCGGTACTTGTGACGACGCAGCCGCCACGGCTCGTCGGTCACGGCGTCGATACGTGGTAGTAGTACCAGCGGTCCTGATCGACAACGGCCTGGACCATGGACGTTGCCTGGTCACTCTTGCCTTCCCGGTTCAGGTCATCGTTGTCGCTGAGCATCCCATCGGCTTCCTTCATCCGACTGTTGAGCTCATCAGCTCGATCAGACGTCATGTTTCCGTTCCTTCCACACGTGGACGGCGCGGCTGTCGCCGTCCTGCGTTGATCCGTGTACCCCGGTCTGTCGGCGTTCAATCCATCGAGACGCTGAGTTGACGGACCAACCCCGGCACGGGCGTTAGCGCAGAAGCCGCAGAGTTCGACGCTCGCTGTCCAAGAGACCGGTCGGTCGGCGACCGACCGGTCTCCGCCAGTGCTTCATCAGGCTGCCGTCGAGATATGCATCCACCACGGCCGGGTGCACGTAGCTGTTGCGGCAGATCGACCGAGTGTTCCCGAGATGATCGGCGACCTGATCGATGACGGCGTTCACAACGCGCTTCGTTGGTGCCTCTTCGAGCACGGCGATGTCGGCGAGTCCCTCCGCTGCCCGCACCGTGGCGTTCCAGGTTCGAAACGTCTTGGCAGTCATACCGGGCGCGCCGTGTTCGCCGAGATACGTGTTGACATCGGACGAGCCGATTGCACGCACCGTCCCGTCCTCCGCGGTGTATTCGAATAGCTGTTGTCCAGGCAGATGCTGGCAGGAGCGAACGATCTTGGCGAGACGGTCGTTGTCGACAACTACATCGAAATCGTGAGCCGATTTCCCGCGAAACGTGAATCGGATCATCGTGCCGTGTACGGCTACATGTCGATTGCGAAGTGTGGTCAGTCCGAACGATCGATTGGCGTGCGCGTACTCGACATTGCCGACACGCAAGCTGGTCACGTCGAGCAACCGCACGACGGTTGCGACCACCCGGTCATGACTGAGGTCATCTCGCCCCAAGTCACGCGTGACGCGCGATCGCAGCGATCCGAGCACCTGCGCGAACGAAACGAGATCGTCGAACTTGTTCTCAGACTGACTCTTTGTGAACGCCGGGTGATAGCGGTATTGCTTTCTCCCGCGCGCATCGCGACCTGCGGCTTGAAGGTGGCTGCCGGCGTCGGCCGCGATCCAAACATCACTCCACGCCGGTGGTACGGCGAGTACGCGAATTCGTTCCAGATCTCGCGCCGATGGGACCCGCTTCGTGCGTTCATCGATATACGTGAAGCGTGTCGAACCCCGCCGACGAATTCCTGGCTCCTGATCAGAACCGAAATGAACCGGTCCAAACAGCTGCTTCACGCTCGTTCGTCCCGCTCCCGTGAATCTTCAGTCGACCCCTCGACACCCTTGTCCGATGGCTCCGAGATCTCCGGTTCTTGCTGTTCGTCGCGCTCTGCGAACGATTCGTCGGTGACGTCGGAGTCGGCAAACGGCACACCGTGCGGCCTCTCCGGCGGATAGTCGACTTCCGCCTCGTCGCTCAAGAGCCGATCAGTGGAGCCGATCGCATCCTCATCAAAGCTCTCGGCATGGTCCTGCGGGTCGCTCACGCACATGAGGTACCCTTCGCACCACGAATGAAACCTCGACCGAGGATTACGCGGTCTCGTCGATCGAGGCCAGAACTGCCCAGCCCTGCGCCCCAGTTTGAAGGCGACGCATTTGAAGGCGACGCATTTCCAAGCCGGTGCAATTCCCGGCTACTGGGTCACTCTTCTTCGACGTTTGGTGGCGCGCTGATGAGGAGCTCACGCCAGTGCGCTTCTGGCACGTGTGCGGCAGTCGTCGAGTTCAGGAAGTCCTCGATGATGGGGAGGAACCGGTCAGCGTTCCGCCACGGCAGAAAGTGCCCGGCTCCTTCGAGGATCTCGAGACGAGCACCCGGGATGGACTCGGCGGCAACGTGGGCGTGGGCCACAGGAATGATTCGGTCTCGGTCGCCCCACACGATCAATGTTGGCACCGCTTCAGCCAGGTAGAGCCGGTCATGTGCGCTGACCCGCTGGCCGGCGACATCGATCACCGAACGAACGGTGTGGATGAAGGCCTGCTGGCCGTGTCGATCGGTCAGTGTGGTGTAGCTGCGCCATATCTCGGCGAGGGTGTCGTTGGGTCGCCATCCCACACGGCGGGCCTGGTTCCCGGGCCATTCAACCAGCTCCCGGATCCGCCGGTGAAGCAGTAGGGGAAGCACATACTCGGCACCTGGCAGGGTGACCGCCTTGAGCAGCGGGCTGACCTCCTTGCCCAGGCCACCCGATGCCACAAGCACCAGCCGTTCGATCCGCTCTGGGAACTGGTACGCGAACTGCATGGCCACGCCGCCACCGAGCGAGTGGCCAACCACGGTGCCCCGCTCCTGGTCGAGTACGGCCAACAGGTCGCGAATGCCGCTGGCGTAGGCACCGAGTGAGTAGTCGCCACGAGGTTTGGCCGAATGCCCGTGGCCCATCAGGTCTGGGGCGATCACGGTGTAGCGCTCGGCCAAAGCCGGCATCACCGCCCGCCACGTCGTCGAGCTCCCGGCGATCCCGTGGATCAGCACCACGGTCGGGCCCTCGCCCGACATTCGGTAGGTGACGTCATGGCCATGGATTCGAACACTGCGCCGGCGAAAAGAATTGGCGGTCATAGCGGCTCGCTCGGGCAAGTGACATCGCAAAGCGCGGCGAGCATGCGGCAATGATGACCGTGACAGTGTTTGCTGTCAAGTTATTACGACAGTGTTTGCTGTCACGGTCAGGCCGTTGTGGTTCACTGGGGCGGTGGACAACCCAGGCGAGAACCCCGAGTACGGGCTCACGGAGCTGGCGGCTCGTTCTGGGGTGCCGGCGCGTACGATCCGCTTCTACCAATCCGTCGACGTGCTCCCCAGGCCCGACCGTCGCGGCCGAGACGCCATCTACCGCGAACAGCACCTCGAACGGCTCAGACTCATCGCCGAGCTCCAGGACCGTGGCCTCACCCTCAGTGCCATCCGCCACCTGCTCGGCAAGCGGGCGAGTCCGGGCATGTCGGTGGGCGACTGGCTCGGCCTGGACGAGAGCCTGCGAGGACCCTGGTCGGAGGACCGGCCCAGGGTCGTCGGCGACGACGAGCTCCTGGACGTCCTCGGCACGAGGCCCGCCGGGTTGCGAGGTCGCCTCGAACGGTCCGGCTATCTCGAACGCCAGATCGAGGGGTGGTGGTTGGTTCGGAGTCCAACACTGCTCGACCTCGCTCTCCAGCTCCACGACGCCGGGATCGACGTCGAGGTGACCGGTCGGGCCACGGACCTGCTTCGTCGGCGCCTCGCTCGAGCGGTCGACGATCTGATCTCGCTGTTCGTCGAACGTACCGGCGCAGGGTTCGCCGGACGAGCGTCGGCAACCGAAATGGCGACCGCCCTCAGCACTCTTCGCCCCATTGCTCGGGAGGCGGCCGGGATCATCCTCGCCCACGAGATCGAACGAGGGCTACGCGAGCTGCTGGAGGCAGGACCCACCGCCATCCGCAGGCACCCGACGACGAGCAGGACACGACGCCGACGCTGAGCGAAGGCCAAGACCGTCCATCGCGAGTCACAAATGGATCGACGTTGTGGGACCTTCAGCACTGCCCATTCCGCGGTTGCTGTACTTCAATGAGAAGTTGCAATCGGCAGCGCACAGCGGCCGCAAGGACGTGCAGGGTGGAGGCAATCCCATGAACCGCTCGGCGAACTCCAGGTTGGCGTCGGAGGTCTCGGTGTCCGTGGCCGGCGTCGGGTCGTACCTGCCCGAGCGTCGAGTCTCCAACGACGAGATCCTCGAATACATCCGCCCGGCCCGACCCGATGGCAGGTTGCTCGAGCCGGAATGGGTAGTGAAGCACCTCGCCATCCATGAGCGTCGGCTCGACTACGAGTTCGGCGGGCGACGCAAGCGCAGCCGGCCCGAAGGCGGGATCTACGACGGCGATCTGACATTGAGAGCGGTGAGTTCAGCCTTGGACGACGCCGGCATCGATGCAGAAGATCTCGACCTGTTCGTCCACGTCACCTCGACCCCGGACACGATCGCGTGTCAGGACCACTTCCGCTACTTGACGAGCGAGCTCGGGCTGCGTCGTGACGTCGAACTGGTTCACCACAATCTTGGCTGCGCCGGTCTGGCATCGGGCTTTCGTACCGCTGCCGCCTCGCTCGTCGGCGCCGTGCCGGCCACAGCTCTGGTGGTAGCAAGCAACTGCCCGTCGGGCTACTTCGGTCCCGAAGTTCACGACTACTACTACAACCATCCAAGCGGCATGGGCTGGCTCGCTCCTCTCATGTTCGCCGACGGCGCGGGTGCCGTGGTGTTCCGCTCGACCCCACGAGACCCCGACAGCCGCCCCAAAGGACTGCTCTCGGTCCGCTACGAGACCAACCCGGACGTTGAGCTCGTGACCTATCCCGCCGGTGGCTGCCTCCATCACACCTCGGCTGACAACCTCGCCGACAACGTCTTCTTGATGGATGGCGTCAAGGTTGCCGAGGTATTCGCCCCGCTCATGACGCGGAACTTCCAGATGCTGCAAGAGGACTGGCCCACGAAGATCAAGCCGAGGACCGGAAACGACTTCGACATTGACTCGGTCGCTCGCTGGTACCTGCACCAAGCCAACGGTGTCGTCGTTCGTCGAGCGGTGGAGATGTTGGGCCTTCCGCCCGAGCGAGTCCCGATCGGTGTCGACTACTACGGGAACACCTCGGCAGCCAGCACCTTGATACTGCTCGACGAGGACCGCCGAGCAGGCCGGGTCCACGACGGAGACCTCATCGCTTTCTTGTGGATCGGAGCAGGCAACGGTGCCATGAACGGTTACTCGACGATGGTGCTGTGAACTGGACCGCGGCCATCTGACACGGCGCCCCCGGCCGGCGACGGTCTGGGTGCCAAACAATCGCGTTTGACCTGGCAAGAGAAATCACTGGCACCCAGATCATCTCGAGAGACACTCAGGTGATCGTGGAGTCGGCCACTTGCGGTAATCCTCGGCCGAGAAAGAAGATCCCTGGGAAGCCGGCGGTCTCGAAGCCGAGGCTCGGATTGCGTTCGAGCACCGATGTGGCGATGCGGAGCTCGCCGGTGCGGTCGTTCGACACGAAGAAGACTGCTCCCCCACCTTCGTTCGCGGTGTTGTCGCGCACGATGCTGCCGTCGAGGTCGAGCGTGAAGCGGTTGCCGTCGAGGTAGATCGCTCCCCCACTGCCACCCCCTGGCGTATCGCCTCGTGCCGGGTTGGCACCTGAGCCGATCGCTTGGTTGTTGATGAACAGGCAATTGAAGATCTGCCACGACACGCCGATGCTCGAGATCGCCGCACCGTTCGAGCAGACGTTGCCTTGGCTCGGGCTCCCACCGAAGGTGCTCGTCGCAACGATGACGGGCAGCCCCTGAGACAGGCTGAGCACGCGCAGCGCGCCGCCGCCGAGATCAGGCCCAGTTGAGTCGCATCGGTTGGCGGTGAAGACGCTGTCGATCACCTTCACCCGGCCACCGCGGACCAACACTGCTCCGCCGCCACCGCCCTCGGTCAGATCGCCCGTGCTGTTGCCGTGTGTGAAGTTCAGCCGTTGGATCGTGAGCTGAGGACTGTCTTGGTTGTCGCAATGCGACGTGGTCCAGATTTGCGCTGGGTCGCAGGTGTCCATGTAGAGGATGCGGCGTACGTCGCCGCCGCTGAGCGTTACCTTGCCACCTCCGTCGATCACGACGACGGGGAAGTGTTGACCACCTTCGCCGTCGCGGTCATCACGATGCTGACGGGCGACGGCCCGCAATCGAACGTGATGATCCCACCGTGCGCAACGGCATCAACGACCGCTTGTGAGGTGCAGGTCGCCGGGGTGCCGGTGCCGATCACGACATCCGGTTGCGAGGTATCGACGGGGAGTGCCTCGGCGGGAAGCGGCACGGCCCCAGGGTTCCCGGGTGGTGGCGACAGTCGAGTCGCGAAGGCATTGACGACCGCCGGGCCGCCGACTTGCACTGCGACTGTGCTCGCATCGGCGGTCGGTGATTCGGCTCGACCGACGACGATCCAGCCGATCGCGACGAGGGCGACGATGGCGGTCGCTCGAACACTCACGACCGAAGTATCGCCGACACGCAACCTGTTCAGGCGAAGATCGGGCCGACCGCGGGATAGCGGTTGATGAGTTGTCGGCGAATGTCTGCGAGGCGTCGCGGTGGTCCGTCGGCTGTCTGCTCGGGCGATCCGAATCGTGTGTCGATCGACATCGGGCGGCCCCATGCGATCACCGGTTCGTACTCGGTAGTTGTGGCCGGGTCGATCCAGTCCGGTCGGGCGTAGGTGATGTCACCGCCGATCATGACGAGGTCGACCCACGATGGGTACGCGGCGACCACGTTGTCGTGCGCATCGGCGACGCGTTGTTGGAACACGACGATGTCTGCGGGTCGCCCGGGTTCGAGTTGGCCGAGCTTGTCGTCGAGGCCGGCGATTCGGGCGGCATCGCTCGTGACCATCCCGACGAGTTGTTTGGACGTGATGTTGCAACCCTGTTCGGCGAGGCAGCGTTCGGCGATCTTCAGTTCGTGGAGAAGGCTCTGACTACCCGACGGCATCCAGTCGGCACCTATTGCTATCGGCAGCTTGGCGTCGAGGGCGGCTTTGATGTCGGTGGTCTCGGTGTACAACCGCAGGTTGGATTGCGGCGACCAGACGAGCTTGCCGCCGACCGATGCAAGCTGGTCGAAGTGCGTTCTCGAGAGTGCGGTGCCGTGGATCATCACCGTCACTTCTCCGAACAGTGGCGACTTGGAGAAGTTGATGAACTCGTTGATCGATGCTTGGTTGGTCTTCTGGCCCTCGGCAAGATGCACGTAGTGGGCTTTGACGGTTTTGTCGACGATTCCCTTGTGGATGCTGTCGATGTCGGCGGGGCGGAGGCGCCCGAAATCGACAGTGCTGCGAGCGATCTGGGATCCGAAGATGACCAGGTCGACGTTGCGCACGAGCGCCTCGGCTTTGTTCGGATAGTCCTGCGAGGCACCTTGGATTGCGGTGACACCCCCGACCAGGGCACGAACCTCCGCATAGCGGGTCATTGCCTTCTTGACCGATGGCGATTGACCGTTCTTGGTCAGCTGATCCCAAGGGTCGCGGACGAGCTGCTGGTAGATCTCGCTACCTCGCCACTGGCTGCGGTTGATAAAGGTCCTCGGTGGTTCCCACGGTGCGAACACATTGAACTCCGGATGCCCATGCAGATCGATCAGTCCCGGCATGATCACCCCGCCCGTGTCGAGCGTCGTGACCCCCGACGGTTTCTTGGCGACGATGTCAGCGATGTGGCCGTCCGCCACGACGACCCAACCGCGAGGCATCACTCCGTCTGCTCTCACGACCACCCCGCCCAACGCAATCGGACCAGTCGGCGCTGCTGCAGCGAGCCCTGCATCGACTGGACGGGTCGGTGTCGGCAGTGCTCGCGGCACCCCCGCCAGGTACATGTCGTCAAAGGTTGATCTGCTGGTCGTACCCATCGTGAACCCCCTCGTTCTGGTCTTCTTCCGTCAGTTGATGATCGGCCACGTTCGTGACGCCTTGGGCACCGTCACCATCAACGTTGCCCGTTTCGTCTGAGCATCGGCACCGGATCGTGCCGCCCACGCGTCCAGCGACCGCATCCAGTCCGGCAACCCCGCCGGCAGATCAGCCGCCGGGATCACCGAATGCTCGTCTTTGGTGATCGTCGACCCGTACAGCACCAACGGTCGGGCAGCGTCGGCGGTCACCAATGAATGCAATGCCTGCAGCGCGGTGTTCCACGAGGCACACAACTTGGCGAAGGCCTGCGCCTTGGTGATGGTCCCGCTCCGACTCGCCGAATCCGGATACGTGGGATGCAACACCGTCGCATAGGCAGCGGTCGACGTCGCACCCGACGGGGTTTGGCGCCACTGCTGGTACGCGCTGTCGGCGAGATGGCCAAGCGTGATGATCGCCTCGATCTGGCCGGAGGCGACGATCGCATCGATCCACCGGTGCCGGTAGTCAGCGATTGCCGCGTCGTTGACGTGATGTTCGCCGCCACTCTGGCCATACACCGAGTACAAGAAGGTGTTGATGAACACGTACGACGAATCGATTCCGAGCTTGGTCAAGAAGCCCTGGAACCGTTGTCCAGCCTCACCGACCAGGATTCGACGAGTGAATGCCTCGTGCGTCGCCGGGTCCTGACCAATCACCAACACTCGCGCGGTTCCGTCGAGACGGCCACGGTGAAAGACCGGACCCCACTCCACTCGAAACGACTCCAAGGGATACACCGAACTATCCGGAAAGTCAGCGACCAGTCCCACATACGGTTCGTCGGCGTAGCCGCGATCAAAGTCGATCTTCATCGCTCCTCCGAAGGAAGGAGTCGTCAACACGATCCGCTGATACAGCACTTGTCCGCGTGATTCAACCCGCGCGTCGGGTATGCCAGGCTGAGCCGATGGCCCCTCGCCACCCCACTACGGACCAACCGGTTGCCGACCTCGCCATCGTCGGTGCTACGGCGCTCGTCGGCACACCTGCGATCGGGGTCGACGGGCTGGCCGAGTTCGCGGCATCGACCACGATCGAGATCACCGATGGTGCAATCACGTGGATCGGGCCATCGGCAGACGCTCGGCCGAGTGCCCGCGAGGTGATCGATGCAAACGGGCTCGTCGCCATGCCAGGCCTGATCAACACCCACTGCCACGCCGCAATGACCTTCCTTCGCGGCGTCGCCGAAGACGTCCCGATCGCCAACTGGTTCAACGACTACATCTGGCCGATGGAGGTCAACGTCGGCGGGCGCGACGTGTACATCGGAACCATGGTCGCCGCCGCCGAGATGATCGAGTCGGGGATCACTTCGTTCGCCGATCACTACTTCTTCATGGACGAAGCCGCCCGGGCCGTCGAGAAGAGTGGCATGCGCGCCAACCTCGGGTCAGCGTTCTTCAGCTCACAGGGCAACGAAGGGTTGGCCCACTCGGTCGAGTTCGCCGAAGCCTGGCACGGGCGGGCCAACGGACGGATCACCACCTCGATCGCCCCGCATGCCCCCTACACCTGTAACGACGACGACCTTCGGGGCGCGGCCGACGCCGCCCGCCGACTGGGCGTGCGGGTCCACATACATGCTGCTGAAGACATGCACCAGACGCAGCTCGGTGTCGACGGTCGCGGCATCACGCCGATCCAGGTCCTTGCCGAGACAGGAGTGCTCGACGCCGGCGTGATCATCGCCCACGGCAACGGCATCGTCGATGCCGACATCGAGTTGCTCGCAACACATCGTGACCGCGTTGGCGTCACTCACGGCCCGAAGGGTTACCTCAAGTACGCGCTCGGGCCGCTGACCCCGATCCGTGGCTTGCTTGCCGCCGGAGTGCCCGTCGGCTACTGCACCGATGGGGCGGCGTCGAACTCCACGCTCGACGTGTTCGAGAACATGCGCATCACCGCTATCACGCAGAAGCATGCCGCCAACGATGCCACCTGGTTCCGCAGCGGAACCGCGTTGCAGCTCGCCGGCTCCGGCGCGGCGGCGGTGATCGGGCAGCCCGGCATGATCGGCGAGTTGCGTGTTGGTGCTCGCGCCGACGTGATCCTGGTCGACGTCTCGGGCTTCCACTGCCAGCCCCTGCACGACCTCGCCGCGACGCTCGTGTACTGCGTGCAAGCATCCGACGTACGCACCACCATCGTCGACGGCAACGTGCTGATGCGCGACCGCCGGCTCACGACGATCGACCGCGAGGCACTGTTGACCGAGTTCCGCCAACGCGCCTCGGCCCTGACCGACCGTTCGCACGGTCGCACCATTCAGGACTACACGACCTGAGCTGCCGAGCATGTGACATCTTGCCTACCCACCCGACCGGCGCTCGCCGATGAGGGTAGGTATGGTGGTGCTCAGTTCGACAATGCGAACGTTCGCTGGACCCGGACCACGTTCCCGTCGTTCGATTTCGTCCCATCACGAGTAAGTAGGCCTCATGGCACCTCTGGTGACCTCCCGTCCTGAGCGGTCCAACGACTACGGCCGCGACTGGGCATTGCATCAACGATTCGTGCCGGCCGACGGTCGCGACGACCCGCTCGGGTGTGCCGCCAGGCCGTCGTGGCGCGGCCGTGTGCACATGATCGGGCTGTTCGTTGCGATCCCGGCGTTGGTGTTGTTGATCGTGTTCGCCGACAGCGCTCGCGCACGGGTCGGCGCCTCGATCTACGGGGCCGGAGTGTGCGCGATGTTTGCCGCCTCGACCACGTATCACCGCTGGGTCAACGACCTCCGGGCACGAGCCGCATGGCGACGCGCCGATCACGCCATGATCTTCGCGGCAATAGCCGGGTCGGCAACACCAGTTGTCCTGATCGTCATGCCGTCCGGATGGGGAATCGGATTGCTGTCGGTCGTCTGGACGGTGTCGGTGATCGGTGCCGTGTTCAAGTTCGGCCGTTGGCGCCGCGGCGACATGATCGGTACGGCGTTGTACGCGGCCGCCAGCGGGCTCGCCGCTCTTGCCCTCCCGGCGTTGTGGGTGAGGGGTGGCGCGACGCCGGCCATCCTGTACCTCGTCGCCGGTTCGCTGTACATCTTCGGTGCCCGTTGGTTCGCCAAGACGTGGCCGCGGTTACGTCCGGAGGTGTTCTCCTACCACGAGGTGTGGCACGTCTTCACCGTTGCTGCCGCAGCCTTGCATTTCGCCGCAGTCTGGGTGATCGCGACCTGAGCGGAGGCGATGTCGAGCGCCGCTTCGGGACCAACGGCCCGAGACGCGTTCGCCGCACACAGTTACCATCGCTCCGTGGTCGTTGTGCAACGGTGCGTGCTTGCCAGGAACAGCTGGTGATGCCCGCGTTGCTTCCGAGGGAATTGGCTTGCGGACTTACCCCGACACGCGTCTACTGGGAGTACAGCCCGACTGACAAAGAGCGAGCCGAGGTCGCCGCGTGGGTTGACGAAACGGATTGCCCGGATCTTGAATTTCTCGCTATCGAGCAGACGGCCGTGTCGATGCACGGCACCCGCGCAGGTGAACATTTGATGGTCGCTCCGAGGCGTTGCAGCAACCTCACCAGCGACCTGAATTGCGCGCTCGCCGAATTGCGGCACGAGATCCGCCGCTGATCGACACCCCGGTGCAGGGGTGCTCGCCGCGACTCAATCGAGTGCGGCGTTGAGCGTTTCGACCGAGGGCGCGAAGTAGTACGAGCCGGAGGCCGGCGTGGAGTAGTCGGTCAGCGCGTCGCGGGGCTGGCCGTTCATGCCGTAGATGGCCTCCATCCGCTCGCGGAGCGGGGCCTGCTCGCGGCAGAACCCCATGAAGTACAGCCCGATGGTGCCATCGTGGAACGCGTATGGCGTCGAGCGGCGAACCATCTCGCCTCGCTTCGGCTTGCTCGCATCGGCGGTGTCTCCCTGGCGCAACTCGACATGAGAGAGATGCGAGCGCGGCGGCTGAACGTCGAGCCGGGTGGAGTCTTC
>JANYKU010000081.1 GCA_025358075.1 Ilumatobacteraceae bacterium
GCCGATGGAACCGGCCAGTGGTACTCGCTCGCAGACGGTTGGCAGGTCGCCGCCAGCGACATCGACGGCACCATTCTCATGCGTCGCACCGGCAACACCGTCGAGCTCGCCCGCCTCGACCCGCCGCAGCGCATCGACTTCCTCAACCAGCCGGCTGCGCCCCACCAGCGTGTCGAGTACGCCGTGACCCTGCCGACCACGCTCACCAGCGCGCCACCGTGCACGATCGACAACCTCGCCGTCGCGCCGACGACGGAGGGGGCAATGGGCACTACGTACGGCGTGTTGTCGGTTCGCAACAAGGGCGGCCAACCATGCCAGGTCGAAGGCGCACCGAACGTTGCCTTGCTCGACGATGCGGGCAACGTCGTGCAGAGCACCGACCCGGCACTGCTCGCCGATACGTCGGCGCCGCCGGTCGTGCTCGAGCCAGACAGCTGGGCGACCTCCGTGTTGGGACCGATCGCCGGCAACGTGTGCGGAGGTAACCAGTCGTCGCAGTTTCGGGTGACGATTGGCGGCGGCGACTCCACGATCCCGTACGAGGTGGGCCGCCCGCTCGACCCTCAGCAGTGCGACCCCTCGAACAGGCAGGCCGCAGCACCGGGAGCACTCGCCGTCCAACCGTTCGCTGCAGTCCAGCCCAACACCGATGGCGCGAGCCCGTTCGACAGTCTGCACGTCACCCTCGACGCTCCGGCAGCTGTCCGCGCCGGCGATGTCCTGCGCTATGACGTTGTGATGACCGCGCCGGACTCCGAACAGAGCCTCGACTCACGGACCTGCCCGGTCTACTCCGAGACGCTCGGCACCGCGAACGGGCAGTTCCTGCTCAACTGCACCTCCGGCAACGGTGTCGTCGTCATCGGCATCGGCGAGTCCGTGCGGTTCCATGTCGAGTTGCCGATCCCCGCCAACGCCACACCCGGCGCGACGACCCTGACATGGACTCCCATCGAACCAATCGGTGCACCGATAACCGCCACCGTCACAATCTCCACCACCATCTGATGTTTCACAGCAGGGCGGCGATCATGGCGTCGGCCACGAATTGGCTGTACCGGGCGACGGTCCATCGGCGACGGCGCACGAGCAAGTCGTAGAGCTCCGGCGAGCTGTACAGCCACATCACATCGCGAGTCGCGGCGAGGCCGAGGCCCGGTCGCACATGGCCGGCCGCGACAAGATGGCGGGCGTTCAACGACATCCTCTTCAGCCGACTGCGGTCGAGCTCGTCGTGGAGGTCGGCGGCGAGCGGATCGGCACTCGCCGCATCGCGGAGTAGGAGCAGGATCGGCGCGACACGAGGCGAGACCTCGGCAGTGAGCCGGCCCCATCCGTCGATCAGCCGGCGCGGGTCGGTCTCCGCCTGCTTCAGTGCATCGGAGCGATGCTCGGCCGGGGTTGGGCCCGCACCTTTCAGCGCCCGCTCGCACAGCGCACGCACCAGACCCGGCTTGCCGCCATAGCTCTTGAAGATGGTCGCCGCGGAAACGCCTGCGTCTTCGGCGATCGAGTCGACCGTGGTGGCGGCATAGCCGGTCTGTAGAAATCGAGCGAGTGCCGCGTCGAGGAGTGCCTCGTGTGTCTGCCGGGCGCGTTCGCGTCGGAGTGTGGCGTTGTACGCACGCCTGGGGTTGACCTGAGCGGGGATCGCGACCATACTACTTTCATTCTAGTTCACTAGAACGAAATAGCCGGTGATGGTTCAGCGAAGGGAGCAGGAACTTGAGCGAAACGACTTGTGTTGTTGTGGAGCGCCTCAGAAAGGCAGTCGACGATCACGATCTCGACGCGCTCGTCTCGTGCTTCGCCGAGAACTACCGAAACGAAACGCCGGTGCACCCCGGACGAGGGTTCGAAGGGCACGAACAGGTCCGAACGAACTGGCAGCGCATCTTCGCCGGCGTTCCCGACATCCGTGCTGAATTGTTGCGTACCGCCGTCAGCGGCGACCGGGTGTGGTCGGAATGGGAGATGCGTGGCACTCGCCGCGATGGCATTGCGCACATCATGCGTGGCGTCGTCATCTTCGAGGTCGCCGACGACCGGGCGACATCGGCACGGTTCTACCTCGAACCGGTTGATGCGGGCGACGACGGAGTCAACGGAGCCATCGGCCGTGCAGTCGGTGACCCCGCAACAGGCCCGACATGACGTCGGTCGTGGGCGATGCCCGTCCACCGCGCCTCGCCGTGGCGATGCTGAACCCGATGCTCAAACTTCTGCTGCGCACGCCAGTCGGCCGTTCGATCCGTCCGCTCGCGTTGCTCGACTTCACCGGGCGGCGATCCGGCAAGCCTCTCTCCGTAGTCGTGGGTTGGCACAGCATCGACGGCCTGCCCGTTGTCGTCACTCCAGCTTCGTGGCGCGCAAACTTCACGGGAGGACGAAGGGCGACCGTACGTTCCCGCGCCGAGCGCACCGACCTGATCGGCACGCTCGACACTGATCCGGAAGCGGTGGCGCGCTGCATCGCTGCCCTCGTCGATGGTGGAACTGCTCCGCGAGCGCTCGGCCTCTCGATTCCCGAAGGTCACAGGATCACGGCCGACGATGTTCGCAGCAGCGGACGCGCCGTGGTCCGCTTCACCCCCACCACGAACTCACCGCACCCCTCACCGCACCCCTAGAAACAACGAGGTTGTCGCGCCACCACCGTCCTGAAGACGGTCAGCGTGTGACAACCCCGGCGAAAATTGTGGGGCTGGGGGCGGGGCGATGTTCAAAATGGGGCCGGGCGGGGAAGTATGTGGGCAATGACGCTCCTGCTCCGCGCCCCGAAAGAGGCCGACGAGCAGCCGATGCGCACTCGGTCGGCGAGCATCGAGCACTTCCCGGTCGGCGTCGTCGTCGCCGCCATGGTCGCCTCTGTTGCGCTGCGGGCCCGATTCGTCACCACACCGCTGACGTCTGACGAAGGCGGCTACCTCGCCGTGGCCCGGGCGTGGGCTGCCGGCAAGCACCTCTACACCGATGCGTGGGTCGACCGGCCCCAAGGTCTGCTCGTGCTCTTCCGATTCTGGGACGATCTGATCGGCGGCTCGGGCCCGGCGATCCGAATCATGGCCATGGTGTTCGGATGCATCGCAGTCGCGGCGGTGGCATACACCGTGTTCACTCTGGCAGGGCCGCGGGCTGCGGGCGCCGCCGCCTTTCTCGTCGCCGTCGCTTCGTCGAACGCGCGGATCGAGGGATTCATAGCAAACGGAGAGTTGCTCGCCGGGGGGTTGGCCGGGGCGGGTGTGGCGACGGCGTGTGCCTATCTGTTCCGCGGCCGTGGCACGTCATGGCTCTATGTGAGCGGCGTGATCGCCGGACTTGCCATGTCGATCAAACAGTCGGGGTGTGATGGCTTCCTCGCGGTGATGTTGTGCATCCTTGTCGGGGGCTTGACCGGCGAGCGCAGGTGGCGGGAAGTGCTCCGCGAGTGTGCGGTCGTGGTGGCCGGGCTGACAACGGTGCTGGTCGTGCTGTTCATCCACGGACTCGTCGTCGGCCTCGGTGCATGGTGGTACGCAATCGCCGGGTATCGACTCGAGGGGATCAACGCCACCAGCCGTGCGGACTGGCACCGCTTCGGGATCACCTCGCGACTGGCCGCCCCGACGATCCTTCCGCTGGCGGGGGTGGCGGTTGCCGGTGTGTTGGTGTGGCTCGCCCGCAGCCGCAAGGTCACCAGATCGCGGGTGCTGATCCCTGCCTGGATCTGCTTTGCCGTCGTCACCTTCCTGGCCGGCGGCCTGTTCCATCGCCACTACTGGGTCACCCTCACGTTCCCGATCGGTGCCGCCGCAGGTTTGGCGGTGGGCAAGATCAGAAGCCAGGTCGCGGTGATCACCATCGCCTGCCTGGTCGCGGTCCCGTCGTTGATCAGCACGATGCACGTGATCGTCCTCCCCCGCGCCGCGGCCGCCATGCTGGCGAGCGACGATCCGCGCTCGCTCGTCAACGAGCAGGTTGGTGATTGGTACCGACAGAACCGAACCGCGAGCTCGACCATCTACGCGCTGTGCGCGAGCGCCGGAATGTACGCCAGCGCCGACGCCATCCCTCCGTACCCGTATCTGTGGGAGGACGGCGTGCTCAATGGCAGGGATGCCCAGACCAAGCTGGAGCAGCTCTTCGCCGGGCCCGAGGCGCCCACGTTCGTGGTCGAGTACCAGCGGCCCCCCAGCTGCAATCGCAGCGGCCAGGTCGCGACGCTGCTACAAGAGCGGTACACGTATCGGGCGACGGTCGCCGGCCTGACGGTGTTGATGCTCAGCGGCAGCACCGCGGCGGCGCCGGCGTTCCCCCGGTAACGAACAGACCCGGCCGTGGCGTATTCTTCGGCTCTCATCTCTCCGAGAACGACGGGAGGCCACATGGCACTGACGACGCAGACGATGACCGACGAGCAACGCAAGTCGGTCGCCATCGAGTACCTCAAGGCGTTCGACAACGGAGGCGTCACTTCCAGCGGCAGCAGCATCCTCGAGCTCTTTGCCGACGATGCTCAGGTGTACTTCCCCAAATGGGGCTTGGCCAATGGCAAGGACCAGATCGGCAAGTTGTTCGGTGATGTCGGCGCAACGTTGAAGGGCATCACCCATCACTACTCCCACTTCAACTGGATCTTCTCCGGCAGCGACACGCTCGTTGCCGAAGGCACCAGCCACGGCGAGCATCAAGATGGTCCGTGGCGAGCCGGCGTACCGGAGTCCGGCGCCGGCCGGTGGTGCGACGTCTTCGAGATCCGCGACTGGAAGATCCAGCGGGTGTTCATCTACCTCGACCCCGACTACGCCGGCAACGACACGGCCCGCTACCCGTGGCTGAAGACCTGACCGATTGCACAAGCTGACCAGACCAAGGTTCCGGCGAATTGAGCAATTCGCCAGGGTCGGAGGTCCCGCGGCGTCAAGCCCGGCGACTCTGTTGAGCCGGAGGCTTGGCGACGTACGTTGACGCTAGCAAAGGAGAACGTCATGAAAGCGCTGGTTGTGTACGAATCGATGTACGGGAACACGAGTCAGATCGCCCAGGCGATCACCGCGGGTCTGCGGGTCTCGGTCGATGCCAAGTTGTCACCCGTCGGTGATGCCAAGACCATTGACGTCAGTGATGTGCAGTTGGTCGTGGTCGGCGCGCCGACACACGCATGGGGCCTCAGTCGGCGGCGCACCCGCGAGGTCGCGGCAAACGAGATCGCCAAGCGTTCCGATCAGCGCATCGCCGCCGCCTCCGTCGCAACCGGGGTTCGCGAATGGTTGCGAGGGTTGACGCGGCAGGAAGGCCGGTGCGGCGCGGCGTTCGACACGAGGCTCGACCGGCCGAGGTTCTTCACCGGTTCTGCGGTGCGCACCGTCGAGCGCGGTCTGGTCGCAGCCGGGTTCTCGATCTTCGCCGAACCGCAGAGCTTCCGGGTCGGCGGCACGACGGGTCCGTTGGCCTCCGGTGAGATCGAACGAGCACGAGCGTGGGGCGAGGCCATGGGTCGAACCCTGGCGCAGCCTGCAGGTGCCGAACGGCCCGAGAGAGCGGCGAGCTAGTGACCGCTGGAACCGAGATCAACCCGCCGGCGGCGTACCCGAGCCAATGGGAGTCCGACGTCGTGCTCATCGACGGCGGAACCGCGCACATCCGCCCGATCCGAACCGATGACCTCGAGCAGCTGCGCGATCTGCACAGCCGGCTCTCCCCGCAGTCGATCTACTTCCGGTTCTTCTCGCCACTGCCGAGGGTCCCCGAGGCGCAACTTCATCACCTCGCCGAGGTCGACTATCGGGATCGATTCGCGCTCGTCGCCGAGCTCGATGGCAAGGTCGTCGCCGTCGCCCGTTACGACCGCGGCGAGGACGAAAAAGCTGCGGAGGTCGCCTTCGTGGTCGAAGACCACCAGCAGGGCCGCGGCCTGGCGACGGTCATGCTCGAGCATCTCGCGGCTGTCGCCAGGAGCAACGGCATCGAACGGTTCGACGCCGAGACGCTCCCCGACAACCGAGCGATGATGGACGTGTTCCGCCATGCCGGTTTCAATGTCACCAGCCATTTCGATGGCGGCGTCATCGACGTCAGCTTCCCGCTGACACCTTCTGGTGAGCTCGACGAGCACATCGACGAGCGAGAGCGCGGGGCGGTCGTCGCCTCGATCCGGAGGATCCTCAGCCCGACGTCGATCGCCGTGATCGGCGCCAGCCGCACCCCGGGAACCATCGGGTTCGAGCTGGTCCACAACCTGGTGCAAGGTGGGTTCACCGGCCCGGTCTTCCCGGTCAATCCGCAGGCTGGTGCGGTCGGCGGAATCCACGCCTACGCCAGTGTCGGCGACATCCCCGTGCCGGTCGACCTGGCGATCATCTCCGTTCCCGCGGGCGCCGTGGCCGACGTGATCGACCAATGTGGCGCGGCCGGTGTCGGCGGTCTCGTCGTGATCAGCGCAGGCTTCGCCGAACTCGGCCCGGACGGGCGCGCCATCGAGGCCGGACTGGTCAAATCGGCCAGGCGGTACGGTATGCGCCTCGTCGGGCCGAACTGCATGGGCGTCGCCAACACCAATCCGGCGGTGCGCATGAACGCCATCTTCGCCCCCGTCGAGGCCAAGCCCGGCAACGTCGCCTTCATGACCCAGTCCGGCGCGCTGGGCATCTCGCTGATCGATGAGAGCGCTCGCCGAGGGATCGGCATCTCCAGCTTCGTCTCGGTCGGCAACAAGGCCGACATCTCCGGCAACGACCTGCTGCAATATTGGGGCAGCGACGATGCGACCTCGGTGATCGCCTTGTACCTCGAGTCGTTCGGCAACCCTCGCAAGTTCGTGCGGATCGCCTCGCGCGTCGCCAAGGAGAAGCCGATCGTTGCAGTGAAGTCCGGGCGCAGCCCCGCCGGGGCGCGCGGCGCGTCGTCGCATTCGGCGGCACTCGCCACGTCCGACGATGTTGCCGAGCTGGTGCTGTCGCGTGCCGGCGTCACCCGTGTCGACACTCTGGAAGAGCTGTTCGACACGACTCAGGCGTTCGCCAGCCAGCCGGCACCTCGCGGTCGGCGAGTGGCGATCGTCGGCAACGCCGGAGGGCCGGCGATCCTGGCTGCCGACGCAGCCACTGCTCATGGCCTGCTCGTGCCGGAGCTCAGTGCCGAGACTCGCGCCCGCCTGGCCAGTTTCCTGCCTGCCGCGGCCGCCACGGCCAATCCGGTCGACATCGTCGCCTCGGGGTCGCCGGACGCCCTCGAACAAGCGCTGTGCGCCGTGCTCGACGACCCCGACATCGACGCGGTCCTGGCGCTTTACGTGCCACCGCTGCCCGATCGTGATCGTTCGATGCTCGATGCAATCGCCAGAGCCGCGGCGACCCATCCCGAGAAGCCCATGCTGGCGACGGTTCTGGCCGGAAACGAAAAGGTGCAACTCGGCGACTTGACCGTGCCGACCTATCGCTTCCCCGAGTCGGCAGTACGCGCCCTCGCCCACATGGCCAGCCGGTCAGACTGGCTGCGCATCACCGACACGACCGTCGTGGAGCAACTGATCGACCAGCCCGCGGCACGCAAAGTCGTCGGCGACTTCCTGCGCGGCACTCCAGAGGGAGGCTGGCTCGATATGGCCGCTGCGGTCGCCTTGTCCGCGGTAGCGGGTCTGCCGCTGGTCGAGACGGCCACGGTCACGACGCTCGACGAGGCAGTCGCGGCAGCCACACGGCTCGGGTTCCCCGTCGTGTTGAAGGGGTCCGGCGGGTCGATCCTCCACAAGACCGACGTCGGCGCGGTCAGGCTCTCGCTGGTCGACGAGCAAGCCGTGTTGCAGGCCGGCTCGGAGATGCGCGACAAGCTCGGCGATCAGCTCGAGGGATACGTCGTCCAGAGCATGGCCCAATCCGGACTCGAGCTGCTCGCAGGTGTCACCACGGATCCGGCGTTCGGACCACTCGTGATATTCGGGGCCGGCGGCACCGCGGCTGAGCTCCTCCGAGACCGCATCGTGCGCCCGGCCCCCCTCACCGCTGCCGATTCATCGCAGATGGTTCGTGGCCTGCGGATCTCGCCGCTCCTCGACGGCTACCGAGGTCTCCCCAAGATCGATCGGGCACCGCTCGAAGGGCTGCTGGTGCGTCTCGGTCAGCTCGCCGACGCCGTGCCGGAGATCCTCGAGATCGATCTCAACCCGATCATCGCCACACCCACCGGCCTTCACGTGGTCGACCTGCGTGTGCGGGCGATGCCCTACGTGTCTCATCCCGAACTTTCGGTACGGCGGTTGCGATGAGCAGCACCGATCACGCCACGAACGAGACGATCGTGGTTGGCGTCGACACGTCCGACGAGTCGATCGCCGCATTGCGGTGGGCGGCCGATCTCGCTTCACGAACCGGCGTGCGCCTGCTCGCCGTGCACGCCGAAGGCCTCCTCGAGGAAGGCGCCTACGTGCCGCGTGTCGATGTCGCCGAGCTCATCGCCAGAACGTTGTCCGAACACGACTGCGCGGCCGGCCTGACCTCGCTGGTGGAGCCCGGGCCTCCGTGCGACACGTTGATGCGCGTGGCCGAGCGCACCGGGGCTCGTCACATCGTCGTCGGGCACCGCGGCGTCGGCGACACCGGGTCCGACATCGGATCCACTGCGTTGTTACTGGTCACTCGGTCGAGCGTTCCCGTGACAGTCGTGCGCAGCACGACCAAGTGATCGCGGCGCGCAGCACGACCAAGTGATCGCCGTTCGCCGCGGCGCCTGATCAAGCGACTGGGATCAGAGGTGGGGATACGGCGCAACCGCACCGACGGGGATGACACCGCGTTCGCCGAGGCGGGCCCGCAGGAACTTCAGCACCTTGATGTGCTTCTTCGTGTCGGCGATGACCAGCTCGATCAACATGCTCCAGAGCGTCGCCGTGCGCACGCTGCGGATCTCGTGCCGGAGCTTCCTCGCGGCTTCGAGGTCGGCCTGCTCGAAGTCGAGCAACTTGTCGACGAGATGAATCGTCTCCGGGTCGACGGGGTGATAGTCGACGTGGGGGATCCCGTCGGGTGCATCACGCAGCTCGGCCAACGCCTTGATCGTCTCGATCCACTCCGTGAACAGCCGGTGATGGCGGGCTTCGTCCTCGCCGATCAACTCGGCGATGAACGACACATACGGATGGTCGTCGTGGGAGAGCGCGTCGTAGAGATCGATGACTTCCTTCTCGGAATTGATGTGCTCGTCGAGGTGCTCGATCAGCTGCCGGTCGAACTCGCTCAGATCGTGTGGGATTGGTCTGGTGGTCATTGACCAAGTGTCGGAGATCCTGGGGCCTTGTGACAGAGCACTTCGAAGTGCCGCACCGGGAACTTTGGCCCTGTCGCGCGTGGCTCAAATGCGTCAGGATTCTGCAATGAGTGAGTTGACCGCAACCAGCCATCACCGACAGGCCGCCCGGGCGCTCGGCTGTCTCGATTTGACCAGCCTCAACCTCGACGACACTCCGGCGCGGATCGACGCCTTGTGCAATCGTGCCCTGAAACCTGCACCCGGCATCGAGATCCATCCTGCGGCCGTCTGCATCTATCCACGGTTTGTCGGCCAGGCGAAGTCCCGGTTGAAGGGAAGCGGCATCGCGGTCGCCGCGGTCGCCAA
>JANYKU010000153.1 GCA_025358075.1 Ilumatobacteraceae bacterium
CCAAGCCCTACGAGTTCGGCGACCCGTTCAACCTCAGCATCGAGCGCACCGTTCGCAACGCCATTCAGCGCACGGGAGGCGGCACGCCGGTGCGGCTGTCACCGGACGACTTCGAGGTGGAGCGCACCGAGACCCTCACACGGTCGTCGACCGTGCTGATGCTCGACCTGTCGCTGTCGATGCCCATGCGCGACAACTTCCTCGCCGCCAAGAAGGTGGCCATGGCGTTGCACTCGTTGATCACGTCGCAGTTCCCGCGCGACTACATGGGAATCGTTGGGTTCAGCGAGACGGCGCGGATCCTCACTGCCGCCCAGCTTCCCGAGGTGTCATGGGACTTCGTCTACGGCACCAACATGCAGCACGGTTTCCTGCTCGCCCGCCACCTGCTCGCCAAGCAGTCGGGCACCAAGCAGATCATCATGATCACCGACGGCGAGCCCACCGCGCACATCACCCAGCGCGGCGACGTGTTCTTCAACTATCCGCCCGTGCCGGAGACGATCGAAGCCACACTGCGCGAAGTCGTCCGCTGCACGAAGGACAACATCCGCATCAACACGTTCATGCTCGACGCCAACAGCTACCTCAAGTCGTTCATCGAGAAGCTCACCTCGATCAATCGCGGCCGGGCCTTCTTCACCACTCCCGAGACGCTCGGTGACTACGTGCTCGTCGACTTCATCGAGCACAAGAAGCAGTTGGCCCGCGGCCGGGGTGCCCGCCGCGCCGGCTGACGTTCGTGTGGCCGCGAACTTTGGTCCCACGCGGCCGTCGTAGCCGCGTACGACCAAAGTTCCTCGCGAGACGGAACCGAACGAGCGCGATGTGGCTCTCAGGTAGTGATGGGTGAGGTTCCAGTGACCGAGGTGCCGGTGCCGATGGTGCCGGTAGAGCTCTCGGTCCGCGAGCCGTTCGATGTTCTGTACCAGCGCGAGTTCGTCGGGCTGGTTCGTCTGGCGATGGTGCTGGTCGACAATCAGGAGCAGGCCGAGGAAGTCGTGCAGGACGCCTTCGCCGGGTTGTACTTGCGCTATCGGGTGGTGTCGTCGCCGCTCGCCTATGTGCGCGCCTCGGTGCTCAACGGCAGTCGAAAGGTTCTGCGCCGACGGATCCTGGTACGGCGGTATCCCGGTCAACCGACGGACGAGAGCGAACTCGTCTACAACCACGTGCTCGACGCCATCCGACGTCTGCCCGCACGTCAGCGCGCCGCCATCGTGCTGCGATACGAACTGCAGCTCACCGACGCCGAGATCGCCGAGACCCTGAACATGCCGATCGGCACTGTGAAGTCGACGCTGCACCGGGCCATCGCCCGGCTACGCCTGGAGGTAACCAATGACTGATCTCGATCCACTGCTGCGCGACGCGGTGGCCTCTGTGAGAGGCCCCGTCGGCGCCCGCCCATCGCTCAGCGATGTGCGTCATCGCGCCCGGCGCCGCAACCGCCGACGCATGTCCGTGACCGCCGGTGTCGTGGTTTGCGCCGGCGTGGCGACGACGGCCTTGATCATCCGCCGCGACGGGATGGGTTCGTCTGTCGCCGGCCAATCGGTCCCGAGGGATCGATCAGCGGCTTCGACGCTCTACCAGCCCGACGCCAACCAGACGACCACCATCTACGGCTCGCCGACCATGACAATCAAATCTTCATCGGTGTGGGATGCATTGTGGAACGCGCGTTACGACCCATCGGGCACCGCGTTGGCGATCCAGCCGGCCGATCAGGCCGCGGCCGACGTGATGCCGACGCCAGAGCAGTTCGGTTGCACAACCAACGAGTGCCGGGCGATGTTTACGTACGTCGTGTGGCACGAGCTCGCCAAGAAGGTGGGCTTCGGCGGCGATGTCGTGGCGATGAAGGCGTTCAACCCCGCCATCGACTTCTCCATCCCGCCCGTCGCCGGCGCCGTACTGCTTTCGCCAGGTCAGGTTGCGACTGACGCGACGACGACATCGAACGCGGGGGAGATGTCGCCGACGACGACCGTCGGATGCGGGTCGTCAGCGGTTGCGCCGGTCGCGGTGGTCGCCAACGCGAGCCACGTTGTCGGCACCGCACAGTGGTGGAACGACATGTTGGCAGCGGACGTACCGAGTGTTTCGTTCACCACGACGGTCAATGCCCTCGCTCAGGAGACGTCGTCACGCGTGCTCGCCTTGGCAGGATCCGAATGTGAGGCGTCGCTGATTGCCAGGTTTACGACCGCCACCACCGTCGAGGTAGTTACGCTCCAGGACCTTCAATCCTTGGTGGCTGCCCCGCTGCCGGCAGGTACAGCGATCATGGTGTTGGTCGGCGATGACGCCATGTCGAGGTTGACCACAGGGGTTACGACGACCAGCAACGGCTAGCAGGGTGCTGAAAATCGACTCTCGGGTCGCTTCGCCGATCGATCTACCAGGTGTTCTGGATCGCGAAATGGACCGAAATCGGTGTTCTTCAGCACCCTGCTAGCTCAGATCGGTTCGATCGTCACACCTCGGTGGTTGCCGAGCAGAGCGCGAAGGTCGATCGGATCGGACGTCATGATGATCGCCGGAGCGCAGTCGATCGCTTCGGCAACGACCAATGCGTCGATCGTGGACGACGACCGGGCGGCACCAAGAAGATGGCCCGCGGCGCGGGCGATCTCGTCGGTCAACGGATGCTGTGGCGACATCTCGGCGAGTACGAGGTTGACCGGGGCGTCGCGCGGTCCGTTGCCACGCACCGTCTCGGCGACCACCACCATCGGTACTCGAAACTCCGCCCCCCGCTCTCGTGCAGCTTCGAAGATTCGCTTCAGCCTTCGGTCGTTTCGGGAGAGTCCGATGACGGCTCCAGCGTCGAGGACAATCGTTCGTTCATCTCGTTCCACTCGCGCCTTCCCAATGCGATCTCTTCGTCGGTCAACGGGCCGTACATCTCGTCGAGTTTCTCGAAGAGCTCGAGGATCGGGTCCTTTCGGAGCTTGGCGCGCAGCGCCTCGACCAAGTACGCGGAGACCTCACCAGGGCCGACGCGACTCTTGAGCTCACTGAGCACGTCCTCGTCGACGGTGATGGTGATCCGAGTGGCGGCCATCTGATGATCATATCTTACGTATGATCACACGTCCAGCCGGCTTCGCAAGTGCTCGTGCACGAAGTAGACACCTCGCTCTTCGACCGTGGCCAGCACGCCATCGGCGTCGATGCCGGCACTGTGGGATCGCTGCACCCGAGTGCAGATGTCGACGTCTTGGTCGTGCACTCGCCGATGGGCGTCGATGATTGACTCCTGGACGGTGGCGTCGATCTCGGGCCGCACGTAGAGGCGCCGCTGCACGCGAGTGGTAGTCGCGTCGATCGGCTCCATCCACATCGCCAGGCACGCGCCGGGGAACACGTTCATCATCAGGTTTGGCCACACCGTCAGGTACCCGCCGATCCCGTAGGGGCCGTCCATCTTGATGGAGGCGAGCTCCTCCCAACCCGGCTCACCGGGCAGCATCGTGGCGCGGATCTCGTCGACACGCGAGCCGCTCGGGCGTAGCGGCCGATCCCATGCGTACAAGACCACGCCGTCGGAGATCATCGGATAGTCCTCGTTGGAGCTGGTGTCGATCTCCGGGTGGACGAACGGCGTGTGGTAGTTCTCCGAGTAGTTCTCCAGCAAGACCTTCCAGTTGAACGGCCGGTCGTTGGTGTCCGACAACGCCAGCTCCATCGACTCGATGGGGTAGGCGTCGATAGCCGCGCCGAGCGCTCCGACATCGAAGGCCGGTGCATGCTCGTCGAGGCACACGAACAACGTTCGTCGCCACACGGCCAACCGCACCGGTTTCAATGAGTAGTCGGCGAGATCGAAGTCATCCGGCGAGCCGACACCCGACGCACGGGCCAACGAGCCGTCGAGCTGATACAGCCACGAGTGGTACGGGCAGCGGATCAGCGAACCGGCGTGAGCCTCGCCTTCCTCGCAGAGAGGTGATGCGCGGTGGCGGCACACGTTGAGGAACGCACGTAGCTCGCCCGACTTGTCACGTACGAACAGAACCGGCAATCCACCGACGACTCGAGCGGTCCACGAGCCGGTGGCAGGCATCTCGTCGACGACACCTGCGCAAACCCAATCGTGGTGAAAGATCGACGGGCGCTCGCGCTCGTAGAACTCTGCCGAGCTGTACGCCGACGCCGGCAACGTCTTCGCCTGGCGAATTCCACACGGGTCGGGGATCTCTCGTAGTGCCACAGGCCCGAGATTACGTGGAACTGCCATCGCGGGCGCCGAAACGGGCGCGGGCGGCCCGAATCGGCGCCCGCGCTCGTCAGAAGCCGGCGAGCGGCGACTCCAACCGGCGCCGCACGGCGTCGCCGATCTTGTCGTTGAAGGCGTGCATGTGCGACTCGATCAGCGATGCGGCGCGCTCGCCGTCGCCGTCCACGAGCGCGGCGTGGATGGCCCGATGCTCGTCGATCACATGATCGAGCGCGGCGACGTCGGAGAGGTACAGATGCCACAACCGATCGCTCTGCGCGTACAACATGTCGAGCGTGTCGGTGAGGAACCGGTTGCCGGCCGTGGCCCACACGATTTCACGACACTCGCGATCGATCTCCAGCAGTTCTGTCGATGAGCTGTCGGGCTTGGCTCGCGCCAGCGATGCGGCCATGGTTGCCCAGTCGGCCGCACGTCCACGGGCACACGCCAACCGCATCACGTACGGCTCGAGGATCGCCCGCGTCTCGTACAGCGTCGAAAGCTCCGACACGTCGATGTTCGACACGTACATGCCGCGTCGCGGGATGATCGTCACGAACTGATCGCGCACCAACCGCTGCAGCGCCTCGCGGATCGGTGTACGCCCGAGCCCGAGTTGCTGTTGCAGGAGGTCGTCGCTGACGACGGCGCCGGGGGCGAGCTCGAGCGTCACGATCATCCGCCGGATCGCTTGAAACGCCTGCTCGCTGAGTGATACATTCGTGATATCGGAAAGATATATCATTGATCGGTGAGAGGACAAGTCATGACTGACACAACCAACCAGGCCGCGTCGGCCGGGACCGTGCCCGCCACAGCGAAGTGCGTGATCATTGGTGCCGGGATCGTCGGCAACTGCCTGGTCGGCCATCTCAGCCGCCTCGGCTGGACCGACATGGTGCAGATCGACAAGGGCCCGTTGCCCAACCCGGGCGGGTCCACCGGGCATGCTTCGAACTTCATCTTCCCGACGGATCACAGCAAAGAGATGGCCTTCCTCACGTTGGAGAGCCAAAGGCAATACGTCGATCATGGCCTCAACAACACGTCCGGCGGCATCGAGGTGGCCCGCAAGCCCGAACGCCTCGAGGAGTTCAAGAGGCGGATGACGTCGGCCAAGGCATGGGGCATCGATTCCCGTCTGGTGACACCGGCCGAGATCAAAGAGTTGGTCCCGTTCATCAATGAAGAGATCCTGCTCGGTGGCTTCTACACACCGAGCGTGTCGTGCGTCGACTCGCTGGAGACCGGCACGCAGATGCGCAACGAGGCCGTCGCCAAGGGTGCGCTGCAAGTGTTCGCCAACACCGAGGTGCTCGACATCGAGACCGAAGACGGGCCCGGCGGACCGACAGTCAAGGCAGTCGTGACGAACAAGGGGCGCATCGAATGCGAGTACGTGGCGATCGCCTGCGGCGTGTGGAGCCCGCGCATCGCCAAGATGGCCGGCGCCAACATCCCGCTCACTCCGGCAGTGCACCAGATGGCCGACGTCGGCCCGATCGACATCCTCCAGCAGAGTGGCAAGGAGGTCGCCTACCCGATCGTGCGTGACATGGACACGTACTGCTACGAGCGCCAGACCGCAGGGTCGATGGAGGTCGGCTCGTACGCCCACCGCCCGATCTTCATGCATCCCGACGACATCCCCAGCAACGATGAATCTGCATTGTCGCCAACCGAGTTGCCCTTCACCGCCGACGATTTCGATCAACAGTTCGAAGAGGCCATCGACTTGATGGAGATGCTCGGCGAGGCCGAGATCCGCTACGCGATCAACGGGCTGCTGAGCCTGACCCCCGACGCCAACCCGGTGCTCGGAGAGACCGTCGAGGTGCGCAACCTGTGGAGCGCTGCAGCGGTGTGGATCAAGGAAGGTCCCGGCATCGCCCAGATCGTCGCCGAGTGGATGACCTACGGCTACCCGCACCTTTGCGATCCGCACAGCACCGACATCAGCCGCTTCTACCCGCACGAGAAGACCGAGCACCACATCCTCGCCCGCTGCGCCGAGCACTTCAACAAGACCTACGGAATCGTGCATCCACGCGAGCAGTGGGCCAGCCAGCGGGGCATGCGCCGCAGCCCGTTCTACGCCCGTGAGGAGGCGTTGGGTGCGGTGTTCTTCGATGCGCGCGGTTGGGAGCGCCCGCAGTGGTTCGAGAGCAACGCCAAGTTGGTCGACAAGTTCCCCGAGGCATTCACCCCGCGTCAGCACGAGTGGGATGCCCGCTGGTGGAGCCCGATCACCAACGCCGAGCACCTGCAGATGCGCGAGAGCGTCGGCATGGTCGACCTCACCGCGTTCAACGAGTTTGACATCACCGGCCCGGGCGCGATGGCGTACTTGCAGTACATGTGCGTCAACAACGTCGATGTCGCTGTCGGCCGCAGCGTGTACACACCGCTGCTGACCCAGCACGGCGGCTTCCGCGGCGACCTCACGATCCAGCGGCTCGGCACCGATCACTTCCGGATCATCACCGGCGCATTCGACGGTGGCCGGGACAACTACTGGTTCCGTCGGTACATGCCGACCGATGGATCGGTCACGTTCACCGACATGTCGCAGGGGATCTGCACGCTCGGTGTGTGGGGCCCCAACGCCGAGAAGACGATGGCCAAGATCGTCACCGATCAGTCGAAGCCGTACGACGTCTCGCAGACCGGGTTCCCGTACGGCGCAGTGCGCGAGGTGCTGATCGACGGCGTGCCGTGCATCATGTTCCGCATCTCCTACGTCGGCGAGAACGGTTGGGAGATCTACACCAACATGGAGCACGGCCTGCGGCTGTGGGACACCATTGCCGAGGCCGGCAAGGAGTTCGACATCATCCCGGTCGGCATCGGCGTGTACGCCATCACGGGCCGAATCGAGAAGGGTTACCGCCTTATGGGTGCAGAGTTGGAGAGCGAGTACAACCCCGTCGAAGCCGGCTTGGCCCGTCCGAAGGTGAAGTCTGCCGACTTCATGGGCAAGGCCGAGTACATGAAGGCCCGCGACGAGCAGCCGGCCGCGATCATGTGCACGCTGTCGATGGATTCCCAGCGATGCGCCGCCGGCTACGACCGCTTCCCGACCGGCGGCAACGAGCCGATCCTCACGCTCGACGGCGAGCGGATCCTCGATGCCAAGGGCCGTGTCTCGCGTGTCACTACAGCCGGCGCGGGCCCCTCGGTCGGCAAGTACCTGTTGCTGTCGTACCTCCCGCCGCAGCACGCCGTCGAAGGCACGAAGCTGCAAGTGATGTACATGAACGAGTGCTATCCCGTGACTGTCGAGCGCGCCAGTGCCACGCCGCTGTTCGACCCCGATGACTCAAGAATGAAGTCATGAGGATCCTGGTTTGCGTGAAGCGCGTGCCGGCACCTGGCGCGCGCATCAACATCGCCGCCGACGGTCAAGCTGTCGACACGGCGTTCTTGGGGTTCACGATGAGCCCCCACGAAGAGTGCGCCGTTGAAGAAGCCGTGCAGCTCGTCGAGCGACACGGCGGTGAGGCAACGGTGTTGACGCTCGGTCCCAGCGAGGCCGACGAGCAGTTGCGCTATGCAGCCAGCCTCGGCGTAGCCAGAGCCGTGCTGTTGCCGATCACCGGACCCGACTGGGATCCGCAACGAACGGCCTCGGCTATCACCGCCGCCATTACCGACCTCGAGGCGGCAGACGGCGCGTTCGACCTGATCCTGTTCGGCAACGAGTCTGCCGACTCGGGCGGGTTCCAGGTGGGTATCCGCGTCGCTCACGCTCTCGGTCGCCCGATGGTCAATGGCATCAAAGGCATCGACGTCGACGGCGACACCCTGCGTGCCCGCCGCGAGGCAGATGTGGGTGTCGAGGTGTACGAGGTTCCAATGCCCGCGGTACTCGGCGTGAAAGAAGGCATCAACCTGCCGCGCTATCCCACGCTGAAGGGCCGGCTGGCGTCGAAGAAGGTCGACGTGGCGCAGGTCGTGCCGCAGGCCGAGGCCGGTGGACAGCAGATGGTCCGCTTGCTCCCCGCCGCCGAGCAGGTCAGTGCCACTGTGATCCTTGGCAGGGGGCCAGATGCCGCTGCGGCGGTCGTCGACATGCTGCAAGAGATCGGGGTGCTGAAATGATCCTGGTCGTCGTCGAACACGACCGCGGCACGATGTCGCCCGCCACCTGGGAGGCCCTCGCCGCGGCGCGTGCGCTCGGCGAGGTGCACGCCTTGACGATCGGCGAAGCTGCCGACGGATTGGTCGATCAGATCGGCAACTTCGGCGCAACCGTCGTTCATCAGGTCCACGGCGACGTGCTCGGTGATTACGGTCCGGAGGCGTGGGGCGAGGTCGTCGCTCAGGCCGTCAAGGCTCTTGACCCGACTGTCGTGTTGGCAACCGGTACCGATCGCGGCAACGAAGTGATGGCACACGCCGCTGCCCGCCTCGACATGCCGATGGTCGCCAACGTCATCGAGTTCGGCAGCGACGAGTTGACCCGCGTTCGCTGGGGTGGCTCGCTGCTCGAACGCTGCCGGCTCGACGCTCCCGTGCGACTACTGACCGTCGCCCATCACGCCTTTGCTGCCGACGAGTCTCCGGTCGCCGCGTCTGCGACGCCGCTCGCCGTCGAGCTCGATCCCGTTCTCTCGCGCACGCTGGTTCGCGACCGAGTCGAGCGCGCCGCGGGCGTCACGCTCGCCACCGCTCCCGTCGTCGTCAGTGGTGGACGCGGCGTGGGCTCAGCCGAGGGGTTTGCACCGTTGCAGGAGCTGGCCGCCGAGTTGGGTGGGGTGGTCGGTTGCAGTCGGGCCGTCACCAACAACGGCTGGCGCAACCACACCGATCAGGTCGGCCAAACCGGCACGCGCATCGCACCCGACATCTACATCGCCTGCGGCATCTCCGGCGCCATCCAGCACTGGGTGGGTGCGATGGCATCGAAGAAGATCCTGGCGATCAACACCGACCCGGAAGCCAACATGGTGACCAAGGCCGACTACGCCGTGATCGGCGATCTCCACCAAGTTGTGCCGGCCATCACCGCCGAAGTGCGGCGGCGTCGCGGTTAGGCCGTGACTTCCTTGCCGCGCAGGTAGAGCGAACCGAACCGATTGGCGAGGAAGTCGGACAGTGCACACTGCTCCTGACGCACGAACCCGCGTTGGGGCAGCTTGCCCTCGCGCATGAGATCGGCCATCGTGCAGATCCCGGCAGCCGTCGTGAGCTGGATCGCCGACAGCGTTCTACCGTTGACCTCCGACGCGTACACCTTGCGGGCAAACGTCTCTTGCATCAGCAGGCCGTTGCGCGTGCCCGACGCGGTGACGAAGATCAGGACGACGTCTTGATAGGTGATCGGAATCGCGTCTTCGAGCAGTTCCTTCAACAAGTCGCGTCGGCGTGACAGGCGAAGATCCGTGATCAGTGTCTTGATCGCATCGCGATGACCCGGGTAGCGCACAGTCTTGTAGTTGAGGGTTTCGACCTCACCGAGCAGCGTCTCGCACAACGTGCCGAGTCCGCCCGAGGTGTTGAACGCTTCGTAGTCGACACCGTCGAGTGAGAAAGCCTCGACCTCTTCCAACGGAAGCACTTCAAGCATCTTGCCGTCGACGATCGCCTCGCACGGATTGCAGTACTCGTTGATCAGGCCATCGGTCGACCAGGTCAGGTTGTACTTGAATGCGTTGGTGGGGAACTGCGGTAGCGCGCCGACGCGCATCGAGATCGATCGGATGTCGTCGAACGATCTCGCCAGCTCGGCCGCAGCGATCGAAACGAAGCCCGGTGCCAGGCCACATTGCGGGACCAACGCCGATGTCGCATCGATTGCCAGGCCCTTGACGACGCGAGTGGATTCGACGTCTTCGGTGAGATCGAAGTAGTGGGCGCCGGCGTTGCGTGCGGCGGTGGCGATGATCGACGTCGTGTGGAACGGCGCGGCGCTCAACACCATGTCTTGGCCCTCGACGTAGTCGGCGAGCTCGACCGGGTCGGTGATGTCGACCTCGAACACCCGCACTCCGTTGGATCGCAACGGCGTCAATGCCGTGTCGTCGCGATCGATGACCGTGACCTCGAACTCGGGTGCCGTTGAGAGCAGCTGAACGATCGCCTGACCGATTTTGCCGGCCCCGACCAACGTCAGCTTGGTGGCCGACGGCGTGTTCATCGGGCCGACAGTACACCATCGCCTGGAGAGAAATTTTGGCAACTCAGGCGGGACGCCTGACGTGGCAGGCTAGGCCTCCCATGGAACTCCGCGACGACGGTACATCGCCCAAACGCGATCTCGCCCTCGCCACGTGGGGGTTATTCGTCGGGCTGGCGTTCCTACTGCTCGCCGCAGGGCTGTTCGGCACGTTGCTCGGCGTGCGCTCGGAACTGATCCACCTGCCCACTGCAGTCAGCAGCTTGATCAGCGCGTCGTACTACCTTGGCTTCCTCGTCGGGTCGCGTGTCGCCCTTTCCGCACTCGGCAAGGTCGGTCACATTCGTGTGTACTCGGCACTGGCATCGCTGTTGTCCGCGGCCATGCTCGCCGTTGGCCTCACCCAGTCGGCACCGGCATGGGCGTTGCTGCGTTTCGTGACCGGCCTGTGCCTGGCCGGTCAGTACGTGGTGGCCGAATCGTGGCTGAACAACCTGGCGACCAACGAGAACCGCGGGCGCCTTCTGGCGATCTACGCGGTCGTCACATCGGGCGCATTCGGACTCGGCCAGGTCTTGTTGTTCCGGATGGACGCCCGCACCATCACCGGCTTCGCCATCGCCAGCATCGTCACCTCGCTCGCCGTGGCGCCGGTTGCGCTGTCGGAAGAGGCCGTCGCACCGGACGTAACCGAACGTGAGCACATCTCGTTGCGTGACCTCGCCAAAGTGGTGCCCACCGGTGTCGGCTCGTGCCTCCTTGTCGGGGTGGCTCACGGTGCATTGACCGGCATGGCCGCCATCTACGCGACACGCGTCGGTCTGTCGACCGGCCGCATCGGCCTCTTCGTCGCCGCGCCCAACATCGGCGGAATGTTGCTGCACTGGCCGGTCGCGGCGACGTCCGACGACATCGATCGACGGGCCGTCGGTCTCGTCGCGTCGATCGGGGCGATCGGCGCTGCGGTGCTGTTGTTGCTCGGGCCGTCGACCAGCCCGATGGCGTTGCTGCTCATCGCGATCCTCGGCGGGTGCAGCTACCCGCTGTACTCGATTGCCGCGGCGTACACCAACGACTGGATCGAGCCCGAGCAAGTCAACGCCGCGGCGTCGCAGTTGGTCACGTTGTACGGCCTCGGCGCAGTGATCGGCCCGTTCGTTGCCGCAGGAATGATGATCACGGTCGGACCGAAGGGCTACTTCTGGGCAGCGATCATCCTCCACAGCCTGTTGGCCACGTTCTTCATCTACCGCATGAAGGTGTTCCGCTCGCCACTGGCCAAGCGCCCGTGGAGCGAGGTGTCGCTGCCGGCGAGGGCGTTCTTCGTGCCGGCGACGGTCGTGGCCATGGGCCGTCGCTACCGCCGCAAGCGGGCTGGCTGACGCGCGCGATCACCGCGAGATTGCGGCGACCTCGGCATCAAACCCTGGCGTCGACATCAACGCCTTGCAGCGCTCGAAGCGCCCGACGGCGTAGGCCCAGAAGTCGTCGGCAGGATTGCCGTTGACATGTTGGATCACGCCCCACAGGGTCCACAGCAGATCGCAGAGCGCCTTGTAGCCGATCATCCGGCCGCGCTGGCTCGGAGGCGGTTCGCCGTCGAAGTACGCACGCAGCAAGGCCTCGTCCTGGTTCGGTGCGAACCCTCCTTCGACGGAGAGGTCGCCGAGATCCCACATCGGATCGTTGTTGCCGGCGTACTCGTAGTCGATGATGTACATCCGCTCGCCGGTGTCGAGGAAGTTCTCGCACAGCGGATCGCAATGACATGGCACGAGAGAAACAGGGGCGTCTTCGAGCGCGGCGCGCACTCGTTCGGCTTGACGTTGCACGGTCTCATATCCGTGGGGAAGCGTTGCGCCCTTCGACGACAGCAGCGCCTTGTACTCGTCGATCATCGGGAACAGCTTGAAGTCCGTTGCGAACGGAGCTGCAGTGCTGTGGAGCCGGCGAAACGCGTGTCCGGCGCGTGCGACGGCGCCGAGGTCGGTGAATTGCTCGGCATCCATCGTCGTCGAGTCGTCGATGAAGCGGGTCACCATCAGTCCGTCGGTGGCGTCGAAGAAGATGACCTCCGCGTTGACACCACACGCAGCCGCCGATCGCGCCGCGACTTCCTCCTCGCCGCGGTTGATGTACTCACTCGTCCCTTCGCCAGGGAGGCGCACCACGAAGCGGTCGTCACCGACGACGACGAGATGGTTGATGTTCGTCAGTCCGGCAAGTCGGGTCGTCGTGACTCCGGTTGCACCCGCAAAGATCGGCATCCGCTTCATCGCCGTTTCGAGATCGCTCACGGGCACCAGTGCTTCAGGCCTTGAGCCGTGCGTTCGTCGGGTCGTAGAGCGGGCCATCGTGACGAGTTGCCGGAATCGGTTCGCCGTACACCTCGATCACGAAGTCGGTGCGATCGGCGAATTCGATCGGGAGGTAGCCGTAGGCGATCGGCTTGCCGATCGTGTGGCCGAAGTTGGCACTGGTGGTGAAGCCGACGACGCGTTCGTCGGCGATGATCGCCTCGCCGCTGACGGGGAAGGCCATGTCGTCGAGTGTGAACGTACACAGCTTGCGACTGACGCCGGCCTCGCGTTGCGCGACCAGCGCCTCGCGACCGCAGAAGTCGCCCTTGCGCAGGTTCACCCTCCAGCTCAGCCCGGCCTCCCATGGGCTCGTGTCGGGTGTGATGTCGGTCGACCAGTACAGATAGCCCTTCTCCAGCCGCAGGGTGTCGATCGCCCGATAGCCGACGTTGGCGATGCCGTACTGTCGGCCGGCTTGCTCGAGCAACTCGTAGACGTGCGCGGTGTAGGCCGTCGGAACGTGCAGCTCCCAGCCGAGCTCGCCGACGTAACCGATTCGCATTGCAACGACCGGCGCGGCACCGATCGTGATCTCCCTCGCCGTTGCATACCGAGATGACTCGTTGGAAACGTCGTCCTCGCACACTGCTTGCAACACCTCACGAGCCATCGGGCCGCACAGGTTGACCACCGCATTGGCCGAGGTGAGGTCGCGGATCTGCACACTGCCATCGTCGGGCGAGTTCGACCGGATCCAGCCCATGTCGTGGGCGCCGAACGCGGAACCGGTGACCACGTACCAGTGCTGTTCGCCCAGGCGGGTCATCGTGAGATCGCACTCGATCCCGCCGCGTTCGTTGCACAGTTGCGTGTACGTGACTGTGCCGATCGCCTTGTCCATGTCGGCGATCGAGAGCCACTGCACTGCCGCCAACGCCCCAGGCCCGGTGATCTCGAACTTGGCGAAGGAGGTCTGATCGATCAGTCCCACGCGCTCGCGCACGGCGCGGTGCTCTTCGGCGACGTGTCGGAACCAGTTCGGCTCGGCGAACGATGGTTGATCGACGGCTTCGACGCCGGCCGGAGCGAACCACGTCGGCCGCTCCCAGCCGCCGCGAGATCCGAACACGGCACCGCGCTGCCCGAGCGTGTCGTGCAACGGGCTGCGTTTCACGCCGCGTGATGTGACGTGTTCGCTTCCTGGTGCGGCGAGCTTGTAGTGGTGGGCGTAGAGCTCGACCATGCGCGATCCCATGAAGTGATGCGTCGTGTGATGGAACGCGAAGCGGCGCACATCGAGCGGCCACAGATCGAGTGACGGCCGACCGTCGAGGATCCACTCCGCCATCATCTTGCCGGCGCCACCGCCGGCAGCGATGCCGTAGAGGAACCCGGTGGCGACGTAGTAGTTGTCGAGCTCGGGCACCTTGCCCATCACGAAGTCGGCGTCGGCCGAATACGGGATCGGCCCGTTGATCATCGTGCGGATGCCGGCCTGCTCGATCACCGGCGTGCGCTGCGCCGCCAGCGTGGCCAGTTGCTCGAAGCGGTCGAAGTTGGATTCGAGCAGCTGCCGACGGAACGGCACGGGAATCCCGTCGAGCCCGAACGGCAAGGTGTCGGGCTCGTACCCACCGATCAACAATCCGGGTCCGTCGGGCTTGTAGTAGACGAGCAGATCCGGATCGCGCATCGTCGGCATGTTGCGCAGCTCCGCCGGATCGACGTCGGGGATGGGACCGGTCAACACGTACTGGTGCTCGACGGCGACGGCGGGGATGCGTACGCCGGCCATCCGGCCGATCTCCATGCCCCACATGCCCGCCGCGTTGACGACCATCTCGCAGGCGATCTCGCCGTCCGCGCCGTCGGCATCGACGATGCGCACGGTGCTGGCTCGCCGTCCGTCGACGGTGATCGAGGTGACCTTGGTGTGCTCGAAGATCCGAGCGCCGTGTTGCCGCGCACCCTTGGCGATGGCTTGGGTGACGCTGGCCGGATCGATGTAGCCGTCCGTCGGCAGGAACGCGGCGGCGCGCACGCCGTCCGTCGACATCAGGGGGAACAACTCCTGGGCGCGTTGCGGGCTGATGATCTCCATCGGCAGGCCGAAGCTCTTGGCCATGGTCGTGAGTCGCTTCAGCTCCATCACTCGTTCCGGAGAACAGGCCAGCCGCAGGCTGCCGACCTGGTGCCAGTCGACCGCTTGGCCGGTCTCGGCCTCCAATCGCCCGTAGAGCTCGACGGAATGTTCGAGCATGCGCGTGGTGTTTCGTGACGACCGCAGCTGACCGACCAGCCCCGCGGCGTGCCACGTTGCTCCGTCGGTGAGTTGGTGTTGCTCGAGCAACAGCACGTCCTTCTCGCCCATCGCCGCCAGGTGATAGGCGATGCTGCAGCCGATGATCCCCCCACCGATGATGACGATTCGTGCCTGAGACGGGACGCCGACCGAGCCGGTCATGACTTCACCCGGCTGTTGCTCGGGTCGTAGAACGGTTGCAGCGACACCTCTGCGGCAACACGTTCGCCGGCAACCTCCAACGCGTAGTTGCCACTGGTGACGAAGTCGGCGGTGACACCTTCGGGGTTACGCACGTAGCCGTAGCCGATCGAACGACCGATCGTGTATCCGAACCCGCCGCTGGTCAGCCAACCCATGCGCTGACCGTCGCGGAAGATCGTCTCGCGACCGAGCAGCACCACCGCTGGATCACACGTGAATCCGGCCAGCATCTTGCGAACGCCGTTGGCGCGTTGGGCCGCGACGGCGGCACGGCCGCGGAACTCGACAGCGCCACGCAACTTCACCGCCCAGCCGAGGCCCGCTTCGATCGGCGTGTGGTCGGGGCCGATGTCGCTTCCCCAGGCCCGGTAACCCTTCTCGAGGCGGAGGCTCTCGATGGCCCGGTAACCGGCGTTGACCAAGCCGTGAGCGGAGCCGGCAGCCATCAGTGCGTCGAACACGGTGGTCGCGTATTCGACTGGTAGGTGCAACTCCCAGCCCAGCTCGCCGACGTACGTGACCCGCAGGGCTCGCACCGGGCAGCCGGCGATGCCGATGACCCGCTGGGTGCCGAACGGGAAGGCCGAGTCGGAAACGTCGGCACGCGTCACCGATTGGAGGATGTCGCGCGATCGCGGCCCCATCAACGACAGCACGCTGTTGGCCGACGTGATGTCGAACAGCTGCGCATTCGCTCCCGGCGGAAGCGATCGCTGGATCCAGTCGAAATCATGGGTTGCGAAGCCGGTGCCGGTGACGATGTAGAACTCGTCGAGCGCCACCCGGCACACCGTGAGGTCGCACTGGATGCCACCCGAGTCGTCGAGCATCTGCGTGTACGTCAGCGAACCGACGGGTTTGTCGACGTTGTTCGCGCAGATCCAGTTCAACGCGGCGAGCGCATCTGGGCCCTTCAACGCAAACTTGGCGAATGATGTCTGGTCGATCACCACTGCCTCGTTGCGAGCAGCGTGATGCTCGCGCCCGACCGCGGCGAACCAGTTCTGCCGGTCGTAGCTGTAGACGTCGTGAGCCGTCTCGCCGAGAACCGCCGAGGCGAACCAGTTGGGCCGCTCCCACCCGAGCTTCTCGCCGAAGCAGGCTCCGGCGGCGAGTAGCCGGGCGTACAGCGGCGAGGTTCGGCACGGGCGGCCACTGTCGTGCTCTTCGCTCGGCCACGCCATCGTGTAGTGCTTGCCGTACGCCTCGAGGGTACGCGTGCGCACCCAGTCGGTGTCTTGGTGCGGGCGCCCGAATCGGCGGATGTCGACGACCCACAGGTCGTAGGGGGCGACACCGCGATGCACCCACTCGGCGAGGGCCATGCCCGCGCCGCCACCGGCAGCGATCCCGAACGCGTTGAACCCGGCACCGACGAAGAAGTTCTTCAGCTCCGGTGCTTCGCCGAGGATGAAGTTGCCGTCGGGGGTGAAGCTCTCCGGGCCGTTGATCAGCTCGTTGATCCCGGCGTCGGCGAGCGCCGGAACACGGCCGGTGGCCAGGTCCATCGTCGGGGCGAAGTGATCGAAGTCGGCGTCGAGCAACTTGAAGTTGAAGCCGGCAGGTATTCCATCGGTGGCCCACGGCATCGGGTTCGGCTCGTAGCCGCCCATCACCAGACCACCGACCTCTTCCTTGTAGTACGTCAGCCGATCGGGGTCGCGAAGCGTGGGGAGGTTGCGCGGCACCGCCGGCGTCAGCGGCGCGGTGATGACGTACTGGTGCTGCACCGAGACGAGCGGCACGTTGACTCCGACCGTGGCCGCCAGCGCACGGGTCCACTGCCCGGCGCAGCACACCACCACGCTGCACGCGATGCGCCCTTGCGGGGTGACGACCGCCTTGATCACACCGTCGACAACTTCGATCTCGAGTACGTCAGTGTCTTCGCAGATGGTGACGCCGGATTGGCGGGCGCCGCGGGCCAGGGCCATGGTGATGTCGGTGGGATTGGCCTGGCCATCGGTCGGCAAGAACGCCGCACCGATCACGTCGTCAACCGTCATCAGCGGCCACAACTGCTGGGCCTCGGTCGGCGAGAGCAGGTGCATCTCCAGCCCGAACGACTTGGCCGTCGTCGCTTGGCGCTTGACTTCGT
>JANYKU010000166.1 GCA_025358075.1 Ilumatobacteraceae bacterium
CGATTGCATCGGTGAGGTCGTCGACCGATGACACGCCGAGGTCGCCGCCGAGCAGTTCGGCGAGTTCAACGGCAATCATCCAGTCGGGGCGACTGGTGCCTCGCGGCGTGACCTTCTCGGAAACAGTCGTGACTCGACCCTCGATGTTGGTCGTCGTCCCGCCCTTTTCTCCGTATGCGGCCGCGGCGAGCACGACATCGGCGGGCGTCGACGACTTGGTGAGGAACGTGTCGATGGCGATGATCCGCGGCGCGCCGGCCATCATCCGACGCGCCAGGTCGGTGTCGGGGAAATCCGACAACGGGTCGCAGCCGAGGAGCACGAGGCATTCGATCCTGCCCGACGCCGCGGCGTTGGCGATCTCCGACGAGTGCATGCCACCTTCGCCGGGCACGAGACCCATCTCGATCGCGCCGACGATGTTGCCGCGGCGCAGCGCGGGCAACACCTTTGCGCCGGGGACAAGCTGCAGTGCGGCGACGACGCCGTTGCCGACTTCGCGCGGATGCTCGGCGAGGTTGGCCCGGCCGGCGACGATGACGACGTTGCCCTTGGCCAGCTGGGCAACGATGTCTGGGTCGGACTTCGCTGCCTCGACTGCCTGGGTGATCCCCCCGGCTTGGTAGTCGATGGTCTTCCAGGCCTGCGCCGTGAGGCCGCTGTGCTTCTGGGCGAACTCGATGATGCGGCTGCGACGCTTCTGCACTGCGTCGCGCAGCCGCAGGTACAGCACCGGGAGCTCTTCTTTGAGATCGGGGGCGATCAGGATGATGGTTGCCGCGTTGGCGGCTTCGTCGATCGTCGCCCGATCGAAGCCCAGCAGATTGATCTGTCCGCCGTCGCCCATCTGCGGGTAGACGTGCGGTGTGCCGATCACATCGTGAGCCAATCGAGCCCACGCGTACGCATCTTCGTTGGTACCGCGCGCTCCACCGAGCACCGCAATCGAGCCGGCGCCGCCGGCAGCCTTGGCCTCGGAGATCAGTTCGGCGGCGCGAGCAAGAGCTGCGTTCCACGTCGTCGGCTGCAGCTTGTCGTCGACCCGAACCATCGGTGAGCTCAACCGATCGGGACTGTTGACGGCCTCGAAGTTGAAACGACCGCGATCACACAACCAGCCCCAATTGACGGGATCACTGTCGACACCCTGGTAGCGCAACAACTCGTCGTGGCTCGATTGAACGACGGTGCGGCAGCCGACCGAGCACGTGGTGCAGGTGCTCTCGGTCTGTTCGAGATCCCACGGGCGGGCCTTGAACCGGTACGGCTTCGCCGTGAGCGCGCCGACCGGACAGATCTGCACGGTGTTGCCGCTGAAGTAGCTGACGAACGGCTCATCGGCAAACGTGGTGATCTGCGTGTCGTTGCCACGATTGGTGAAGTGGATCAGCGCATCGCCGGCGACCTCGTCGGCGAACCGAGTACAACGATCGCAGAGGATGCAACGCTCGCGGTCGAGCAGCACCAGATCACTGATCGGGATCGGCTTTTCGAAGTGGCGCTTCTCCTCGATGTAGCGACTCTCGCCGGGACCGTGGCTGAACGACTGGTCTTGCAGGGGGCACTCTCCACCTTTGTCGCACACGGGACAGTCGAGCGGGTGGTTGGCGAGCAACAGCTCGATGACACCCTCTTGCGCACTCAACGCCGCGGCGCTGCGCGTGTTGACGACCATGCCAGGGGCCACGGTCACGAGGCACGACGGTTGCAACGCCGGACCGCGACCGGTGTCGATGTCGACCAGGCACATGCGGCACATCGCCACCGAGCTCATGCGCTCGTGGTAGCAGAAGCGGGGGATGTAGTCGCCGACGTGCTGCGCCGCGGCGATGACCAACTCGCCCTTCGTCGACACGACTTCGCGCCCGTTGATCGTGATCCGCACTTCGTTCGGATCGACCGGCGCGGCGGCCTTTTCGGTGCCGGGTTCAGTTCCAGACTCAGTGTGGGTCATCGCCGGCTCCGACCGTTACAGGGATGAGGTTGCGGCGAACGAGCTTGGCCTCGAACTCGTCGCGGAACAGTGTGAGCGCCGAGTGCACCGGCGCGTACGCCGACGGACCGACGAAGCAGATCGTGGTCATCTTGTAGGGGAACGGGACAGCGCCGAGCCCGAGTCGTTCGCTGGCTGCGTGTGGAAACGCCCCAGGGCAGATCATCTCGCCGACCTCGAGCAGCTGGTCGAGATCGCGCTCGGTGCCATGGCCGTCGACGATGCGCCGCATGATGCGCTCCAGCCAGGTGCCGCCTTCGCGGCACGGCACGCACTTCCCGCACGACTCGTGGGCGTAGAACCGGGTGAGGGTCAAGGCCGCGGCGGGGATGTCGGTGGTGTCGTCCATGACGATGATGGCGCCGGAGCCGAGCATCGAACCGGCTGCGCTGACGAGCTTGTTCTCGAACGGGAGGTCGAGCTGATCCGGCAGGAACCACGGCGCCGACCCGCCACCGGGAACGAACGCCTTGAGCTGGTTGTCGTCGCGGATGCCACCGCAGAACTCGTCGCCGTACAGCAGATCACGGAAGGTCGTCGTGCCGTTGATGATCTCGTAGACACCCGGGCGCTTCACGTGGCCCGATACCGCGACCATGCGCGTGCCGGGCGACGTCGCCGTGCCGATCGCGGTGTAGGCCTCGACGCCGTTGCGCATCAGCCACGGCAGGTTGGCAAGTGTCTCGACGTTGTTGACGATCGTCGGTTTGCCGTACAGACCGATCGCCGCTGGAAAGAACGGCGGCTTCTGGCGAGGCATGCCTCGGTTACCTTCGAGGCTCTCGATCAACGCCGTCTCTTCGCCGACCACATAGGCACCGGCGCCCCAGTGCAGCACGATGTCGACGCTGAAGTTCGATCCGAGGATGTTCTTGCCGACGTACCCTGCGGCGTACGCCTCGTTGAGCGCCGTAGCGATTCGTTCCTGGGCAAGGGCCATTTCGCCGCGAACGTACAGGAAGCACTGCGAGAGACCGGCGGCGTAACAAGCGATGAGGCAGCCCTCGATCAGCTGATGCGGATCGAGCTCCATCAACAACCGGTCCTTGTACGTGCCCGGCTCGCTCTCGTCGCCGTTGACGACGAGGTAGCGCGGCCAAACGCCCTGCGGGGTGAGGCCCCACTTCACGCCGGCGGCAAACCCGGCGCCGCCGCGGCCGAGAACCGTGGCCCCCTTGACTTCGTCGTGCACCTCAGTCGGAGACTTGGCCAACGCGGCGCGCAGACCTTTGTACCCGTCAGTGGCGAGGAACCGCTCCATCGTGTGGGCGTCGTGGTACTGGAATCGGTCGGTGACGATGCGCGGCCGGTCGCCGGCGACAAAGCCGACTGCGTGGGGATAGATGGTGCCGCTCACTTCTTGGCCTCGGGCGATGGAGGCGTCCACTCCGGCGCGCCGGTGACCGCTTCGGGAGCAACCGCGCCAACGGCGCGATCCGATGGGATGTGCTGGCGGACGCGAGCAACGGTGCCATGCGGCGGAATCTCACCGTCGAGCCGGCCCCTGCTGAGGTCGTCGATCAGCTTGTCGAGATCGGCAGGTGTGACTCGATAGCGGTAGCGATAGTTGACCTGAAGGCACGGCGCCTCGGTACATGCCGCCTGGCACTCGGCGTGCTCGAGGGTGAACAACCCGTCGGCGGTGGTGCTGCCGGCCTTGATGCCAAGCTTGTGCTCGGCGTGGTGCATCAACTCGTCGGCGCCCAGCAGCGCGCACGACATGGTTCCGCAGATGTTGACGAGGTACTTGCCGACGGGCTCGAACTTGAACATCTCATAGAAGGTGGCGGTGCCGAGGACCTCCGCGGAGGTCGCGCCGACGAGCTCGCCGATGTGCTTGATGGCTTCGTCGGTGACGTAGCCGTCTTGCTGCTGGGCGAGGTGCAGCAGTGGGATCGTCGCCGAGCGCGGCCTGGGATACCGCCCGATGATCTCTTTGGCCAACACGGCGTTGGCCTCGTTCAGTCGCGCCATTACCGGTCGACCTCGCCAAGAACGGGGTCGACGGAAGAGATCACGGCGACGGCATCGGCGATCAGCCCGCCGCGCAGCATGTGCGGCATGCACTGCACGTTGACGAAGCTCGGAGCACGCACGTGCATGCGGTACGGCGTGGCCGAACCGTCGCTGGCGATGTAGCAGCCGATCTCGCCGCGTGGGCTCTCGATTGCGACGTAGACCTCGCCCTCCGGCACCTTGAATCCTTCGGTGAAGATCTTGAAGTGGTGGATCAATGCCTCCATCGACTCGTCGATGCGAGCCCGCGGCGGTGGCGTGACCTTCTTGTCTTGGATCCGGTAGTCGCCTCCGGGCATGAGGTCGAGGATCTGGCGGACGATCTTCATGCTCTCGCGCACTTCGTTGAGGCGGATGGCGTAGCGGTCGAAGGCGTCGCCGTACGAACCGACGATGACGTCGAACTCGACGTCGGGATAGTGCAGATACGGCATGTCGCGGCGGAGGTCCCAAGCCGTACCGGTGCTACGCAGGATTGGACCCGTCGCGGCGAGCGCGATGGCTTCCTGGGCGGTGATCACACCAACGCCCTGCAACCGCTCGCGCCAGATCGGCTGGCCGGTCATCAGCACGTCGTATTCGTCGAGCCGCGGTGGGATCATGTCGAGCAGCCGCAGCACATCGTCGCGCCAACCCGCCGGCAGGTCGGCGGCAACGCCGCCGGGTCGGATGAAGTTGTGGTTCATCCGCAGACCGGTGACCTTCTGGAAGAAGCGCAACACCTCTTCTCGTTCACGCCACCCGTAGATCATCATCGACACCGCGCCGATGTCCATGCCGTTGGTGGCGAGGAACAACAGGTGACTGCTCATGCGGTTGAGCTCGCTGAGGAGCATGCGCATCCACACGGCACGCTCGGGGATGTCGCCATCGATGCCCAACAGCTTCTCGGTGGCCATCGAGAACACCAGCTCGTTGTTGAGCGGGCTGACGTAGTCCATGCGAGTGACGTTGGTGCCACCCTGCATGTAGGTGAGGTGCTCGCCCGTCTTCTCCATGCCGGTGTGGAGGTAGCCGATGATCGGCTTGCAACGCAGCACTTCTTCGCCGCGAAGTTCGAGCATCAACCGCAACACTCCGTGCGTGCTGGGGTGCTGCGGCCCCATGTTGATGATCATCGTCTGATCCTCTGCAGGATCGACGGGGACGTCTCCGAGCTTGGCCGCCTCGGCTTCGCTCATGCGCAGCACCGAGCCGACCTCGCGGAGCAGCTCGCGAGCAGTCAGTTCGCTACGCGGCTTCAGCCCCTGCTCTGGCTCGTTGCCGGCGCGGATGGTGTCGACGATGCTCATGATCGGGCACCGAAATCGCCGGAGAACTGCACGGGGATGGCACCGCGGTCGTAGTCCTTCCGAAGGGGATGACCTTCCCAATCCTCCGGCATGAGGATGCGGGTGAGATCGGGATGGTTGGTGAAGATGATTCCGAACATGTCGAACACCTCACGCTCCATGGCCTCGGTGCCGGGGTGAAGGTCGAACAACGACTCGATGGAGCAATCGTCGGCGGGTACCTGTACCCGCAGGCGGATGCGCTGGCGAGCGGTCAACGACAACAGGTTGACGACCACTTCGAACCGCTCGGCGACGACGCCGTCGGGTGTGGCACGGTCGGGCATGAGGAGGTAGTCGGTCGCGGTGAGATCGACGCACATCTCGTAGCCGTCGTCGAGCAGGGCACGAACGGCACCGAGGTACTGATCGCGACTCGGATGCAGCACGGTCTGGCCGCGGCTGTCGCTGAGTGGACAGCCGTGCATGGATGGCGGCTCAGGAGTCGGGGCGGCCTCGTCGGGCGGTGTGGCCGAGGTGTCGCTCATCGATCACCGCGTTCCGAGCAGGACGGGGATCGACTCGGCTCCCGAGGGGATCTCTTGCACATGGACATTGGCCCCGGCGCCGGAGTCGGCGCGGCGCTTCATCAACTGACCGTCCTCGATCAGTTGGTGCAACGTCTCGATTGCGTGGATCAGGGTCTCTGGTGTGGGTGGGCAACCCGGGGCGTACACATCGACGGGCACGACCTGATCGACGCCCTGAACGATCGCGTAGTTGTTGAACATGCCACCCGACGAGGCACACACACCCATCGAGATGACCCACTTCGGCTCCATCATCTGGTCGTAGACCTGGCGCAGGACGGGCGCCATCTTCTGGCTGACGCGACCGGCAACGATCATGATGTCGGCCTGGCGAGGGGAGGCGCGGAACACTTCCATACCAAAGCGACTGAGGTCGTAGTGAGCTGCGCCCGTGGCCATCATCTCGATCGCGCAACAGGCCAAGCCGAACGATGCCGGCCAGCTGCTGCGACTACGCGACCACTTGACCAGATCTTCGATGCGGGCCGTGATCGCGTTGTGCTGAATGCCGCCGAGACCGTCGTCTTGGATGTTGCGGATCAGGCTCACGCTGCCGTCGATTCATCGAAGCGGCCTTCGGTGCCGACCCGGCGGATGGTCGTGCCCAGCGTTCGCTCGGCAGACACGGCACCATCGATGCGGTGGTGCCGCTGAACCGGACCCCAGTCGAGCGCACCGCGGGCGACGACGTACACGAAGGCGAAGAAGAACACGACGCTGAAGCCGAGCATCTCCCAGAAGGCATAGGTGCTGAGGTAGGCCCGATCGACGGCGAAGGGGTAGATGAAGATCAGTTCGATGTCGAACATCACGAACAGCATGGCAACGACGTAGAACGTGACCGGAAAGCGTTCGGGTGGGTCGCGGCTGGGCACGATGCCGCACTCGTACGGGGCCTCCTTGGCCGACGACGGGCGGCGCGGGGCGAGCAAGCGCGACGCGAAGAAGCTCAGCGCGCCGAACAGCGTTGCCAGTACCAACAGGCACACGACCGGCAGGTACTGACCCATCATGTGCTTTGCACCGTTGCGGGTTGAGGTGGTCCAGATTGAGGTGACCCGGTCTGCGCCGGCAAGGCAAGCGCGGCGCGGTTGGCCATCACACGACGATCGCGAGTGTGCAGCATGTAGCAGAGCATCAAGAACACGGCGAGCGAGCCCACCGTGATGAAACCGGCCGGCTTTCGTTTGGCACCCAGATTGCGGATCATGTACACGTACTGGTGCGGACGTGTCGTGTCGATCTCGGGTTTGGCCGGTGCGCGGCCCGGCTCGTCACGCTGCTTCACCAACGGTGCAACCTCGACGACGGAGTAGTGCGGCGTGTGGAAGAAGGCCAGGAAGTCGAACCGCTTGCCGAACGGCTGCGGTGAACGCTGACCGCCCTTGTCGAAGACGTTGACGACCTGGAAATCACCCGCGACAAAAGCGCCGGCTTCCTCGATGAGCGTGCTGCCGGCGGCGCCGGCCTGCTGGTACGACGGGACGGACGGGTCGAGCTTCTTCCAGCCTTCCTTGACGAACTGATCATCGACGGCCCCAGCGGTGGCGGTGGGGTCGGCATTGGCGCCGACGACGACCGGGTCATGAAGCGCACCGGAGTGGCTGACCGAGTCGCTGGTCAGCACCGTACGGCCACTGACGGGCGACCACGACGCATCGGGGCCGAGCAGACCCTTTCCGTACGTCCACCAGGTCGCGCCCATGATGAACAACCATCCGGCGAGCGCGGCGAATGCGACGAGGAACCCGAGCCGTGCCCCGAGGTTGGTGCTGAGGAGGAAGTAGCAGCTGCCACAGAACGTCATGACAGCGATGATCGTGATGAGGATGCCGCGCAGTTGGGGCTCCCAGGTGATGGCAAGAACGGCGCTCATCACAGGCCCCGCACGTATTCGACGATTGCTTTGATCTGGGCGTCGGTCAGCAGGTTGCCGAAACCGGGCATGCGCCCCGTGCCCTGCGACTGCTTGGCGTAGCGCTGGCCCAGTACCGAACCGGTCTTGACGAAGTTGATCATGTCCTGTTCGTTCGGGAAGTGTGAGGTCGTGGACCCGCCGGTGAGGTTCCATCCGAATGCACCCTGACCTGGCACTTCCGGGCTGCCGTAGCTCCAGCCCTCGGTGTGGCAACGCGCGCAGCTGTAGGCGCCGCTGTTGATGTCGAGGTTGAACAGGGCCTCACCCATCGCGGCGTCGACTGTTGGGTACTTGCCGGCAGCGACCAACTTCTGCGCGGCAGCTTTGGCCGCGCTATCGATCTTGGCCTTTTCGTCGTCGGGCAAGGTGCCCCCGTCGCAGACCTTCAACTTGCTGAGGTCGGTCTGTGACGACTCGGGCAGGAACCCCGGCCCGGTGAGACAACTCGACGGCGCGAGCTGGATGCTACGGAGGTAGGCGATGATGGTCTCGATCTGCTGGGCGTTCATCGGGCCACCGCCGATGGTGCCCCAGGCCGACATCGGCGAGAACGCTCGACCGTAGTTGAGGATGAACTGCACCTCATCCGCCGAGAAGCGGTAGAGCACAGTATTGAGCGCCGGGGCGTACCAGTTGACGGCCCTGATCTCGCCGGTCTTCGGATCGGTGATCGCCGTCGGGGCTTGGCCACCGACAGCCTTCAAGCCTCCGTGACAACCGGCGCAGTTGAAGCCACCGTTGGCGGTGGTCTCGAACAGTCCTTGGCCCCAACTAGCGAACTGCAACTCCTTGGCGCTGACTGCGCCGGCCTGGCGGCCGGGCTCCAGCACCCAGTAGAGGGGCAGGCCGATGACCATGGTCACCAAGATCAGCACCCAGAGCAGGCTGACGCGCGTGAGTCGTGAGCCCTCCAACGTCTCGTCGTCGTAGTACGGCCGGCGGTTGGGGGCGAGCTCGATCTCCGAGCCGAGCTCGGGCCTGGCCGAGTTGCGGTTGGCGAAGTAGTAGATCACCCAGCCGAGGATGCTGACGACAAAGATGAGCCAGCCGATATCGGTGGTCGCCAAAGCGATCATCCGTGGCCACCTCCGATGCAGTGGGGGCCCTCTGCTTCTTGACCAGTGGTGTTGGTGCCGATCGGTGGACCGGGAAACACGTTGCCGGTGTCGATGACAACATCACCGGCGTCGGAGACGGTGAACTGGAATCGATCCATGCCGCGCGGCGCGGGGCCGCCTTTCTTCTCGCCGACCCGGTTGTACTGCGAGCCGTGACATGGGCATTCGAACCATTGGCTGCTGACGCACTGCGGCACGCGACAGCCGAGATGTGGGCACTTCTGATAGAGGACCACGATCCCGTTCTGCATGCCACTGATCAGCGGCTTGTAGTTGGCGACGGCCTTGGCCTTCGGGAGCGCGTCGACCGGGTACTGGGTGACCCACGAGCGGGCAGTTGCGTTGTAGAAGAAGCCGCCACTCGTACGAATGCTCGACAACACGTCGTCGAGCTTGCCGACGGAGATCTTGCCGCCGAAGCCGCCCTTGGCGGTGGGCCACAAGAACGCCACGAAACCGGCCGCGGCAAACGTAGTGAGACCCGCACCTGTCAATGAGATGGTGGCCCTATTGAGGAACTGGCGACGGCTGACACCGATGGCGTCGGCGTCGGGTGGGACCCACACCACCGGTGCCGAGGGCGTCGCAACGACGAGGCCGGTGCTGCGGGCCTGGCTGACGGCTCGCTCGACATCGCGGCCCGTCGCGCGCGCCGGCGGCAGGTCGATCTCGGAGTCCTTGTCGCGGCGCACGGTCTCGCGACTCAAGGCACCGGCACCACGAACGTCGGCTCGTCGTGCCGCGGTGACGAGCACGATGGCGGCCAGGACGACGATGGCGGCTACGGCGATTGTGATGATTGCGGCGGGACTCATCGGGCGCACCTCACAGATCGAAGAACA
>JANYKU010000159.1 GCA_025358075.1 Ilumatobacteraceae bacterium
GCCGCTGCCGGCCGGCCCAGTAACGTTCGCGTTCGATTACACAGCGCCGTTTGGAAATGGCCCAGCGGGAATGTTCCACGTCAAGGTTGGCGACGATTGGGTCGATGCCGTGGCGCCCGCAGGCCAAGTGATCATCAACACCGGAATGATGCTCGAGCGGTTGACCAACGGCGTCATACCCACCGGCATCCACCGTGTCGTCGCCGCGCCGGGCTTCGGCGGCGAGCGGTACAGCGTCGTCCAGTTCTGTCATCCGACTCCGTGGACGCTGCTGACCCCGTTGGCCAGTTGCATCACTGCGGAGCATCCGCAGCGCCATTCGGCGATGGTCAGTGCCGACTCGCTCGACATGGTGCTGTACGAGATCAACCTGATCGAGACAGCGCGTAGGGTCGGATGAGGATCTCGACTTGATGGACAAGTCCCACGACGTGGTGCTGGCGATCGACATCGGTGATGCCAAGTTGGCCGCGGCGTTGATGACCATGAAGGGTGAGCTCCTCGATCGTGACGACGTCGACATCGACTACGGATTGAATGCCGAAGCGCTGTTCGCCTCGCTCAACGAGATTGCCCAGGGGCAGCTCGAGCGGGCTCGAACTCATCACAACGCCCGCCCGGTGGCGGTCGGTGTCGGCTGCGCCGGTCCGGTGCGCCCCGATGTCGTTGCCGTGTCGCCGACGAACATCCATGCGTGGCGTTCGTTCCCGTTGCGTTCGAAGCTCGCCTCGGCAACCAGCCTCAACGTGTACGGCGACCTCGGGGCCAAGGCGCTGGCGCTTGCCGAGGGATGGCTGGGCGCCGCGCAGGGGCGCGAGAGCTTCCTCGCGATGGTGGTCGCTACGAGCGTCGAGGGTGGCATCGTGCTCAACGGGCAACTGCTCGACGGGGCAACCGGAAACGCCGGCCACGTCGGCCACATTCTCGTCGAGCCCAACGGCCGTCGCTGCCTGTGCGGTTCACGGGGCTGCCTCGAAGCCGAGGCCTCCGGACCGGCGATCGAAGCGATCACGGGTCGGTCCCCGTCCGAACCGACCTACGAGATCATGCAGCGCACCGGTCGTCTCGTCGGACGCGCCGTGGCATCGGTGTGCAACCTCATCGACATCGACCTCGCGGTCGTCGGCGGCTCCGTCGCCCTCGGGTTCGGGGCCACGTTCTTCAACTCCGCGCAGGAGAGCCTCGACGAGCACTCCCAACTGTCGTTCAGCAAGGGTGCCCGCATCATCCCGGCCCGGCTCGGTGGTCGCGGACCGCTGATCGGAGCAGGAGCCGTCGGGCTGCGCGGCCTTCGTCGGGCCGCACGGTCGGGTTGAGGGCGCAATGACCAGGATTCGCAGCGGGGATTCGTCGATGATCGACGATCGTCGAGGTGGCGGTGGTGGTGGCGGTGGCTTTGGTGGCCTCGGCGGCCTCGGTGGATTGCCGATCCCCATCAGGGCCGGCGGAGGCATGCTCGGCGTGATCGTGCTGCTCGCGTCGTTGCTGCTGCCGAGGTTGCTGAACGGTGGTCAGAGTGCGGCAAGCATCCCGCAACAACAAACCGGGACGGGTGTTTCGTCTGCCGGATCGTGCAACAGCGATCTCGAACAGATCGTGTGCGGCGCGACCGTCGATGTGCAGAACTTCTGGCAGGCCAACCTCCCCAAGTTCTACGGCGTCAACTATGAGATGACCAAGACCGTCTTCTTCACCGATGCCACGAGCACGGGCTGCGGGCAGGCCTCGTCGCAGACGGGCCCGTTCTACTGCCCGATCGATCACGAGGTGTACATCGATCTCGGTTTCATGCAAGCACTCGAGACGCAACTCATCGGCAAGCCCACCGACCTGGCCGAGCAGTACATCGTCGCTCACGAGTACGGCCATCACATCCAGAACCTCGTCGGCATCAACGATCAGGTGCAGAAGGCGCAGCAGAACGATCCGGGTCGGGCCAATCAATATTCGGTGGCGCTGGAGTTGCAGGCCGACTGCTTTGCCGGGATCTGGGTCGGCGACGCGGCGTCGCGCGGGCTGCTCGATTCACCCAACGAGATCAACGAGGCATTGAACGCGGCTGCCGGCGTCGGCGACGATCGCATCCAACAAAAGACACAGGGCAGGATCGACAAGGAGGCCTGGACTCACGGTTCCGCCGAGCAGCGGCAAACGTGGTTCACGCGTGGCTACAACTCCGGCGACCCGAAGCAATGCGACACGTTCAGCGAGGCGTTGTGACCGGTTCCGGAGCCGATGCGGCGATCAGTTGGGTCGAGTGGCCGCCGCCGAACCGGCGATAGATCCACTCGGCGGGCCCGATGCCGAAGCGGTGCTGCCACAAGGCGGCAGCGACGATTGCCACCACCCAGTAGCAGGCGGCGAAGACCAGTGCCACATCGAGGCCCGCCGGCTTGATGAGGTGCCAATGGGTGACGAGGGCGTCGAAGACCAGCGCGTGGAGGATGTACAGCGTCAGCGTCGTACGCCCGGCCGCGGCGAACGCACGGGTCACGACCGCGCCACGGGTCGCGCTGGCGATCCAACCGATCACGCAGAACGCAGTGATCGCCGAACCCAGTGCACACGCCATGTAGTTGAGACTGCGGCTGAACGGATCGGTGGCCAACAGCTGCGAACGCAGAGGCGTGTCGGCGAAGACATGCTTGGCGAGATAGGTGCCGGCCACCAGCACCACGCCGAGGGCAGCAAGCATGCGACGCGAAGGCATGGCCAGCGGTAGATGGCGACCGAGGATCATCCCGGCACACAGGAACGCCAACCATGGCAGAAGTGGGTGCGTGCCGTTGACGAAGGTGTCGAACAGCAACCGACGCGGCGAGCGGTATGGCCCTGGCGAGTACCAGCCGCCGAGCAGCCAGCTCGTGTCGTGGTCGGCCTTGAAGGCCCACCACTGGATCGCCGCGGCAGAGATCGCGGCGAGCCCTCCGACGGCAACGAGCCAGCGGGTGCGCAACGTGAACAGCAGTGCGCCGGCGATGAAGAAGGCGCCATAGAAGAACAGGATCGTGCCGCTCCACAGCCATTCGAAGACGAAGCCGAACGCGTAGAGCAGGAACCCGCGCCGAATCAACGTCCATCGATCGATGCTGCGGCGCTCGCGGTCGTCATCGAGGCGGCCACGGTTGGTCATCAGTGTGATTCCCATGCCGGCAACCAACACGAACGTGGCCGCGAAGCGAGTCGACAGCGGCCCATTCCACGGGTCGAAGAAACGGTTGATCGTGGATTTTCCGACGGATCCACCGAGCACGATCAGGTAGCCGTGGTAGTTCATCGCGGCGACGCCGATGAGCGCGACCGCGCGGGTGACATCGAGATCGATCACCCGCTCGCGGTTGGCGATGTTCACACCCACTCGACTTCGTCGATCAGCGTCGAGATCAACGGCCGCTGCACGTCGACTTGATCGCCGACCGCAGGGCACGGTGTGCCCGAGGGCGCGAGCAACATCGACGTATGCATGTGAGGCGGCTCGAGCATCGTCAGGCGTGTGCGACTGAAGTGGAACGGGCTGGCGCCATCGGGCAGCGCCGCAATCCCGTGCGCCGAGCCTGCGCCGACCACTACGAGGTGACCGTCGCACGGCACGTCGATCAGTTGATATCCGGCTCGGTCGCCGGCGTGGATCTCGTGAACGGCGAGCACATCGGCGTGTACATGGAGGAACGACTTGTCGCCGTGCCACAGCCTCGTGCCGAGCCGCAGCCGGAACTGGCGATCGCGGTGGCGATCTCGCAGCGCCGAGTACGACTGCGCGTCCAGGTGGCTGAGCCACAGGGGATGCTGCGTATCGTGCGCGTCGAGGTGATCGATCCAGTTCTCGACCTCGGCAACGCGCTCGGCCTCGGTGCCGGCCAGTGGCAAGTGGAGCGAACAGCCGATGATCTCGAGGCCGGCAGCGCGCGCCGCGGTCACGACCGCTTGGATCTCGTTCGGGGTCGCGCCGTAGCGGCGCATCGACGATTGCAACTTGACGATGACTCGTCCTCGCCAACCCGACAGCGCGGTCACGTCGCCGCCCGAACCGACCGTGAGGACCGGCGCCGTCGACGACGGCGCGGTCAACGTCGGCGTCAGCACGACGGGCGTGACCGAGGCTGCGACGGCATCGAGCTCGTGGACCGTGCCGACACACACGAAGTCGGACAGGGTCGAGGCGATGGCGTGCAGGGTCGGCCGACCGAAGCCGTAACCATTCCCCTTGACCACGGGAACCAGGCCGTCGACCGCCTCCGCCAGCGAGCGGACGTGCAGCTCCCATGCGGCGCGCTGAACGGTGAGTCGCAAGGTCATGCCGTGCAAACCGTAGTTCCTCGGCCCCGCCCTCGACCGTCCGCGCGGGCCGGTCCGAGTCGAATCCCGAGTTGTCCGATCGGATTTATCGCACTACAGTTTTGGTGTGCGCAAGCTGCTGAGTTTCCCCAATCCAGTCAACGAAACGTCGGCACGACTCGTCGCCGGCGGCGTCGTCGCCCAGGGGGTCGCCTTCCTCGCCGTGCGCCAGTGGTGGGTGCTCGTGCCGCTCGTCTACGGCTTCCTGGCACGAGTGCTGACCGGCCCGCGGCTCAGCCCGCTCGGCCAGTTCGTGACACGCGTGGTCACACCGCGACTCGACGTCGACCACCGCTTCGTTCCCGGTCCGCCCAAGCGTTTCGCGCAGGGCATCGGCCTCACCTTCAGCGCAGGGGCGTTGTTGGCCTGGGGTCTCGGTGCGCATCCCGTCACGTACGTGCTGATCGTCGGCCTCGTCGGTGCTGCGACGCTCGAGTCGGTCTTCGCCGTGTGCCTCGGCTGCATCGTCTTCAACAAGTTGATGCGCTGGGGGTTGATTCCCGACGACGTCTGCGTCGAATGCAACGACCTCAGCCGGCACCTCGCCCCGGCCAATTCGTGAACTTGGGGGTCAGCGCGCCGATCTGGCGATGCTCGATCACACCGATCCACAGGCCGGCCCCGTAAGCCACGTCGTCGGCCACACGCAAGGCGACATACCGGACAGGATCTAGCGAAGTGTGACCCGCGAGCCAGTCGAGCAGCGGTGGAACCGTCGCCGCCGCAACCACGATCGATCTGGACCTCCGGAACACCAGTGCGACCACGAGGGCAAGTGGCCACCATGCGCGGGTGATGGTTGCGGCCACTTGGCGACCGGCATGCAGATGCCCGAGGCCGGCAAGGCGCAGCGATTCCTGTGCGGGTAGGTCGTGCAGCTTGCGTCGCAACGCGACGGTCGTGCCGGCTGCCAGGACCACCGCGGTGACGGGCCGCCGGGCAAACACCAGTGCCCAAACCGCCGCACTCCACCCGCTCATCCGCAGAGGTGCAACCGCGCCCGGGTGCTTGCGATCGAGCACGGCCGCCGACCGACCGTACGACATCCGCTGCCGAGCCCACGCCGCGAACGTCGCTCGTGGTCGGTGATGCACGGTACTTGCCGGTTCATATCGGCAGCGATGGCCGGCCTCGAGCAGCCGCCACACGAGGTCGACGTCTTCACCCGACCGCATCGCCTCGTCGAAGCCTTCGATGGCGCGCAGCACGTCGGTGCGGGCAACCACGGCAGCGGCCGGGACGTAGCTGACCCGCGAACCGGCGGCGATCCCCGCGGGCTCGGAGCCGAGGTCGAGCGGAGACCGCGTCGTCTCGTACTTGGCGATCACCGTCGGCCCATCGGTAGACCTCACTCGTGGTGCGACGAGTGCGACGCGCGGATCACTGAAGTGCGGTAACAACGCGTCCAACCAGTGGTCGTCGAGATCGACATCGGTGTCGACGAAGGCAACGAGAGGTGTGGTCACCTCGGCGAGCCCGGCGTTGCGCGCCGCAGCCGGACCGCGGTTGCGGGTCAGGCGCAGCGTTTGTCGACCGGGCATCGCCGCCAGTGGTGGCTCGCTTCCGTCATCGACGACGATCGTGGTGCCGCCGTCGTGGTTTGTGCCCGGCAGTGCGCCATAGGCCGGCACGACCACGGTCACGTCGGTTGCAGTGAACGGCGAATCCGTTGGAGTCGGATGAATGGCACCGGCATCGACCAGGCGGCTCGTCAACTTGGCGTGGCCGGCCGGAGGTGGTCGCCGTTGTTCGATCGCCTCGACGACGCGGCGTCCGCCGGCGGAGAGTCGGAAGAGGCGCAGCGGCGAACCACCGATGACGACTCGGTCGTGGCGGCGGTAGCTGCCATCGAGCACGAAGGTCTCGGTCACGTTCGCCATTCGTCCACAGCGGCGACGAGATCGATGGTCAACCTGGTCAGCAAGGCCTTGCCGTGACCGACCGTCGCACCGCGCGGGTCTCCGAGGATCCCGTTGGGGCTGACTGCGCGCACGCCGTCGGCGCGCAGCTCGTCGATGAGATCGACGAGCTGCTCCGGTCGGCCGGCCTCGGCGCGGCTCATGCGGACGAGAGCCGGTGCGATTGCCAGCATGATCGAGGTCTCGGTCTCGCCGGCGTGAGCGTCGCCGTTGCGCACGTGCGGCCACCATGCCAGCACCCGCCGCCCCTCGCCGAGCAACAGGTTTGTCGCCCGTTGCACCGGTCGAGCGTTGCCCCCGTGGCCGTTGACCAAGACCACGCCTGCACTCCAGTCGGCGCTGCGGACGAGCTCGACGATCGTCTGCTCGAGGAGCGTGGCGCCGATCGACAACGTGCCGGGAAAGCCGGCGTGTTCGCCACTGGACGTCGCCCCGATCGTCGGACCGATCAGCACGTCGCCAGGCTCGAACGATGTCGCCAAACCCTCGGCCAGGGCGACGGCGATGCGAGTGTCGGTGTCGAGTGGCAAGTGCGGGCCATGTTGCTCGCATGACCCGACGGGGATCGCAATGATCGGGCGCGGCGCGACGTTCCAGAGGTCGGTCCAGGTCACGTCGCCGAGCCGGCCCGTCATGACAGCCCTCTGATGATCATGCCCATTGCGTCGTCGTACACCGCCGGCCAGTCGATCGCTGCTGGGCCGACCGCCTTCAGTTCGAGGCTGACGACACCGTGGCAGGTGGCCCACACCAATGCCGCGGTGCGCAGCGGGTCGGCGGACCGCAGTGCCCCTGCGGTCATCGCCCGATCGAGCCGTGTGGCGAGGAGCTGCAGGGTGCTGCCGGCGAGAACCTGGGCGTCGATGGACGGTTGGAAGTCGGGCACGACACGATCGAACATCACCGAGTAGAGCGTCTGGTGCTCGATGGCGAAGCGCCGGTAGGCCAAGCCGCACACCCGAATGTCGGCGATCGAATCGTCGCTGGCCTGCCCGGCGTTCATCGCTTCGCCGAGCCGGCTGAAACCTTCCACGAAAAGATGCTCGACCACCCCGTCCTTACCGCCGAAACGCGAGTAGACGTTCATCGTGCTGACGCCGGCGGCCGTGGCGATTCGCCGCACGGTCAAGGCCGCCGGACCCTCGGTTGCCAGCAGATCGCCGGCGGCTTTGAGCAGGGTGGAGCCCACGGAGTCGAGCTGCGCCATGGCGGCAGGATAGTGGGGGAGCGTTGTGTCGGATGTCATGTGGATCTCTGTCTGACGATGCGATAACAATGTTATCTCAACGTTACGGTAACAGAATCTGGAAGAGCCAGAACCCTGGAAGAAAGGAAGTCCGATGCAACATCCTCCGACAACGATTCCTCGAACCGGGACTCGCTCACCATGGACGATCTTGGCGGTGCTGTGCGCCTCGGTGTTCATCATCGTCGTCGACGGCACGATCGTGAACGTCGCCTTGCCAACTTTCGTCCGCGAGCTCGGCGCCACGACCAGCCAGTTGCAGTGGATCGTCGATGCCTACGTGCTGGTGTTCGCCGGGCTGCTGATGGCCGCCGGAAGCATCGGTGACCGTTTTGGGCGCAAGGGAACCTTGATGATCGGCATGGCGGCGTTCGGCAGCACGTCGATCCTGGCTGCGATGGCCTCGACCCCCAGCCAACTGATCGGCTGGCGTGCGGCGATGGGCGTTGGGGCAGCACTGATCTTCCCGGCCACCCTGGCCATCTTGGTCAACGTGTTCACCGACGCCCGCCAGCGAGCGATCGCCATCTCGATCTGGGCGGCGACCAGTGGTCTGGCTGTCGCGCTCGGGCCGGTGACCGGTGGATTTCTGCTCGAGCACTTCTTCTGGGGCTCGGTGTTCACGGTCAACGTGCCGGTGATCGTCGTTGCGATGTTGGCGATCTGGCGTGTTGTGCCGACGTCGCGCGACACCACGATCCACCGGTTCGATCCACTCGGAATCGCCATGTCGATCGCTGGTGTGACCGTGCTCGTGTGGGCGGTGATCGAGGGCCCGAAGCACGGATGGAGCTCGACGACGAGCCTCGTCGCCTTCGCGCTGGCGATTGCACTGCTGACCGCGTTCGTGCGGTGGGAGCGGCACAGCGACCATCCGATGCTCGATGTCGGAGTCTTCTCCAACATGCGATTCACTGCCGGCAGCATCTCCGTCGCCTTTGCCTTCTTCGCGCTGTTCGGGTTCATCTTCATGGTCACCCAGTACTTCCAATTCGTGCGCGGGTACGGCACGCTCGAAGCCGGTGTGCGCACGGTCCCGTTCGCGCTGTTCACCGGCATGGCGGCACCCGCCAGCGCCAAGCTCGCCGAGCGTTTCGGAACCAAGGCAATCGTCACCGCCGGGTTGGTCTCGATGGCCGTCGGCTTCGCCTGGACCACTCGCGACTCGGCAACGTCGTCGTACTGGTTGGTCGTCGGGCAGATGTTCTTCATGGGTGGTGGCCTCGGATTGGTCAACGCACCGGCCACCGAGGCGATCATGGGCGCACTGCCGCCGGCCAAGGCCGGTGTGGGTTCGGCCGTCAACGACACGGCTCGCGAGCTCGGCGGGACGCTGGGCGTCGCCATCATCGGCAGCCTGTTCGCCTCGGTCTACTCGAGTCGCCTCGGCGATCTGCTCGCTGGGTCACCGGTACCGGCCGACGCCCAGCGAGCGGCCGCCAACTCCGTGGGCGCCGGCATCGACGTCGCCCGCCGTGCCGGTTTGCAAGCGGGTCCACAAGCGGGCTCGGCCGTCAAGGCCGCCGTTGACACGGCGTTCATCGACGGGTTCCGCGCCGGCTCGTGGGTGTCGGCCGGTGTCGTGCTGGTCGGTGCCGGGATCGCCCTGCGCTTCTTGCCCCGCCACGCCGCCGGGCACGTTCACGCCGTTGACCGCGAGCTACTCGGCGAGCTCGAGGTAGCCCCAGCCTCGTAGGACCTCGATGATCCGGGCCGCGGCCTCGGCCGGACCGGCCTCGATCGTCTCGCCCGGCTCCGGCGCAGCCGACGAGTCGGTGAGCACCCGTAATCGGTCGAGCGCAGTCGCCCCACTTGGCGCAGGCAGCACGCGAGCGCGTGGGCGATATGGACGAACCGCCGGCGGGGAGGTTTTGCCGCTCGGCACCACCGTGGTGCCGTACGGCAACACTTCGGCGGATTGAGCGGCCAGTGCCGGGCGCAGCGAGGCGCGTCGCAAACGGGCGATCGAGCCCTCGACGGAGAGCACGGCCGGGCCGGTGATGCGCAGCACTTCCCGCCGGCCACCGTCGAGGCGGCGAGTGACTCGAAGTGGATCAACGAACTCGGCGCTGATCAGCCCAAGAGCCTGCTGACGGCGTAGCTGTGCTGCGAGAAACGCGGGAACGCTCCCCGTACCTCGGTCGGCTGAGTAGTCGCCGCACCAGACCGTTGCACTGTGGGCCACAACAGGTGCCAGCGCTGCAGCCACTGCCGCGCTCTCCGTATCGTTCGGTGCATCCACACGGATGGCCGTCTTCACGCCGCTCGCCAACGCGACGCGCAGGCCGCGATCGGCCCTGGCTCCGCCGACCGTCACCGCGATGACGGTATGGCCGGTGGCTTCGCCGTGGCGCAACGCCATCTCGATCGCGGCTTCGTCCGCAGGCGACAAGCCGTGAGTCGAGCGGTCGTCGATCGACTTGATGCACGCCGCGATCATCAGGTCGTCCGGAAGATCACGCCGTACCCACCCTCCGGATACGACCAACTGATCGCGCCCTCGTGGTTGCACACGAGATAACAGGTACCGCACTCGAAGCACTGCTCGTAGTTGAAGACGATGCCGCCGGCACTGGTCGGCACGAACAGATCTGCGGGGCAGGCGACGATGCAAGCACGCGTGGTGCAGTCCGCGCACACCTTGCCGTCGACGACGATGTGCGGCTTGTCGTCGACCTTGAAATCGACCGTGCTCATCCGGTCGCTGAACGACGTCTCCGGCCACGTTGAGTCGCGCTCGATCATCCGAAGCTCCGAAACGCGTCGCGGCTGTCACGCAGCAACGCTCGACGAGATACTCCGGCACGCTTGCGCTCTTCACGAAAGATCCGCCGCAACCCGGGCTTGGGCGACGGGTTGTCGACGCGGAACATGCGCTCGGCCATGCCCGTGATCATGGACGGGTAGAGGTGCTGGACACGATCGCCGAGCACGAGCTCGGGGGCACGGCGCAGCTTGCGGTGATCGCGCAGCACGAAGGTGTCACTGAGCCGGCTGGCATAACCGCGTAGGCCGCGCTGGCTGACATCGCCCGCAGCAATGGCCTCGACCGCGGTCTGCCCGGCGTACCTCCCACTGCCCATGGCGAAGTTGACGCCTTCCAGCCAGATGCCTGCGGCGAGGCACAACGCCGCAGCGTCGCCGGCGATGAGCAGGCCATTGCCGGTCATCTCCGGCATCATCCGAAGGCCCGCCTCAGGAATCAGGTGTGCCGAATACTCGACGAGCTCGCCGCCCTCCACCAGCGGGGCGATCGCTGCGTGGCGCTTCATCCTGGCGATGATCTCTTCGGGTCGCGTCGTCTGCGCGGCGAGGCTGGTGAGCTTCAACACGACCCCGACGGCGATGCTCTCGAGGTTGGTGTAGACGAAGCCGCCACCGTTGATCCCGCCGGTGCAGCCGATGATCTCGATGTCGACGCCTTCGAGGTCGCGCACGCCGAAGCGTTGGTCGATGACCTGCCGCGGCAGTGCGAGGGTCTCTTTCACGCCGAGGGTGAAGTCCTTCGGATTGGGCGTGCCGTAAAGCCCCGCTTCTTTGGCGATGAAGCTGTTGACCCCGTCGCAAGCGATGACCACGGATGCGGTGACATCGCCGTCCGGTCGGTCGGTACGCACGCCCGTGACGACCCGCCCCGACCGGCGCGCCTCGCCTCGCAGCAAACCGGTGACCGTCGTGTCGCACAGCAATGTCGCACCCGCGGCCACTGCATGGTCTGCCAACCACCGGTCGAACTCGGGACGGTGTGCCGTCGCGCCGTTGTACGGCGGCGCCGCCCACGCCTCGTTTCGGAAGTCGACGGTCAATGCCTGCGTGTCGGTGAGGACCATCGTCGAACGCCGCGTCACCCAGCGTTGAAGCGGGGCTTCGTTCCACCACTCGGGGATCAGGTCGTCGAGGATGCGCGGGTACACCACACCGCCGTACATGTTCTTGCTGCCGGGGAACGGGCCACGTTCGAGCAGCAATGTGCGCAGTCCACTGCGCGCTGCTTCGATGGCCGCGCACGATCCTGCTGGCCCGGCACCCACGACGACGACATCGAAGTCGTTCTCAGGCATGCGGTGGAGTGATCTGTTCGAGGAGCGCGTCGAGCACGGCGTTGGCGTCGCCGATCACGGCGAGGTCGGCGAGCTGCATCATCGGACAGAACGGGTCGGTGTTGACACTGACGATGTGTTGCGGTTGACCGAGCCCACTGGTGTGCTGCACCGCACCGCTGATGCCGAAGGCGATGTACAGACTGGGATCGACGGTGACGCCGGTCGTGCCGATCTGACGCTCGTGGCCGACCCAGCCGCGATCGGTGATCACCCGCGTTGCGCCGACACTCGCCTCGAGCACGGCTCCCAGCGCGGACAGTTGTTGGAAGCGCCGCTGGTCGTCGAGCCCGGCACCGCCGGCGACGATGCGCTTCGCCTCCGAGAGGTCGATCGTCGCCGCGTCGGGTGGCGGAACCGCTTCGATCGTCGGGTCGTCGCGCTGGGCGAGCACCGGGACCAACGTGCGGACCATGGTGGTCGCGTCGAGGCGATCCACTCCGCGGACCCCGGGTTGCAGGGTTGCCACGAACGTGTGCGGCGGTTCGATCGAATGCAGCTCGGTGCCGTGTCGACGGATGAGATCGATCCGGATCGGAGAGATGCTGAGGGCCTGCGCGTACAGCGGTCGGCGAAGCTCGGCGGCCAGCCCGGGAGCCAGATCGCGGCCGTCGGGCGACGCCGGCATGACCAAGATCGGCTCGTCGGCGAGCTGCGTTGCCAGCATCTCCGCCCACGCGCCCGGGCGAAACTCGCCGACCTCCATCATCGTGACTTCGCGGGCCACATGGTCGAGGTCGGACGCGGCGGCCGCCGTGCCCGTTCCGACGAGTACGGCCCGGCCATCGCACTCGGAGATTGATTCATGGGCGCCGAGCGGCAGCACTCCATCGCGCACCACGATCACCGCAAGCATCGAGATCAGGCTAAACGGCTGGGCTCAGCGCTCAGCGACTTCTCCATCCACGTCGACTTCTCGGCGGGTGCCGGCTCGACGTCAACAGCCGAGCGACGGTATCCGAACTTCTCGTACAGGTCGACGGCCGATGTCTGCAACAGCAACCGCTGCAGTCCGTCGCGCCGCGCCACCGCTTCCAACTCGGCGATGAGCGCGGCACCGATTCGAAGGCCGCGTGCCGGCTGGGCCACGTACATGCGGCTGATCTCTGCGGTGGTGTCGTCGAGCAGTCGATAGGCGCCGCACGCCACCGCTTCGTCGTCGAGCTCGGCGACGGCGAGGCGATCGATCACCACTGCGTCGCCGTTCAACTGTCGGAACATGGCGCGGGCGCGCTCGTCGTCGACATTGACGTGTTCGATCACAAGGGCGCGATGCTGTTGGCCCATCTCGAACGCGTACGGCGAAACCCCGACGGCGGCGATGAAGTCGAGCCTGCGCTTGGCGTCGTCGGTCGATGGAAGGACAGCGGCGGGCAACCACCACAACGCGGTACGGCTGGAACCGGCAACGAACCAATCGGCGCGCCGCCGGAAGAAGTTGCGATGGACGCCGCGGTAGGCGAACGCCTTCAGTGCATCGAGTGATTCCCAGACCGTCAGGTTGACGATCACCAGCGGATCGTCGAAGACCCGGATGTCGGTGGCATCGCCGGAGTCGGATTGCAGCCGCCACACGTAGCCCGGCGACTTCTCGCCGGCACCGTTCACGAGCGGCAGCGCGTCGACGAACTCGGCGGTGCGCGGATCGTCGATCGGGTGGAGCAGGGTGGCGACGTTGAGTTGGGCGAGACGTCGATCCACGTTGTCAGCCGGCCGCCACTGCAGTGCGACGCCTCTTGAGAACGTGCCGGGTGACCTCGATGATGATGTTCGTTCCGATCGCCAGCCCAAAGGCGAACATGAACGCCTTGGTGTGGTCATCTTTGAACGCTTCGCCGCCGATCCGACCGAGTAGCGCGACGTACGACGCCCAGATCACCGTCGCCACGATGACCCAACGGATGAACCACGCCTGCCGCTGGCGGGTGATCCCGCACGACAGGGTCAGCGCCGTTCTGCCTCCCGGGATGAACCGCGCCGTGATCAACAGCAGACCTCCGCGGCTGCTGATCTGTTGGTGCGCCCAATCCATCTTGGTGGCGAACCGCGGCCGCCGCTCGGCGCGGCGGTGGAACCGGTCGCTGGCGCGCACCCCCAGCAGGAAGGCGGTGTTGTCGCCGAGAAACGCTCCGAATGCGGCCGTGGCGATCACGATCAACAGGCTCTGTGTGCCCTGACTGGCGGCGACGCCACCGATGATCACACAGGTCTCACTGGGTACCACCGGAATGACCGAGTCGAGAAAGGCGATGACGACGATGATCACGAGGAACCACCAATGGCTGGAGACACGGTCGAGCCAGTCCGTGAGATCGGTGACGATTCCGGCGATCATGCTGGCCGCAGACTAGCGGCCGAGACCTAGCGAAGGGTGAGGCGCGACCGAATGGCTCGGGCGACATGCTCGGCTTGCGCGGGTGTCTCCGCGGTGACCGTGAGGTGTCCCATCTTGCGCCCTGGCCTCGGCGCTTGCTTGCCGTAGAGATGCAACGACGCTTCGGGGTTGGCAAACGCCGCCGACCAGTCGGGTTCGCCGCCGACCCACAGATCGCCGAGCAGGTTGACCATTGCCGCGGCGGGGGCAAGCAGCGACGGATCGCCGAGACCGACGCCGCAGAGTGCGCGCACCTGTTGCTCGAACTGGCTGGTGCGCGCGGCGTCGAGCGTCCAGTGTCCGCTGTTGTGCGGGCGCGGGGCGAGCTCGTTGATCAGCAATCGACCATCCACCACGAACATCTCCACCGCGAGCATGCCGACGTAGTCGAGCGCCTCGGCGATGGTTTTTGCCAGCTCCGTCGCGCCGGGCGCGGTAGCGGGAACGACCGTGCAGTCGAGGATCCCATCGACGTGGGTGTTGGCAGCCACGGAGTACACCGCGGTTTCTCCCGACTGAGAGCGGGCGAGCACGACCGACAACTCGCCGTCGAGCGCGAGTCGTTGCTCGAGAACGCACGGCTGACGTTGCAGCTCTTCCCATGATGTGGGCAGTCGATCGTGGGCGGCAATCGCGATCTGGCCCTTGCCGTCGTAGCCGAGGCGAGCCGTCTTCAAGATCGCGGGGTAGGGAAAGGCGGCCGCGGCCTCGACATCGGCGTCGTTCTCGATCACGACGAACGGCGCGATCTGGATGCCGGCGCGATCGAGGAATGCCTTCTCTGCGCGACGGTCTTGGGCAATGGCGACCGCAGTGGGGGAGGGATGAACAACGGTATGGGTGCCCAGCCACTGCATCGCGGCCGCCGGAGGGTTCTCGAACTCCGTGGTGACCGCCGCGCAGGCGTTCGCCAGATGTTGCAGCGCTGCCTCGTCGTCGAACGCGGCGACGAGGTGTTCATCCGCAATCCTGCCGGCGGGCGCCTGCGGGTCGGGCTCGAGCACGATGGTGCGGTAGCCCATGGTGCGGGCCGCCATCACGAAGTATCGCCCCAGCTGACCGCCACCGAGGACGCCGAGCGTTGCCGGCGGCGTGATCATCGTGGAGGCAGTACGGCCGCGGCGGCCTCGTCGTGCCGTCGACGGCGGTACGCGTCGAGCGCGCTGGTGAGACCTTCGTCGCCGGCCGCCAGCAGCGCCACCGCAAAGAGTGCAGCATTGGTTGCGCCTGCCTCGCCGATTGCAAATGTCGCCACCGGCACGCCGGCGGGCATCTGCACGATGGAGTACAGCGAGTCCTGCCCGGCAAGGTGGCGGGAAGCAACCGGCACGCCGAGAACAGGAACGGTCGTCTTTGCCGCCAGCATGCCCGGCAGGTGGGCCGCTCCTCCGGCACCGGCGATGATCGCCCGCAGCCCGCGGGCGGCGGCCGATGCGGCGAAGGCGAACATCTCGTCGGGCATGCGATGTGCGGAGAGGACCCGTACTTCGTGAGCAACGCCGAACTCCTGCAGCACCTCGGCTGCCTTGGTCATCGTCGACCAGTCGCTGGACGACCCCATGACAACGGCGACCAGCGGGTTCTCGTTCACCGGCTCAGTATTGCAGCAACGTGTTTCGCAGACCCATGTGGTGCGGCAGGTGATGCACCCCCTGTTGTGGCTTGTGAACACCTCTGTTGCGGCGTATTCTGGTGGGACCACGTTTGAAAGTTTCGTTCGTGGGCGCGTTGCTCCAGACCCCGGTCACGCATTCACCCCTAAAGGTGGCCGTTTGGCGTATTGGCGTGTTTGCAGAACGCGACGAGGCGGGCACAAGGTGTCGGTGGCGCGGTCTCGAATCGTCGTTGCGGCCGATGAAGTCTCGGTGATCGGTCTGCCGAACCGTTCACCACAGGAAGTCTCTCCGGCGAGCCAGCTCGCCATTTGTCGATACGCACCCCGTCCCGCGAGTCGACGAACTTGCCGCCCCCGCGGACGAGCGAGGCGCGCCGGAGAGACTGCTAGCCGCCCCGCATGACCAGGCGGCCCTGGTCATGCGGGGCCCGCTCTAGCTCTCCCCGCGGTCGGCGTGTAGTCCTAGCGCCGGCGTGCGGAGGGTTTCGGCGTGCCCAGGTGTGCGCCAACAACTCCACACCGATGGCGCTCAGCTGGAGAGTCCCGCGCCCGCCCGCTCGCCCTCGACAACGGCAGCGTGGGCTCGACGAGGTGCCACGCAGTCGCCGATCCGTTCGACGATGATGCCCTGAGCCTCGAGCTCGTGGTACAGCGAATCAACCGGAGTCGCCGGCACCGCGAGCACCACCCAATCCGGAGTCCGGCTGACGTTGACGCCCGTCGGGTGATGCAGGAGGTTGAGCGTGCGCGGTGGAGACTCGTCACCCATCCCCATCGCCACGAGATCCGTTGACTGGACGATGCCCTTCGCGCCGGCCCGCATCCACCAGTTCTCCATGTCGAGCGTGACGCCGAGGTCCTGACCGACGAGCATGCCATTGGTGACGATCTCCACGCGGCAGCCTCGATCCGCCAAGAGCTCGGCGACCGACGTCGCTTGATGAAAGCCGAGCTCGTCGATGACCACCACATCACCGGTCGGACTCGCGGTGCCGTCGAGCACGTCGCGCACATCGACCACGTGATCCGCTCCGGCCGGGACCCACCACGGTCGCTGGCTCTCGGCACCCGTGGCAACGATCACGCGGGCCGGGTGCTGTTCGGCGATCAAACCGGCCGTCGCCTCCACATCGAACTCGATGGTCACGCCGAGTCGCCGGCACTCGGTCAGTTGGTTGCGGATCAGGTCGCCGAACTCGGCACGGTTGGGCACCATCGCCGCCAGGCGGACCTGCCCGCCGGCATGCGGCTGCTTCTCATAGACCGTCACCTGCTGACCAGCGCGTGCCGCCGCGATCGCGGCCTGCAAGCCCCCCGGACCTGCGCCGACAACAATGGTCGAGCTCGACCTCCGCTTCGCGTTCGCCGCGGCTCGCTGCTCGTACTCGTGCTCGCGGCCCGTCCGCGGGTTTTCGATGCAGCCGAGCCAGCGGTTGAGGCCCATTCGGCCGACGCATTCCTGGTTGCACGACAGGCACAGGCGGATCTCGTCGGTGGCCCCGGCCTTGGCCTTCGCGGCGAAGTCGGCATCGGCGATCTGCCCGCGAACGACACCGACGAGATCGCAATGGCCCTCGGCGAGTGCCCGCTCTGCTTGCAGCGGGTCCTTGAATCGCCCGACCCCCACGACCGGCAACTCGATGGCTTTGCGAATCGCCGATGGGATGAACATCGCGTATCCCGGGGGGATGTGCATGCTCGCTTCGATCATGAACAGGCTCGCCGTCGCTACCCCGATCGAGGTGTTGATGTAGTCGACGTGCCCACTCGCTTCGACCATGCGGGCAACCTCGACGGCGTCGTCGATCGTGGTGCCGCCCTCGATCAGTTCGTCGCCGCAAATGCGCACGCCGAGTGCCAGACCATTGCCGATGACTCCGCGCACCGCCTCAACGATCTCGAGCAGCAACCGGGTGCGGTTGACGAGCGAGCCGCCGTAGTGATCGGTGCGGCGGTTGGTGGCCGGCGACAGGAAGCCGCGCACGATCGACGAATGACTGCACTGCAGTTCGATGCCGTCGAAACCTCCTTCTGCACAGTGTTGGGCAACCGTCGCATAGCCGGCCACCACTTCGTCGATCTCCGCCTGGGTCACCGCCCTCGGCACTTCCCGGAACAACGGATCGGCGACCGCCGATGGTGCCCACACCGGCAACCGCGTGTACATCGAACTGGCCTGGCCACCGTTGTGATTGATCTGCGCAAAGATCGGCACGCGGTGACGGTGCACCGCGTCGGTGATCGCCCGGTACCCGGGGATCACGTCGCGGTGGAAGCCGTGGATCAGCTTTTCGTACGGCCAATCGGTGGGGTGGGTCGAATGCTCTTCGGTGATGATGAGGCCCACGCCGCCGGCGGCGCGAGCCGCGTAGTAGGCCGCATGCTGTTCGGTGGGCTTGCCGTCGCGTGCGTAGTTGGTGAGGTGAGCGCTGAACACGAGGCGGTTGCGCGTGGTGATCGGGCCGAGCGGCAGCGGAGTCCACAGGTACCGGTAGGCCATCGCCGTTCAGGCTACTGAGCCGCGTATCGCCGGGCCGCGACGCCGGGCCGCGTAACGTTGCCGCGTGGAGGATGGCGCCGGTCGGGCTGCGGCAAAGCGACGTGGGACTCGCACCTCCGCCTTCGGAGTCGGTCGCCGCGAGGGCCACGACTCCACTGCGTTCTACGAGCGATTCCAGGCGCCGGTGATCAACACCGACGATCACGTCAATCGCCCACTGGCCGTCGATCGACTGATCGTCGGTGATGCCAGGCAGATGCTCGACGTCGCCGACAACAGCATCGCTTTGGTCGTGACGTCGCCTCCCTACTTCGCCGGCAAGGAATACGAAGAGGCACTCGGTCAGGGTCATGTGCCGGCCACCTACTTCGAGTACCTGCAGCAACTCCGTGACGTGTTCGCCGAATGCGTGCGCGTCCTCGAACCGGGCGGTCGTCTCGCCGTCAACGTTGCCAACCTCGGTCGTCGTCCCTATCGGTCGCTCTCGGCCGACGTCACGACGATCTTGCAGGACGACCTGAGGATGCTGCTGCGCGGCGAGGTGTTGTGGGTCAAACAGCGAGGCGCTGCCGGCAACTGCGCGTGGGGAAGCTTTCAACGGCCGGCCAACCCGGTACTGCGCGACCTCAGCGAGCGGATCATCATCGCCTCGAAGGGTCGTTTCGATCGAGCCATCGACCCCAAGCACCGCGCAGAGCTCGGCCTGCCATCGGTGGGCACTTCGAGCCGTGACGAGTTCATGGAGGCCACCGTCGATGTCTGGGAGATCCCACCCGAGCGCGCCGGCCGGGTTGGCCACCCGGCACCATTTCCGGTGGCCTTGCCCGAACGACTGATCCACATGAACACGTACGTGGGTGACGTCGTACTCGATCCGTTCATCGGCTCCGGTTCGACCGCGGTGGCCGCGATGCGCACCGGCCGGCACTACATCGGCTACGACACCGACGCTGGGTATGTCGAAACTGCCCGGCACCGACTTGCGGGTGAGGTGGTGTCGCTGCCGATCGAGATCTCGGCCAACGATGGCCGCGCGACCGACCCGTTCCATGGTGGTTGGTCGTCGAAGGAACTTGCCAAGCGATTGCTGACCAATGCCGGCTTCATCGAGATCGATGATCAGGCCGCGTTGATCCCGGGCGCGGCGCCGACGTTGCGAGCCACCGATCGCGCAGGCAGGGTGTGGTGGTTCGAGGTGGTTGGTGGACGCACATCGAACCGGCCAGGCGCGCAACGTATCGATTTGCTGTGGCGGGCCATTGCCAAGGGTTCGATCGTTCGCGAGACCGAACCCACGAGTCGGTTCGCCATTCTCACCGTTGGCCTTCCAACCGATGGATCGGGCCGCCGCGCGCTGGCGGCGGTGACCGGCCCCGGCAAACCGGTAGCTGTTGTCGTCGACATGCTGTCCGACGCGGCCGTCGCGACGCTCGCGACGCTCGCCACGCTGTCGGCCTAGTTGGGTCGATTGCCAGCGCTGGGTTCTGGGTATTCACTCCCGACGTCGTAATCTCGGCGGACGAGAACGGGATCTACACAGGGGTGACGCAATGAATCCGCCTGCACAGTCAACACTCACCGATGCTGCCAACGCGCCTGCCCCGGCTCCACCTGTCGACGCCGTCGGCGGAGTCGCGTCGACGATGAAGCCCGTCGTCGACGGTCTCCTCGGCGCAGCGATTCCGCTACGGCTCGAGTTCTGGGATGGGTCCTCGCTGAAACCGAAACATTCGGTGGCAACGCTTCGGTTCATGTCGGCAGATGCCATCCGGCGACTGCTGTGGATGCCCAACGAGCTCGGGCTCGGCCGTGCTTACGTCAGCGGCGACATCGAAGTCGACGGCAGCCTCTTCGACGTCGTCACCGCGTTCCGTGACTCGAAGCCGGAGGGACTGGCGACGACGTCGGCGCTCAAGTCGCTGTCGACCGTGGTGCGCGCCGCAAAGAAGGTCGGTGCTCTCGGTGCCCCGCTTGCTCCGCCGCCGGAAGAGGCCCGTCTTCGCGGTTGGCGTCACTCGGCGCGACGCGACGCGGATGCGATCGGCCACCACTACGACGTCAGCAACGACTTCTACGGCTTGGTGCTCGGCCCGGCCATGACCTACTCGTGTGCTCAGTTCACACAGCCAGACTCGACGCTCGAGGAAGCTCAGGCGGCAAAGCACGAGCTCGTGTGTCGAAAGCTCGGCTTGCACGAACGACCCGGCATGCGCCTGCTCGACGTCGGATGTGGCTGGGCCTCTCTGGCCATCCACGCCGCCGTTCATCACCAGGCCCGCGTAGTCGGAATCACCATCAGCCGCGCCCAGGCCGACCTCGCCCGGAAGCGAATCGAGGAAGCAGGCGTTGCCGATCGAGTCGAGATACGGCTACAGGACTACCGCGATCTAGCCGGCGAGAAGTTCGACGCGATCTCGTCGATCGGTATGTCGGAACACGTCGGTCACGACAAGATCGATCAGTACTTCTCCACGCTTCGCTCCGTGCTGGGCCTACGCGGGCGCCTGCTCAATCACGCCATCTCGTCGGTCGGCGGCTCCAAACTCGGGCGGACCTCGTTCGTCGGACGATATGTGTTTCCCGATGGCGAGCTCATCGACGTCGGCAAGGTCGTGCTGGCCATGGAGGGCGCCGGGTTCGAGGTTCGCGATGTCGAATCGTTGCGCGAGCACTATGCGCGCACCCTTCGTGCATGGGTGTCGAACCTCGAATCGCGTTGGGACGAGGCGGTCGCCATGGTGGGTGAAGCCCGAGCGAAGATCTGGCGGCTCTACATGGCCGGATCGGCGATCGGCTTCGAAGACGGCGGCGTCGCCATCCATCAGGTGCTCGGCGTCGTGCCCACTGAAACCGGTGAAGCGGGTATGCCGGCGACGCGCAGCGACTGGGGCTGAGCCGCCAGTCAGAACAGCAACTGGCTGGCGGTGTAGATGACCAGGCCGGCGAGGCCACCGACGATCGTGCCGTTGATGCGGATGAACTGCAGATCGCGACCGACTTGCAGCTCCAGGCGTTCGGCAGTCGCTGCGCCGTCCCACTTGGCGACGGTGCCGGCGATCAGGTCGGCCACCTCGCCGCGATAGTGGTCGACAACGTGGCCGGCGGCGCGCAACACCCAATCGTCGACCTTGGCCTGCAGCGCCGGCTCGGCGGCCAGCCGGCGGCCGAGCGAGGTCAGCGAAACATCGAGTCGGTGTCGAAGCTCGCTGCCCGGATCGTCGAGGGCAGCCACGGTGTTGCGTTTCACCTCGCCCCACAGCGAACCGAGCCAGGCACGAACATCGGGGTGGGCGAGGAGCTCGAGCTTCAGCTCCTCGCCCTTGGCCAACAGTGCCGGGTCGGTTCGTAGGCGATCGGCGAAGGTGGCGACGCGTGCATCCATCGCTTGCCGCAATTCGTGGTTCGAATCGGCGCCGACATCCGCGAGGAAGCCGCGCACCGCGCCGTAGATCTTGGCGAACAGCCGATCATCGATCGATTCGGGCACCCACCACGGCGACTCGTGCTCGAGTCGGGCCCTGAACGTGGCTCGGTTCTCTTCGATGAAGCTGCCGAGCCCGGTCATCATCGCGTCGAACAGCCTCTGGTGGTGCCCGCCTTCCATGGCGAGATCGATGGCCCTGCCGACCAATGGCGCGACTGGGGTCGCCCGCACCCTGCGCTCGATCAACGTTTCGAGGGACGACGAGACATCACGATCGTCGAGCACCTCGAGCGCGCCGCGCAGAAGATCAGTGACGCCCTCGCCTGCCTTGTTGGCATTACGTTCATCGGCGAGCCAATCGCCGAGTCGCTTGCCGACGTTGGCGCTGGCCAGTCGTTCGTCGAGCACCTCGCGGGTCAAGAAGTTGGTCTGTACGAAGTCGCCGAGTGAACGGCCGATCTGATCCTTGCGGTGGGGGATGATCGCGGTGTGCGGGATCGGTATTCCGAGTGGATGCTTGAACAACGCCGACACCGCGAACCAATCGGCCAGGGCACCCACCATCGACGCTTCGGCGAACGCTCGGATGTAGCCGACCCAGCCGTGGTATTGCTGCTGCCAGCGGGCGATGAAGAACACGACCGTGACCGCAACGAGCAACGCGGTCGCGCCGATCTTCATCTTTCGCAGTGCGCCCCGGCGTTCGAGATCAGCCGCCGAGATCACATCCATCGTGGCGACGCTACCAGCGCGCGTCAGCGACCGATCGGGGTGACCACCAGGTCGAAGCGGGCGTCGACCCACGATTCCAAGGCGTCAAGAGGATGCCCGCCGCTGGTCAGCAGGTGACGGGCGAGGCGACCCTTGGCGCTCTTTGCATCGTGCCCGGCCACCTTCCCGGCACGTTCGACGAACGTCACCGAGACTCCTCGCAGGCGAGCGGTGGAGCATGCCGCGCGGTGCTCGTTGGGCAGCAGGTCGACGACGAACCGTCGCCCGGCCCACACGGTCAGCGCCTCGCCGATGGCCGGCCGCCACCACGTGCTGAGCCTGCCGAACGGGGCGAGCGACGCGCCCATCTTCAACCGGTATTCGGGTATCGGATCGTCGAGAGCCGCCAGCCCGAGAAGGCCGGAGATGACCACCACCGACGACATCGCCCTGCGTTTGACACCGGCCGGGAGCGACGCCGGGTCGAGAGCGCCCCACACGACGCCGGTGTAGCGCCGCCATGCTGGAAGGCATGGATTGTCGGTGAGGAAGGAGTTGGCGAGACGAGCGTCGATGAGGTGCTGACCACCGACACCGAGCAGTCGTTCGTCGCCGCCGCCCGCCGCGTCGAGGGCTCGAACCAACTGCGCGCGACGTACCGCCAGGGCGGAGAAGTGGCCGAGATCGGGGGACCAACTCGGACCGTCGCCGCCCGATGCCTTGCCCTCAGATGGGGGCAGCAGGAGACCCAACGAACGCGCTGCCACCGCCATGCGTCATGTCTACATGAGACGTTCGTTCAGACTGCGGTCATCAGTTCTGCAACGTCCGGGTTGGTCCGCAACTTGCGAATGATCCGGTCGCGTGTCGGGCCCAGGCTGCCCATCGGCCGGCCGCTGATCGAGCTGATCTGCCGGTAGTCGTACCCGCGCTCGTCCATCATCAGGCTCAACACCCGTTGGTCTTGCTCTCTCATCTCGGCCGCAGCGCGGTGGACCGCGGCGGCCCGCTCGCAGCGTTGCAGGGCGAGATCGGGATCCGGCACTTCGTCGGCCATCGCATCGGCGAGATCGGCGACGTTGTCGGCCACGATGCAACGGCTGTCGCGCCGCTGGATCCGGCGTGCCGAGTTGAGCGCAACGATCCACAGCCAGGCGCCAACCCGAGTCGGATCGGCGATCCGATCTCCGAAGCGCACGAAGTTCAACCACGTGTCCTGGACGGCGTCGTCGACATCGGTGGAGCAGCGCAGCACTCGGCGTGCCGCGGCACGGACCAACGAGTGGAAGATCTGGATCAGCTCGGCCAGCGCCTTGGCGTCGCCGTCGAAGTGCCGGCGAACCAGTGCCGCGACTTCTTCGGGTGTGGAGTTCGTCGTCATGTGTGAACGAAACCACGCTGCGTGCAGATCAGACCACGCTCTTGTGCGTGTTCTAACACGCAATGGTGCGTGTTGGTGTAGCGTGGCGTCATCGCCGAACCGATCGCGCTCTTCGCCTCGTTGCCAGAACGCGAACGAACTGCGCTCGAAGCCCGCTGCCGGCGCCTGAAGTTTCCCGCGCAGGCCTACCTCTACCACGAAGGCCAAACCGGCGATGCCGTCTACGTGTTGGTCAGTGGGCGCATCGGCATCTGGAGCGGCGGCGAGCGTGGCGATCCGATGTTGCTGGCGATCCTCGGGCCCGGGGAGATGTTCGGCGAGCTGGCCATCCTCTCTGAGCAGCGCGTGCGTACAGCGACGACGCAGGCACTCTCGCCGGTCGAGGTCGTACAGATCCTGCGCGCGGACATCGAGGCCCTTCGTTTGCGTTTCCCGCGGATCTCCGATGTGTTCATCCAAGCCCTCCTGCGTTTGGTTCAGCGTTTGACGACACAGGTCAGCGAGTTGTCGGAGCTCGACGGCTCAACTCGCCTCTATCGCCAGCTGTGGCGCCTGGGCGACGTCTACGAGACGCGCCGCGCCGGCCTCGAGCTGCCGATCAGCCAGCAACAGCTGGCCTCGATGACGGGTGTCGGCTTGCGCATCACCAATCGAGTGCTCAACGAGGCACGGGCGGAAGGCATTCTGGAGACGGGCAAGAAGCGAATCGTGGTCAATGACTGGGCGCTGGTGCGGCGGCGAGCGGGTCTGCGCTTTCGCCCCGGTTGACGTAGAGGCCTTGCCTGCCCACGGTCGCCCACGCCGCGATCGCCACGATGGCGGCGGGAACTGTGGCGTGCCAGCCGAACAGCTCGGTACCGATCGCTACTCCCGTGAGCCCGATCTGCGCGGCGGTGGTGAAGAGGGTGGCCAGTCCGCAGGCAGCCAACAGGACGGGCGACATGTGCAACGGATCGGCCAACGTCGCGCCCAACGTGGCGCCGATGACGAACAGTGGGATGACCTCACCGCCGACGAATCCCGAACCGAGGGCGATCACCGTGAACAGCAGCTTGAGCAACGGGACCCACCAGGAGACATGCACCCCGGCCACCGCCTTGCCGAGCAGCGGCAGCGAGAGCCCGAGATAGTCGTGACCGAGCAGTGCCGCGAGTGCGATGGTGGCGACGCCGCCGACGACCGGCCTGAGGGGAGGCCACGACACGTACGACGTGATCCGCTGGCTCAACTGATCGCCGGCCAGCATGTACACCCGGCCGACGAGACCGAACAGCGCGCCGGCCATCAGCAACTTCACCGGCAAGGCGATCGTCCAATTCGGTGCCTGCACGGTCGGGTAGTCCAACTTGTGTCCGAGCACACGCACCACGGCGTAGCCAACACCGGACGCAACGGCACAGGCGACCAACGCGTGCACTCCGCGACGTTTGGTGAGTTGGACCGCGAACAAGAATCCGGCAACGGGTGTGCCGACGATCGCGCTGAAGCCCGCGGCCAGCGACGCGCCGAGCAACACCTGCCGATCGCGCTCGTCGAGCTTCAGCAGCCGAGCACCGGAATCGGTGATCGATGCCGACATCTGAACCGCCGCGCCTTCGCGCCCCACCGATGCGCCGCACAGATGTCCGGCGACGGCACAACCAAAGACCAGTGGTGCCATCCGGGTCGGAACACCGGCCTGCAGCGCGCGTGCCTCGCGGACGGCCAGTCGTGTACCTCGGGCGGCGCGGCCCGCCCAGTGGGTGTAGATCAATCCGATGACCAGCCCCATCGCCGGCAGCAACCACACCAGCCAGCCGTGGTCCGTTCGTGTTCGTGTCGCCCAGGTCAGTGACTGGAGAAAGGCGTACGAGGCAACTCCCGCCAACCCGCCACTGACCGCCGCCAGCGCCAGCAGTCGGGTCAGGCGAGCCACCCGGCCACCATATTCGCAACGGCGTGACTTCTACGTGACACCCCTTCCGTAGGATGGGTTCACTATGACTTTGCCGACCGAGCACGCACTGGGCGAGCGCTCGGGGCTCGATCTCGACCTGCTCAATCCAGACCAACTCGATGCCGTCGTCCACCGCGGTGGGCCACTGTTGGTCGTCGCCGGCGCAGGCTCAGGCAAGACCCGGGTGCTCACGCAGCGAATCGCCCACCTCATCCACGAGGGCATGCCGCCGTCGGCAATTCTGGCGATCACCTTCACCAACAAGGCCGCCGAGGAGATGCGTCGTCGTGTGGCCGATCTGGTCGGCCCGGTCACGCGAGCGATGTGGGTGTGCACCTTTCACTCGGCGTGTGTTCGCATCCTGCGAGCCAACGGCGACCGGCTCGGCTATCCGCGCACGTTCAGCATCTACGACCAAGCCGATTCCCAGCGCCTCACCGGCTACGTCATTCGCGATCTCCACCTCGACGCCAAAAGGTTCCCGCCGCGGGCCGCACACGGGCAGATCAGCTTGTGGAAGAACGAGTTGATCACGCCGCAGCAGGCCGTCGAGCGGGCAACCAACATCTTCGAGCGAAAGCATGCCGACATCTACGTCGACTACCAGGCACGCCTGCTGAAGGCGGGGGCAATGGACTTCGACGACCTGTTGATGAAGACGGTCGAGCTGTTCCGCTCGTGCCCCGATGTGTTGGCCCACTACCAACAGCGCTTCCAGCACGTGTTGATCGACGAGTACCAAGACACCAACATGGCCCAGAACGAGCTGGCGCTGGCGCTGGCCGCCGAGCACGGGCAGATCACCATCGTCGGTGATCACGACCAGAGCGTGTACCGGTTCCGTGGCGCAGACTTGCGCAACATCGCCCAGTTCGAAGATGCGTTCGACAATGTCACCACGATCGTGCTCGATCAGAACTATCGCAGCACCCAGGCCATTCTCGACGCGGCCAACGCGGTGATCGTCAACAACCCCGATCGCAAAGACAAGCAGTTGTGGAGCGAGCTCGGCACCGGTGATCGGATCGTTCGATATCACGCAGAGGACGAAGGCGACGAGGCAACGTGGGCTGCGCGCACGATGAAGTCGTTGCAGGCCGACGCCTCGTTCATGTGGAAAGAGATGGCGGTCTTCTATCGAACCAACGCGCAGAGCCGCGTGCTCGAAGAGTCGCTGATGCGATTCGGCATCCCGTACAAGGTGGTCGGCGGCACGCGCTTCTACGATCGGCGCGAGGTCAAAGACGCCATGGCCTACCTCCGGGCGGTTGCCAACCCGGCCGACGAGATCAGCGTCAAGCGCGTGCTCGGTGTGCCAAAGCGAGGCATCGGCGAAGCCAGTGTCGCCAAGCTCGACGCCCTTGCTGCTGCTGCCGGAACCACCTTTGTCGACGCCATGCGACACGCCCAAGACGCCGGGCTCACCGGTTCGGCGGCCCGCGGCGTCGAGTCGTTCGTCAGGCTGCTCGACCACCTCGCATCGCGTCTCGACGACTCGCCCGGCGATCTCCTGCAGGCGGCACTCGACGACAGCGGCTACCTGGCCGAGCTCGAAGCCGAAGGCTCAGTCGAATCCGCAGGACGCATCGAGAACCTCGGCGAGCTCGTCGGGTCGGCTCGCGAGTTCACGCGGCTCGACGAGTTCCTCGAACAAGTGGCGCTCGTCGCTGACACCGACGACCTCGACGACAACGACCGCGTGGTCCTCATGACGTTGCACTCGGCAAAGGGGCTCGAGTTCCCCGCCGTCTTCCTCGTCGGGATGGAAGAGGGTGTGTTTCCGCACAGTCGAGCCCTCACCGAGCCGGTCGAGCTCGAAGAAGAGCGGCGCCTCGCCTACGTCGGAATCACTCGGGCGCAAAAGCGTCTGTTCCTCGCCCACGCCTGGAGCCGGCAGTTGTTCGGCAGCACCAACTACAACCCTCCGTCGCGATTCATCGACGAGATCCCGGCGGAGCTCATCGAGCAGGTCGGCGCGGTCAGCGGGCGCAGCACCTACGGTCGTCAGAGCTACCGGGCCCGCGACGAATGGTCGAGCCCGACGCCCTACCGGCGCGGCGATCGGCAAGACGACCGGAACGAAGACCGGAACCGCGAGCGTGTCGTCGAGGCTGCGCTGGCGGCCGGGCAGCGGCACTCGCCGCCCTCGCCTTCGAATGCACAGTCGATCGGTCTGCGGCTTGGCGACGACGTCGAGCATCCGGCCTTCGGCGAAGGTGTCATCATCGACATCCGCGGCCAAGACGACAAGGCCGAGGCCACGATTCGCTTCCGAGACGCCGGAACCAAGCATCTCTCGTTGGCGTGGGCACCATTGAAGAAGCTGTGAAGATGTGGTGATGATCCAGCACACGGCCGAGACGCTGCGCAAGCGGCAGCTGCTCACGCGTGTCTGGGCCATCATCGTCATTGCCTGGTCGGTCGTCCGCACGATCATCATCTGGGCAGCGCTCGGCAGCTACGGATTCAATCCCTGGATCTACCTCAGCCTCGATCTCGTCTGTTCGACCTTCGACGCCATCACGACCCCGAAGATGGTGCTTCGCTTCATCGACGATCGCCACAGATCGGCCATCAAGTGGGGCGTCGTCTCACTCGTCGCCTACCTCGTGCCCGATGTCTACATCTTTGAAGGAACGCGCACTCTGCCGCTGAAGGTCATCGTGATCCTGTGTGTCGTCATCGTCGCGATGTTCTCGCTCGCCACGGTCACGGTCGTGCGCAAAGTGCGCATCGGTCGGGCGGCGCGGCTGCTCATCGAACAGTCGGACAAGGTACGTGGCCGTGCTTGAATTGGTGCCATGAAAGTAGCGATCCTCGTCGAGAGCCTCACCGGCAACACCTGGAAGGCCGGGGAGATGATCGCCGATCAGTTGCAACAGGTCGGATGGGGAATCACCGCGTTGTCGCCGGCGCGACATCCCGACTATGCCGCGTTGCAGGCGGCCGACCTCGTGTTGGTGGGTACCTGGGTTCACGGGCTGTTCGTGGTCGGCCAGACTCCGTGGGCGCTCGCCGAGCTGGCCAAGTTGCCCGCAATGAAGGGGAAGAGAGCCGCAGCGTTCCTCACGTACGCGCTCAACCCCGGCAAGTCGTTGCAGAAGATGAGCAACGTGCTCGACTCGCTGGGCGCCGAGGTGCTCGGAGGCGTTGCGTTGCATCGAGCCAAGTTGCCGGCGCACACCGAGGAGTTCGCTGCCCGGCTGGTGCAGCGCGCCGCCGAGCTGGTCTGACCCGTATCGTCAGTCGGGAGTCAGGTCGAGGGTCAGGATCCCGTCGGGGCTCACCACCGGGGCGATGCCCTTCGGCGGAAGCGCCAGATTGGAGACGTCGATCGTGCGGCCCTCGCAATCGGTGAACTGCCTGGTGTGCTTGACCTGTACGACCTTGCAGGTGATCGGCCGGTCGGCGGGATGGCCGAGGTAGATGTGCCAGTCATGCATGGCATCGGTGCTGGGATGATCGAGCACGATCGACTTGTCGCCGTCGGTGCCCAACAGGTCGGGGAACAGCACCGGGCCGTCTTGGTCGATGATCGCTGCGTAGCGCTCGACGGAACCCGGGCGGAACAGGTTGCTGGCCAGGTTGGCCGTCGCCCCGCTGCCGTTCTGCGAGACGAGACCGGCGACGCCCCACAGCACGAGGGCGAGCAATCCAAAAAAGCCGATGCCGCCCACAACGGGTACGACAGCTCGAGCGAGCGGGGTACGTAGCTGAGGTCGTCGCACGATCACAGTGTGCCCCCGGATGGCGATTGGAGCCAACCGTAGCGCTCGTCGTATGGTTCGTGGTTCGTGAAGCGCCCCTATCGCGTCGTCGTTGCCAAGCCCGGTCTCGATGG
>JANYKU010000036.1 GCA_025358075.1 Ilumatobacteraceae bacterium
CACGCCCACATCATCACCACAACCGGCGACAGCTACCGCCTCACCCACCGAACAGGAGGCCAATGACGCGAGCACTCTGAGATGGCCAACCGCGAGGACTTTCAACGGCCACCACCGAGGACAACAAGTTGGCCGTTGACACTCTGTGAGCGGTTCTCCGGGTGATCGCGTGCGTTCTCCGACGTTCACACCGCGCATTATGCGCTCGTCTGCGTCCGGCGATTCGGTGGCGTCGCGCTCGTCCTCAGCCGGAGCGATCCCCTGTGGGTTTCCCCGAGACCAGTCGGCCATGACGCGCGAAGATGCTGTCATGTCTCGATCCGGCGTCATCTGTGCAGTGTGTCAACGGTCGCAGACTCGTGGCGATCACGCAGGCGACGTCTTCATCTGCGCCGAATGCCAGGCCGACGCCAAGCAACTGATCGACATCCAAGACAGCATCTGGGTCGAAGCGACCGAGGCCGGTGATGCAACGGGCGACACGGACGAGTAGGCGCGCCCACGACTTTGGGTCCGTGGCCATTGAGTGCTCGTCAGCCGGCGGATGTCGGCACCGTGCCGAGCGGCAGCTATGCGCTACTCGCGCTTGCGTCTCAGCCGCCACGCAGCGATCGCCGCCACCAGAATTCCCAGAACTCCGGCGACTCCGGGGAGACACGACGCCAGTGAACCAGCGGCAACGACTGGATTGTCGTCGATAGGATCGTCGGGCGGAACGCCGCTGCGCATCTGCCGCTCAGCGACCCGTTGGTTGCGCCGATCCCAACGCTCGGGCCAGCTCATCGAGGCAGTTTCGCAGACGAATCCGGGCAGCGCCGAGCGGCAGTTCGGTGCTACCCGACGCGCTTCCACGTCAACGTCCGCGTCATGGGTTCACCGCCAGCTGCGACCGTCTGAAGCTGAATCGTGAGTTCGTCACCGAGCACCTTTATCTTTCGAGTCAAGGTCTGCCCGACGTTCTCCTGTGATAACGCGCCCGTCAGGGTTTGGGTGACGGTGTTGTTGTCGTCGTTGGTCGTGTAGGTCCCGAAGTACGCGTCGTACCCACCTTGTGCGCGGCTGTTGTTCAGCAACGCTGTCACCCCTGACGATTCGGCAACCCAGTTGCGATCACGTTTCATGAACTGCGCGGCGAAGTGTCCGTTTGCGTCGTAGATGAGCAGAGCGATCGGGTCCGCGCCGAGCGCGGGGTCAACTCGCTGTTCACCTGTGACCGTGTAATCGACGCGAGAGATCAACTCCCAGCTACCGACCAGACTCGCGGAGAGAGGCGCAGAGGAGCCGGGCGACGCCCCGGTATTCATCAACCCAGATTGTCGGATTCCTCCCTCCATGTCCAGCGGGTTTTCGCAGGTCTGGATGCTTGTCAACCTCCGACATCCCGCCACATGGCTGCGATCCACGTGTCGTCCCGCACGGCCGAAAAGCCGCCGATCGGGCGATAACCCAGGCGCTCGTAGCGGTGGTTGTTGCCCGCGTTGGATGACTCCAGGTACGTCGGTGTCCGTTCCGTGTCCCAGCGCGCCAGGTCCGCTGCCAGCAAACCTTGACCCACTCCGCGCCCCCGATGGTCGGGGTGAGTCCCAAGCATGCTGAGGTAGTAGTGCTCTGGCAGCGGGGCACGGCTGGCCTCGAAACGTCGGTACAGCTCGAACATTGACTTCTGATCATCAGGTGCGAGGTTCTGGGACAAGAAGTGTTCCAGTGCCGCGATCTGCTCGTCCGCGAGTTCCACACCGCCAGGCGGAAGCCACACCGATACGGCCTCGCCTCCTGGGGTCATGAAGACAGTCCCGTACCGCAGCGCGCCGTCAACGAACAGCCGCCAGTACTCATGATGGTGATCGGTAGTCCCGTCGTCCCGTCGAAGCGCGAGCCCCCATACCGGATCGGACGCAAACGCGAAACGGAGGCACGCCGCCACGAGGTCGGCATCAGCACACGTGGCGGGTCGAGATTCCATCGCATCTCCTCAACGGGATTGGTGAGCTGCGCGAGACGAGCGCCTATACAGCAGACCGGCCTGAGTAGCCCCTCGGCGCATATTGCCCGATATGGAGCGCTTCGCGCCAGTGCTGGGCGGGTTGTTGACTGCAAGATCGACGGTGCAGGGGCGCTCGTCAATCAGGTTTGCGATGCTCGTCGAGGAAGGCGTCGACGGCGCGGTGTGCGGCCTGTTTGATCTCTGGGTACTCGCCGACCTCGATGATGTCGGCGTCGATGTCTTGGTCGAACGCGGTGAGTTCGAGCGAAGACAGCTGATCCTCGTAGTCGGTGTAGCGGTGACGGATGAACGCCCGCGCCGCCAACGCGGCTCGATCTTCGAGGGTGAGGGTCTTGGTTCGACCCACTCGACCGCTGCCGACAACTGCCGCCCGATCGGTAGCCCCGCGAGCGATCTCGCTCGCCATCGCCGCATGCTCGGAAGAGAAGTTCAACCATTGCATCACGGCATCTACGAACTCGGAGCGATACGTGGCTTCGTTCTTGTCGCGCTGGCGGGTATTGGCAACGCGTTCGTGCTCGCGACGCGATGCCGTGGTGTCAGCTTCGATTTGGGCTGATGCGATCGCATCGGCCGGGGCGAGCAGGCCGAGCTGGCGGCGGTGCTCGCGTCGTCCTTTCGGGCGGAACAACACCCAGTACACGCCGGCGGCCTTCACCCGTCGTGTAACGAACGCATCGCCGGCGGGCAGAAAGCTCCAGCCGTCGGGCTGGGTGAGTTCGCCGAGCTCGGGATGCCACAGCCCACTCTTGGTGTCGTAGACCTCGAGATGCTCTGCTGTCGGATCCCCGTTGGCGACCATGTCGAGACTCTTGCACGCCATCGCCGCGGGCACCAGCGCCCAAGAATCGCTGGCGCGAACCGCTCCATATCGGGCAATATGCGCTCTTGAACAGCTTGGCTGCGTTCCTGGTCAGTGCTGGCATGGTGGCTGCATTAGCTGCCTGCACCGGAGATGAGTCCAGCGTCGAGCCGACGGCTGAGACGACGGCCAGCGGTCAGACCAATGTGATTGCTGGGAGTTCGACGACCCTGCGGATTGCACCGAGTTCATCGGCGACGCCCGAGTCGGCGGCGCGCACCGCGTTCTGCGCCACGGCGAGCAGGGCAGTGGGCGGTGAGTTCGATTTCACGAGTGATGAGCGAATCGCGGAATTGAACGATGATCCGAGCCTCTCGCCAGGTCAAAGGGCGCTCGTGACCCGTGCAACCGCAGACGCGAAGCGACAGGTCCTGAGCGGCAGTTGGTCGAACGGTGGATGCGGTGAACGCGATCTGCGGAACGAAGTTCACGCCAGTGACGATGACTCAGTAAGGCGCGCCAGATCTGTAGTTCTGTGTCCCCGGTGAGATACGCGATCCGCCCATATCGTGCGCACCGAACAGCGAGCGCAGAACGACGAGCCGTCAACTCACGCTCACCGCGCCAGAACGGCGCATCGGGTTTGACTAGGCTGTCTCCGCGTCGTGGACGCTCGCGGCCGGACCAAGCCGACACGCCAGTGTGCCGAACATGACGTTCGACCCTGGCGTCGGCTGCGACGACGTCGGATTATGAAGGAGTGTTCCGTAAGCGCAGCAGCGTGACGTTGCTTCGACGGTTGCTCCCGGTGATCGTGCTTGGGTTGGCCGCGTGTGGCTCCGACTCTGCTGGATCGGCCCCAACGGTTTCGTCAGCGCCCAACCCAAGCGCGGCCGTGAGTGTGACCTCCGAGCCGGGGGCCACGGAAGTATCGACGACCTCGGGCCCCGACACGACCGCAACCACCGCAACGCCGGCAACCACGGCAACCCCTGAACGAAGCGATCCTGCGACGACAACCACAACAGAACCCCTGTCATTGTCCTTCACGCTCGAGGGTGTCGAGAGACTCGCTCCAAGCGAAGAACCCCAATTGACCCGCAGCAGCAACGACGAGACCATCTCGGTCTGGTCGAGCACGACCGGGATCACCGACGCCTTCATCGTGCTCCACGACGGCCCCGCGCCAGAGCACATGTCACCCGAAGGCGACGTATCGGCAGTTCCGATGGAGGTGCCCAGTGGGACAGCGTTCGTCGTGACAGACCACGTCGACGGGCCGACACCGTCCAGCGCGAGGCGCGTGATGTGGTGGCGTCCCGACGGGCGGCTGTGGGTCGTCAGCAACTTCGGGCTGACACGCCAACGACTCGTCGATCTGACGCTCGAGATCCAACCGGGATCGGGCTTGCCATTCGTGCTGCCCGACCCCGCCATGACGTTCGCTGGCTTCAGCTCGCTGATGAGTTTCGAATCGATCCGGCAGGACTGGGGCCTCGAAGGCTCCTACATCCAGCTCGCGGTGACCAGCGGTGGGCTCGCTGTGCAGATCGGGTCCAACCCGACCGATGCCCTCGTCGAGCGCACCGTGGCCGGCGCGGCCGGCTACGAGCTCACGCTGCCGAACGGGCAGCACAACGTGATCTGGCCAACGGCCGACCCGGACCGCTGGGGCTCACTGATCATCAGCTCACCACTCGCGTCCCGCGTCAACGAGATCGTCGCGGCGGTCGTTGCTCGCTGACCGGTCGGCCTCACCTCCAGTCCGCGAAGTGGCACTACCCGTCGCAACGGACGCTGCGAACCATCCGCGCCACCGAGCGATCGGACGCGACGGTCGGTAGCAGCGCGTCGGCGACAAGCGGGTCTGCCGACACCGACACCAGGAATCGACAGCGACAGCGCATAACACGCGATCAGAAAGACGTAGCCGAGCACGACGGGAAGTAGCGCCGAACGGCGCTTATGCATCTGGCGCCGGCGAAGCATCCCACAATCTCGTTCCAATGAACTCTGGTACGGCATCCCATACCGCCGGTTATACGCCGCAAGCCGACGGAGACGCCGGACTTCGGAATCCACCACGCTGAGTGTTCGCTGCGACGAAGCATCTGTTGGCCGTCAGTAGGCAGTGTCTGGTGGCAGCGGACACGTCACGAATCCGAGACGATCTTGTCGATGAGCAACACCTTGCTTTGGTCGGTCGTCACGGTTGGACCATGCCGCGCTTGCCGATCTTGTCGGTCACGGTTCGTACTGACTCGGGAAGGGCGTGGGCGTAGACCTTCATCAACATGTCGGGGCTGTGCCCAAGGATGTCCGCTGCGGCGCGCATCTCCCCCAGGTCGGCGGCATGACGGACCATGTGGGTCGCGGCGGTGTGGCGCAACCCGTGCGATGTGAGCCGTGGCACGCCGGCTTGCTTCACCAACCGGGCGAGGGTCTGGTCGAGGTTGCTCGGCGCGACACGGTTTCCCGTCCTGCTGGTTACGACAAGTCCCATGTCGATCCACTCCGGTCCGGCCGCCATCCGTTCCTCAGCCTGGAAGCGGCGATGTGTGGCCAGTGCCTTGGCCGTCGCCGGGTCGATCGGGATCGTGCGCCGCGATCGTTCGTTCTTACCGGGGCTCCACTCCACTTTGCCCGACACCTCGATCAGCGCTTGCTCGATGCGCACGGTGCCGGCCTTCACGTCGACCGCCGACCACGGCAAACCCAACAGCTCGCTGCGTCGCAAGCCGTACAACGTGGCCAGCCGCAACGGCGCTCCCCAGCGATGGCTTGCTGTCGCGGCGAGGAAGCGCTGCACGTCGGCTTCCTCCCACGCATCGACCTCGCGCTCGACGCGCACTTTCACCACGTTCCTCGGCATTGCGACGCGACTGGCCGGACTTCGACGAAGCTCGCCGGCCTCGACGGCGTCGGCGAGCGCCGCGCGCAACACGGTTCGACAGATGCTGATGCTGCGACGCGAGAGATGGCCACCCTGAGCCAGCCCTTCGAGCCAGCGAGCGATGTCGGTGCGGTCGAGACGGTCGATGCGCACCGAACCGATCCCCTCGTTGATGTGCCGAGCCGCCCACTCGTACTGCAGGCGCGACTTGTTGCCGATGTCGGTGCGCGACTCGGCCCAACGGGTGACGACAGATCCGACGGTGGATCGATCGGAGCCGACCTCACCGGACGCGCCGAACTCGGCGGCAGCTTGCTGCGCGGCGCGCCTCGAGCGGAAGGTACCGAGCTGGCGCGGTCGTGCCTTGCCTGAACTGGTCTCGATCCCGTTGACCCGCACGACCCAACGATCGCGTTGGTGGTGCACGACTGGGTGCCCGGTCGGCTTCCACGTCATGGCGTCCTCCCTGATACCACTTCATACGTTTCTCATACATCAGCCGACAAACGACCGATGGCCTCTCGCTCGGAGAGGCCATCGTATCACATCGCTGCTGGTCAAGTGACTGATTTCTCAGTGCGTCCGGAGGGACTCGAACCCCCAACCGTCTGATCCGAAGTCAGATGCTCTATCCATTGAGCTACGAACGCGTCATCGCCCAGGATAGTCCATCAGGATTCTCAGCATGGTTTGCAATTTTTGTTAAGTATGCCTATCATCACTCTCATGGGCGCCAGCTTCCTCATCACACTTCGCGAGGGCCTCGAGATCGCTCTCGTGCTCGCGATCGTCACCGCTTACCTGGTCAAGAGCCGGCGCCGCCCCGAGCTGCGCTCGGTCATGGTCGGCTCGATCATCGCCGCTGTGGTGTGCATCGTCGCCGGTGTCATCGTGCAGACGTTCACCAACGGCCTCCAGGGCAAGGCCGAGCAGGCCACCGAGGGCGGCTTGGCACTGGGCTCGTGCGCCGTACTGACCTGGATGATCTTCTGGATGCGCCGCAACTCGCGCTCGCTCGGCGGCGAACTGCGCGCCAAGGTCGACGCGGCCACGACCGTGCAGGCACTGACCCTGTTGGCCTTCTTCGCCGTTGCCCGTGAGGGTTTCGAGACCGTGCTGTTCCTACTCGGCGCAGAGACTCAGGCAGCCTCCGGCAGCCAGGTCGTGATCGGCGGCTTGATCGGTCTGTCGGTTGCCGCCGCGCTCGGTTGGCTGGTGTACGTCGGCGGCCGGCACATCAACCTCAGCGTCTTCTTCAAGTACACCGGGATCCTGATGATCCTCTTCGCTGCGGGACTGGCCGGCAAGGCCGCTCACGAGTTCCGTGAGCTCACCGGTTTCGGGTCCGGCTGGCTGATCACATCGATGTGGCATCTCACGTCTGGTCCGGTGGCCACTGGCACGTTCCGCGATTTCATCGAGGGCTTGTTCGGTTGGTCGCCCGACCCCGAACGAATCCGGGTGTTGGCCTATCTGGCCTACGTCACCCCCGTCCTGTGGCTGTACCTCAAGACCACAGCGCCATCCGCTCCGGCGGTGGCTGCCCGCCCGTCCGCGGTCACCGCCGGAGTGTGACCCGCCCGCCATCTTGGTTGCATTCGCTCCATGTGGACGGACAACCCCTCATGAGGCATGATTGGTCGCGCGCCATCAGGGTCGCCGATTCCTAGGGGGGATCATCGTGAAGATTCACGTCACCGTCAACGGCACGGTTCACGACAGCGAAGTCGAACCGCGCACGCTGCTCGTCCACTACGTTCGTGAAGCCCTCGGTCTTACCGGCACCAACGTTGGTTGCGACACGTCGTCGTGTGGGGCATGCAGCCTGCACCTCAACGGCGAAGCCGTGAAGAGTTGCACGGTGTTGGCGGTGCAGGCCGATGGCGCCGACATCTTGACGATCGAAGGTCTCGCCCACGACGGCGAGATGCACCCGATGCAAAAGGCGTTCATGGAGAACCATGGCTTGCAATGCGGGTACTGCACCCCTGGCATGGTGATGGCCGCGACGAGCCTGTTGAAGGAGAACCCGCATCCGACGGAGCGAGAGGTTCGCCTCGGGCTGGAAGGCAACCTCTGCCGTTGCACCGGCTATCACAACATCGTGCAAGCCGTCCTCGCCTGCGCCGCCGGCAACTGAGTCAGTCAAAGTCAACAGAGGAGCAACCACGTGATTCCCGCCGCCTTCGACTACGTCCGTGCCGGTTCCGCCGAAGAGGCGATCCGCCTCATTGGTGAGCATGGCGACGATGCCAAGTTCCTCGCCGGTGGGCACAGCCTGCTGCCGCTGATGAAGCTTCGCCTCGCCCAGCCGAGTGTGCTCGTCGACATTGGACGGATCAGCGATCTGTCCTACATCCGCGACGCCGGCGACCACATCGCCATCGGCGCCCTGACCCGCCACATGGATCTGGAGACCAGCTCGGTGCTGGCCGAGCACGTACCGCTGCTCGCTCACGCGGCAGGCCAGGTCGGCGATCCGCAGGTGCGCCATCGCGGCACCATCGGCGGCTCGATCGCCCATAGCGACCCGGCTTCCGATTTGCCTGCCACCACGCTCGCCCTCGGTGCGACCTACGTCGCTCAAGGCCCGAGCGGCACGCGCGAAATCGCCGCCGGCGACTTCTTCCAGGGCTTCCTCGAGACCGCCCTCGCGGCCGACGAGCTGCTCACCGAGATTCGGGTGCCGAAGATGCAAGGTGCCGGCTGGAACTTCCAGAAGTTCAACCGGCGTGCCCAGGACTGGGCAATCGTCGGTGTCGCCGCCTGGCGCCGCAACGGCTCCAGCGGAATCGGCCTGGTCAACATGGGCTCGACGCCCATCCTGGCGTCCAGCGTCTCGAACGCCTTGTCGCAGGGTGCCTCGGTGGCCGACGCCGCGCAACTGGCCGCAGAAGACGCCGAGCCGCAGGGCGATCTCAATGCCAGTCCGGAATATCGCGTCCATCTCGCCAAAGTGCTCGTGCGCCGCGCGCTCGAGGCTTGCTGAAGCCGCATCCGCGACTCATTTCGGTAGTCTCCTAGGCCATGTCCGTCGTGGCCGACCAACCCACGCTCGACCACCGAGTGGCACTCGGTGAGATCGTTCCGACCGACTACCTCGCCTGGGTGCGCCGCGTCACGCTGACCGGCTTTTGCGTCTACGCCCTGATCTGGACTCGCGACAACGGAATCCTGTGGGATCGAGTCGGCCTTGCCAAGGCAGTGGCGATCTTCCTCGTTTGCGCGTTCATCGGCCGGCCCGCCAGACAGTGGGGAACGCTGGGGCTCGACCTGCTGCTGTACTGCGCGATGTGGTACGCCTACGAGACCACCCGCGGTGCGGCAGACGGCAGGATCTTTGGCCTCAGGTTCCCCCTGCAAGTCCAGGCCCCGCGCAACATCGACCGCTTCTTGTTCTTCGGTCACGATCCCAACACGGTGTTGCAGCAACACTTCTGGAGGGCGAACATCCAGTGGTGGGACAAGGTCGCCTCGCTGACCTACTTCACCCACTTCATCTTCGTGCCGATCGTGATGGGTGCGTTGTGGGCCACGTCGCACCGTCAATGGACACGCTTCATGAAGCGCTTCGCCACCGTCATCGGCGTGGCCTGCCTGATGTTCATCATCTTTCCAACGGCGCCACCGTGGATGGTCGCGAACAACTACCACCTCATGCCCAAGCTGTCGCGCAGCACCGGTCGTGGCTTCGTCGCCGTCGGTCTGCACGCCGCCGCCGCCAGCTGGAACAACGCCAAAGCCTGGGGCAACGCCGTCGCGGCGATGCCGTCGCTGCACGCCTCGTTCGCGCTCATCACGCCCGCCTTCTTCCTGCCGTGGATCAAACCGGTGTGGTTGAAGGTGATTGCGCTCGCCTTCCCGGTGCTGATGCTCACGTCACTCGTCTACTTGGCTGAGCACTGGGTGATCGACGGTCTGATCGGCTGGGCGATCGTGGGCGGCTCGTTCCTGTTCTGGAACCGTTTCGAGACTCGACAGCGCCTCAACCGTGCCGAGCGCTCACATCGGGCGTTGGCGGAGTTGTGATGAACCCGCCGTCAGTCTTTCTCGACTACAGCTTCCTTGCGGCCGTCGCCCATGTCGACGACGACAATCATGAAGAGGCCATTACGAGGTATCGCCAGCTGATCGACGACTTCGTCGAGCAACGCTGCCTGCTCGTTGCCCGCGCCGATCAGCTCGTCGCGGTCGGCAATCGTGATCTGTTCGCGCCGATCGACAAGCTGCACATCGCCCGCCAACATCGCAACGCCGCAGCCGAGCTCGTTGCTCGCACCGCCGTCGACATCGACGACGCCATCACGTTGGTGCTCCTGCATCGCTACCGGATCCGCAAGGTGGCCAGCTTCACCGGCCGCTTCGCCAACTTCGACGACGACGAGAAAGTGGCGGTGCCACGCAACGTTGTCGCTGCGAACGTTCACGACACGTCGGGCGAGACGACCTTGGCCGCCGAGGCCGGCTAGCTCTCGAACTGCACCGCGGCGCGCTCGTCGATCCATGGGCGCACCACGCCGGCACGGATCTCCTGATGGCGGGGATGCTTGTCGTACACGCGCCAGTCGTCGACGTTGTCGAACTCGGCGACGATGCCGAAGTCGAAGTTGCCCATGTCGGACGCGCCGACATCGGAGCCGCACCGATACGAGCGCACCTCCGGCAGGGTTGCGGCGAACTCGTTCAGTTGAGCTTGCACCTCTTCGACGTGTCCCGCCGGAATGCCCGGCTTCCATCGAAAGGCGACGACATGGATGATCATGTCCGCGACCGTAGCTTGCCTCGCACTAACGTCGCACTCCGACAGGTGGTGAGAGGAAATGACCGTCAACTATCGTGACGACGACGCATTCGACGGGACCCATCTCGACGCAATCGCCGATGCCGACCCGTACCCCTACTGGTACGACGACGCCGACGAGCCCGACAGCAACCCCACGTTGGTGCGCACCGAGACGTGCGACCTGTGCATCGTCGGCGGAGGGTACACCGGGTTGTGGACCGCCATCATCGCCAAAGAACGCGACGCGTCGCGCGACGTGGTGCTGATCGACGCCCACGAGATCGGCTCGGCCGCCAGCGGCCGCAACGGCGGGTTCATGGAGTCCAGCCTCACCCATGGTGTCGCCAACGGTCAGGAGCGCTTTCCGCAGGAGCTCCCGTTGCTCGAAGAGCTCGGCCTGCAGAACCTCAACGAGATCGAAGCGGCGATCAAGCGCTACAACATCGATTGCGACTACGAGCGCCCTGGCGTGATCGATGTTGCAACCGACTCGCATTCTCCGAGCTACATCGACGAGTTGCACGACGACTACGAACAACTCCGTTCGCTGGGGCAGCCGGTCGAATGGCTCGACGGTCCGGCGATGCAGGCTCAGGTCAACTCGGCGACGTACACCGGCGGCTTGTGGCGCAAAGATCGTGCCGCCCTCGTCGATCCGGCGAGGCTGGTGTGGGGACTCAAGGCCGCGGCGATGTCGTTGGGCGTGCGCATCTACGAAGACACGAAAGCGACGTCGCTCGAGCGAGACGGCGTCGGGGTGTTGATCACCACGCCGCTCGGGCGAGTGCGCGCCGGCAAGGTAGCCCTCGCCACCAACGCGTTCAAGCCGTTGCTGAAGCGGATGGGACATTTCATCGCACCCGTCTACGACTACTGCATGGTCACCGAGCCGCTCTCGAAGTCACAACTCTCGGACCTCGGATGGACCAATCGGCAGGGTCTCAGTGACATCCCCAACCAGTTCCACTACTACCGACTCACCGCCGACAACCGCATCCTGTGGGGTGGGTACGACGCGATCTATTACTGGCGCGGCAAGATCAACATCGAGCAGGAGAGTCGGCCCGAGACCTGGGCAACGCTGAGCAAGCACTTCTTCGAGACGTTCCCGCAGTTGGAAGGATTGAAGTTCACCCATGCGTGGGGCGGCGCCATCGACACGTGCAGCCGCTTCTGCGTGTTCTGGGGACAGGCCATGCAGGGTCGCGTCGCCTACGCACTCGGGTACACCGGCCTCGGGGTCGCGGCCAGCCGGTTCGGCGGCGAGGTGATGATCGATCTGCTCGACGGCAAACGGTCGAGGGCAACCCAAACCGACTTCGTCAAGGAACGACCACTCCCGTTCCCGCCCGAGCCCTTCCGGTTCATCGGCATCCAGACGACCAGATGGTCGCTGAACCGTGAAGATCGCACCGGCAAACGCAATATTTGGCTGCGGACCCTCGACCGGATGGGCCTGGGTTTCGATAGCTAGTCTTCGATAGTTAGATCGGTGGCACCACCGGGCTGGCGTCGACCGGCGGCCCGATGATCGTGGTGGTGGACGCGGGCTTCCCGTCGGAAGTCGTCGTGCTGTAGGTGATGGTCGACAGAGCGCCCGACACGACTGCGACCTGCAGCGGTGCGTCGCCGTCACCGGGAAGGCCCAGCGCAGCGAGGGGCACGGTGACGACCAGCTGAACGGTTGTGCCGTCATTGCCGACGACGGTGACCGAGGTTGGCGCGCCGAGCGCGGCAATCGGGTCGACCGCTGGCGTCCCCGAATCGTCGACTTGCCAATCGCCGTTCTCGGGCATCAGCCACGTGCCGGCGGGAGTGATCACATAGTTCACCAACCCAGCGGTAGGGCTGGTGACCGCAACCCGAGCACCGTCAGACAGACGATCGCCGTCGATGGTTAGAGCGACGGCGCCATCGACCGTCGCGGTCTGGTTGAAGTGGTACCCGCCAGCAGTTGCGGCCACGGCCTGCTGCAGTAGTACCGCGCCGTCGACAGGGCCCGGTGATGCCGGCGTCGCAGGTGCGACGGTCGTGGACGCGGCCGTGGCGGTTCCCGCGGCGGCCGGATCGGAGGCGACAGTCGGCGCGGCAGCCACGCCGATGACAGTTGTCGTGGTGTTGCTGGCCGCAGAACCGACCTTCGGCGAAGCGGAGCTACTCGAACAGGAGCTGAAAACGAGCAGCAGCCCGACCCCCCCGAGGAGGAGTCGGGCTGCTGAGGAGTGACTGGTCACCCGTTCTTTCCGCCCTTGTGGTCGCCGCGACCCGAACCACCGCCGTCGTTGTTGCCGCCGCCCGTGTCAGGGGTTGGGATGGAGGTGGTCACGTTGGTCGTCGGGTTGCCCGAGTTGCAACGTAGGTTCTGGCTGACGTTGGTGCGGATCATGCCGCTGTCGTCCATGCGGACGCTGATGCGGACGCTCTCGGTGTCGGAGAACTTGACGTTGATCGAGCCATCGTGGGTCTTGACGACTGCGGTGGCCGGTGTGGCCGTGACCGCGGACACCGAACCGTCGAGAGCAACGGTGTAGGTGATCGATGCGGCTGAGTTATCACAAAGCGTGCCGTTCCACGTGTGCACTCCGGCTGCCGTGGCTGCGTCCAGTGCGACGCCCCTCATACGGCCGAGCGAGATGCTCAGCTTGGCGGAGGTCGTGCCGTCTTCGTCGGTGTTGAGCCTGACCGAGATCGTCAGCGACCGTGACTGATCGCCCGTGGCACTCGTGAACTTCACGGAAACGCGAGCCGAGGAACCCGAGTCGCCTTCCTGGCCGTCACCTGAGGAGTGGTCGACCGTGCCGACCACGGCTGTTCCGTCGCTGCTGCTGACACCCGTGATGTCGGGAGTTCCATCGGTAAGGGCGGCAATGGTGAATTTGACGGACGTTGCGGTGCCAGTGCCGAACACGTCGCCACTCCATGAACCGGGGCCTGAGACAGCGGCGAGCGAGCCGGCGCGAGCCGAAACGCTCTGGCCACCATGGCCGGACTTGATGACGATGCGCGCTGTAGCGGTGGGGTCAGCGGGATTGGCGCTCTGGAAGACCACCTTGTGCGGCCGGAGCTTGGTTGCGACGGTGTTGGCGTCGGCCGGAGTGACCGCCACATTGGTGATCGCACCGCCCGGATCCGTCGTGATGTCGAAGCTCAACGGCGCACCGAAGAGGGGCAACGTGACCGTCGTGTCAACGGGAGCCGCGGCGGAGGCGGTGGCGGCTGCGAAACCGGCCCCGCTGATCAGAACGGTGCCCAGCACTGCTGCGGCCACCCCTAGCAAGTGTCGCTTCATGAATTACCTCCGAAATAGGTTCGCCGCGTCCCCTCGACTGGTTGCTTTGCGAGGAGGACACGCCTGAGTCAACGCAAAGGTTTTGAAATATCCTACTCCGAGAGTGGTCTCTTAACTCCAGAGCGTGACATAAACTGGGGGCCGAAACTTCGCCGCGGGCACCCCGCCATCGGGGCGGTACATCGCTTGCATGGCGTCGGGGGTGCGGGCGAAGCGGCGCAGCTTGTCGGCCGCCTGTGATCGACGCGGCGATTCCAGGGAACTGATGTGGAGCAGCAGGTCAACGGGGAGTTCTGCGGAAGCGACCCGAGCCAGCGCACCCCGATCGACTTCGCCTGCGACCATGTGATCGATGGCCGGGGCCACACCACTTCCCGCGGCCGCCGCCGACCATGCGGCCTCTCGTTGGCGAACACCATGATGTGCGACTCCGGAACTCGATGTTTTTTCAGGAGAACACCGACATCGGACAGCGGATCTGCGCCAGTCGGGTCGACCAACCACCGCAAACCTGCCAAGCCACCGCCGTTGACCCGCAGGTCAGGATGACCAACGAGCGTCAGCCGATACCTCATCACCGGCTCGGCGTCAACGCCGGGCAGACGTGGGCCGATCGCGATGTCGGCAAGGCGTTTTTCGACCAGCGCCGACATCTCTTCGGTCGTGGCGACACCGAGGCTGACCTCGAGGCCACCGGCACGGGCAGTGAAGGCCTGCAACAACGACGGCACGATCGACTGGGCGAGCGTGCTGGAGGTGACGACCCGCAACAGCTCGGCCGCGCCATTGGACTGCCTGACCGCGGCCTCGGCATCGACCGCGAGGTTGACCATCTGGGATGCGATCGACACGACCCGGCGTCCGGCCGGGGTCAGTTCCATGCCTGCGCCACTTCTCGAGATCAACGGGTCGTCGAGGTGCTGGCGCAGCGCGGCGAGGGCTTGGGACACCGCCGGTTCGCTGACACCCAGTGCTGCCGCCGCGGCGCGTACCGACCCGAGTCGCGAGACCAGGACGAAGACTTTCAGTTGGGCGAGCGTCACCGTTGCGGAACTGTAGGGCGCTGCCGAGGCAGCCCGGGGGTCGAGATAACCCTTCGGTTAGTCCAGCGTTGACGGCGGTGCGACTGGCGCTCATGATCCGACCCGGGGCCAATCGAGGATCGGGGGATCCATGCAAATACCACCGCCGTTCGAATACGAGCGGGCGACGAGCATCGACCATGCCATCGCGTTGCTGGATCGACTCGGGCCTGAAGCCCGGCTCGTCGCTGGAGGCCACAGCCTCTTGCCGATGATGAAACTTCGTCTCGCTCGACCTGAGCACCTCATCGACATCAACGATCTCGACATGGCCTACGTTCGGGTCGAGGGCGGCGAGATCAGGATCGGCGCAATGACACGGCACCGCGAACTGCTCGAATCGGCGGTGGCAGCCGAGCACTACGCCATCTTCGGCGAAGCCGAGCGGGTGATCGCCGACCCGATCGTGCGCAACCGCGGAACGGTTGGTGGCTCGCTCTGCCAGGCCGATCCATCGGAGGACCTCTCGGCGGTGATGTCGGCGTTGGGTGCCACCGTCGTGTTGCGCTCCAAGAACGGCGAGCGCACGGTGGCTGCGCGCGAGTTCCACCTCGGACCCTACGAGACCGCTGTGCAGCCCGGCGAGATCGTCACGGAGATCCGTGTTCCGATTCGCAACCGCACAGGAAGCGCCTACCAGAAGGTCGAGCGCCGCGCCGGCGACTGGGCCATCGCCGCGTCCGGTGTGTTCGTCAGCCTCGATGCCGGCACCATCAGCGATTGCGGTATCGGGCTGACCGCGGTTGGTGTCGAGCACTTCTGCGCACCGGCCGCCGAGGACGCCCTGCGCGGCCAAGCGCCGACGGAAGCAAACATCGTCGCTGCGGCGCAATTGGCCGCCGACGCCAGCAACCCGTCCAGCGATCAGCGCGGCCCCGCCGACTACAAGCGTCATCTGGCCAACGAACTCACCGCACGCGCGCTCCGCCGTGCAATCGCCCGAGCACAGGGAGGCTCATGATGCAAGTGACTCTGAACGTGAACGGCCAGGAGGTCTCACGAGACGTCGAACCGCGGTTGCTCCTGATCCACTTCCTCCGCGACCACCTGCGACTCACCGGCAGCCACTGGGGTTGCGACACCAGCAACTGTGGCGTGTGTGTGGTGTGGATGGACGGCGAACCGGTGAAGTCCTGCACGGTGTTGACCGCCATGGCCGACGGCCGCAGCATCCGCACCGTCGAAGATCTCGAGCAAGGCGGCGCCCTCGCGCCGATCCAGCAGGGGTTCATGAACATGCACGGTTTGCAGTGTGGGTTCTGCACGCCGGCGATGATGATGACCGGGCAAGCCCTGCTCGACCGCAACCCCGACCCGAGCACCGATGAGATCCGCGAGGCCATCTGCGGCACCATCTGTCGCTGCACCGGCTACGAGAACATCGTCCGCGCCATCCGTTGGGCCGCCGAAAACGCAACAGAGAACACGGAGGTCTCGGTATGACCGTCACCGAAGTACCGACCAGCGCTGGGGGCAACCCCATCGGCTTCGGGCGGATGCTACGAAAGGAAGACGCCCGCTTCCTGCGAGGCCAGGGCCACTACATCGACGACATGGACATGCCGGGCATGCTCCACGGCGCCATCCTGCGCAGCCCGGTTGCTCACGCCTACATCAAGTCGATCGACACCTCCGCGGCTGAGGCCCACCCCAAGGTGAAGGCGGTCATCACCGGGGCGACCCTCGAAACGCTCGGGTTGGCTTGGGTGCCGACGCTCTCGTACGACACGGCCGCAGTGCTCGCCACCGACAAGGTCAGGTTCCAGGGGCAAGAGGTGGCGTTCGTGATCGCCGAGGACAAGTACTCGGCACGCGACGCGCTGGAGCTGATCGATGTCGAGTACGAGATCCTTCCGCCGGTCGTCGACGCCAAGAAGGCGCTCGACCCCGGAGCCCCGGTGATCCGCACCGATAAGGAAGGCAAGACCGACAACCACATCTTCGATTGGGAGGCCGGCGACGAGGCGAAGTGCGATGCCGCCTTCGCCAAGGCCGACGTGATCGTCAGCCAAGACATGCTCTATCCGCGCGTGCATCCTTCGCCGATGGAGACCTGCGGCGCGGTGGCCCTGATGGACAAGGTCACCGGACAGCTCACGATCTGGTGCACCTCGCAGGCACCCCACGCACATCGCACGATCTATGCCTTGGTTGCGGGCCTGCCGGAGCAGAAGATCAGAGTGGTCACCAACGACATCGGCGGTGGCTTCGGCAACAAGGTCGGCATCTACTCCGGCTACGTCCTGGCCATCGTCGGCTCGATCGTCACTGGCAAGCCGGTCAAGTGGGTGGAGGACCGCAGCGAGCACCTGATGAGCACGGCGTTCGCCCGCGACTATCACATGCACGGTGAGATCGCCGCGACCAAGGAAGGCAAGATCCTCGGAGTTCGCGTCAACGTGCTCGCCGACCACGGCTGCTTCAACGGCACGGCTCAGCCGACCAAGTTCCCGGCCGGTTTCTTTCACATCTTCACCGGCAGCTACGACTACGAAGCAGCGCATTGCAAGGTGACCGGGGTGTACACCAACAAGGCACCGGGCGGCGTTGCCTACGCCTGTTCGTTCCGCATCACCGAGGCCGTGTATCTGGTCGAGCGCCTCGTCGACTGTCTGGCCGACGAGATGAAGATCGATCCCGCCCAGTTGCGACTACAAAACCTCCTACGCGCCGAGCAGTTCCCGTACACCACCCCGACGGGGTGGGAGTACGACTCCGGCAACTACGGGCCGACACTGCTCGAGGCGATGCGAATCGCCGGCTACGACGAACTGCGTGCCGAGCAACGCGGCCGCCGCGAGCGGCGTGCGGCCGGCGACACGAGCGAGCCCTTGATGGGCATCGGCCTCTCGTTCTTCACGGAAGGTGTCGGTGCCGGACCTCGCAAGCACATGGACATCCTCGGCCTCGGGATGGCCGACGGAGCCGAGCTGCGCGTGCATCCGACAGGCAAGGCCCAGCTCCGGCTCAGCTGCATCTCTCAGGGCCAAGGTCACCAAACGACCTTTGCCCAGATCGTCGCCCAGGAGTTGGGCATCCCTCCGGAAGACGTTGAAGTCATCCAGGGCGATACCGACAACACACCCTTCGGTCTCGGCACCTACGGCTCCCGCTCGACCCCGGTCAGCGGTGGTGCTGCGGCGATCGTGGCTCGACGAGTCCGCGACAAGGCCCGCGTCGTCGCCGCCGCGGCGCTCGAGTGCTCACCCGACGATCTCGAGTGGAAGCTCGGCAGGTGGCAGGTCAAGGGCGACCCGGAGAAGGGCAAGACGATCCAGGAGATTGCCATGCTCTCCCACAGCTCGCTCGAGCTCCCCGACGGGGTGGAGGGTCATCTCGACGGCACGTGCGTCTACAACCCACCGAACCTGACCTACCCGTTCGGTGCGTACATCTGCGTCACCGATGTCGATCCCGGCACGGGCGAGGTCAAGGTGCGGCGATTCATCGCCGTCGACGACTGCGGCCCGCGCATCAACCCGATGATCGTCGAGGGGCAAGTGCACGGTGGTCTGGCCGACGGTGTCGGCATGGCGCTGATGCAGGTCATCGCCTTCGACGAGGAGGGCAACAACCTCGGTGGATCGTTCATGGACTACCTGTTGCCGACCTCGATGGAATGCCCGTCGTGGGAGCTCGGCGAGACCATCACGCCGTCACCGCACCATCCACTCGGCGTGAAGGGAGTCGGTGAATCGGCGACCGTCGGTTCTCCCCCCGCCGTCGTCAACTCGGTGCTCGACGCCATCCAGGTCCGCCATGCCGACATGCCACTGACCCCGGCGCAGGTCTGGCGAGCGATGCAAGGCAACCCCTTCCGTACTGACCTTGCAATCACATAGACCAATGGCCTCGATCACCTCCGCTTCGCTTCGGCTACTCGGCCTGTGCGGCTCGTCGCTGGCGCTTGCCTCGCCGCGCTCATAACGTGTCTCCATGACCGGCCTCGCCTCGCGGACCCAAGAGCTGCGTCTCGCTCGTGCTGCGTATGTGCACGCCCGCGTCATCGCTGCCGAGAAGCCGACCAGTGCGAAGCCCGGTGCGGAAGCGATCGTGCTGGCCGATGGGACCATCGAGGGGTTCGTCGGCGGCGCCTGCGCAGAGTCGACGGTTCGTGCCCAAGCCCTTGCCCTGCTCGATTCCGGCGACACGTTGCTGCTGCGGATCACTCCCTAGCCAGAGGCGCCGAGGCCCGGCGCACTGACCGTTCACAACCCATGCCTGTCGGGCGGGACCTTGGAGATCTTCCTCGAGCCGATGATCCCAGCACCGCTCGTCGTCGTCGCCGGCGACACTCCGATCGCTCGAGCACTGCTCGATCTGGTCGGCCCGCTCGGGCACGCCGGTGCGTCGTATGCCGGTACGTTGCCCGGCGACGCAGCCGCAGTCGTCGTCGCGACGCATGGCCGCGATGAGGAAGATGTGCTCGTCGACGCCTTGCGAGCCAACGTTCCGTACGTGGGACTTGTGGCCAGCCGCAAGCGGGGCGAGTCGGTGCTCGGTGCGATCGACGTCTGCGCGTCGATGAAGGCACGGGTTCACACGCCGGCAGGGCTCGACATCGGGGCTCGGACGCCGGAGGAAGTGGCCTTGTCGATCCTCGCCGAGATCATCTTTACCAGGCCGCGCCAGTCGGGCCGTCCGATCGGCGAAGACACCTCCCCGTCTGCCGAATCGGCCATCGATCCCGTTTGCGGAATGAGCGTCGCCATGGTCGACGCATCGCTGCACCTCGACCACGAGTCACATCGCTACTGGTTCTGCGGCAGCGGTTGCTTGCGGGCCTTCGCCGCAGATCCCAACGCGTACGTGTCGTGAGCGTCGACCTGGCCACGGTCGACGAGTTGTGCCGCAGGCTCGACGCCGTCGACTACTTGGCCGATCAGGGATTGGCAACCGCTCTCTTCTGCGCAGCGCGCCTTCCGCAGCCGCTGCTGCTCGAGGGCGAAGCCGGCGTCGGCAAGACGGAGGCGGCCAAGGCGCTTGCTGCCGTGCTCGCCACCCCGCTCGTCAGGCTGCAGTGCTACGAGGGGATCGACGCGGCCGAGGCGTTGTATGAATGGAACTACCCGCGGCAACTCCTCGGGATCCGCGCTGCAGAGGCCTCGGGCAAGCCGCTCGATTCCGACGATCTGTTCACTCCAGAGTACCTCGTTGCCCGTCCGCTGTTGAAGGCGATCGAGCACCGCGGTCCGCGCCCGGTGGTGCTGCTGATCGACGAGATCGATCGGGCCGACGACGAGTTCGAGGCGTTCCTCTTCGAACTGATGGCCGAATCGTCGGTGACGATCCCCGAGCTGGGCACGATCGCCGCGGCATTCCCACCGATCGTCGTGCTGACGTCGAATCGCACGCGCGACTTGCACGACGCCTTGAAGCGCCGATGCCTCTATCACTGGATCGAGTATCCCGA
>JANYKU010000053.1 GCA_025358075.1 Ilumatobacteraceae bacterium
GTATTGGGCGTCCCGCCTGTCACGGAAGTCATCGCGCCGCGTTTCGATTTTTCTCTGTTCAAACTTGTTTCATGCCTGTCGCAATCACTGACCTCACTCACCCGTGCAAGAACCCATCATATCGCAAACACAAGAACCTGAGATTGATCTCGGACCAGTCAATGCTGATGTCACTTCGTCATGGTGGTCGGACCGCAGGCTGGTAGGCTATTTCGCGTATGTGGGGGTCCTGACGCTGGCGTGCTGCGGGCCTCTGGTGGCGCTGGGCCGCTATGCCCTGAAGCAGGAACTCCACTCGCATATTGGAGGTAGCCCACACCACCTTGGGCGATCGCCGCGCACAGCCAGGCGGTCAGTGGAGCATCGATCGCTTCACGTTCGCGTGCATCGTGGCGCAGGCTCCACAATAGTTTGAACGCGAGCAGGATTGCCACCCACACCACGACACTGTGCAGGCGTGCTGCCCAGGTGATCGACAGGAACGTGAAGCGGTGGGCCTTCTCGTCGCCGGCGTGAGGGCCGGTTCCAGTGACCACCGTGCCGGCGAGGATTGCGACCGCGGTCGCCGCGACCATCACCTTGACCAGGCTCGCGGTGCGCGGCGTGACTGCAGCAACTCGCTGGACATCGTCGGGCTGCCGTGACCGGATCACCAGAAGCACGGCAATCGCGACCAGCACCATCGAAAGTACGAAGTGCATCTGCACCGCGACCGGGTTCAGGCTCGTCAAGACGACGACGGCCCCAAGCACACCTTGAGCGGGGATTCCGGCAACCAGTGCCGTCGACAGCATCACGAGGTCGCGTCGACGCGGACGTCTGACCCAGGCACCGAGCGCGGCAAGCACCACTGCGAGACCGACCACGAACGTGAACAGCCGGTTGATCTGCTCGATGGCGGCGTGGTGCGAGGAAACGTCGACCAACTTGGAGTCGTTGCAGTTCGGCCAGTCGTTGCATCCGAGGCCCGACCCTGAGAGCCGAACTGCCGCACCCGTGATGACGATGACCGCGACGAGGACGAGCGCCGCGACGCAGATCCTGCGGAACTCGTCTGGGGTGAAACCTTCCGAGCGAACTCGCCTGATCATCTGCCGCAGCCGAACCACCCCGCCAGGCTACGGTCGCTTGTCGTGCTGAGCGTCTTCGACGGTTGTCACGGCCGAGTGGTCCACTCTCAGGTGCCTCGCAGCGATAGCGTTTCGCCATAGTGAAGAAACCAACGGTTGCCGAACGGCGCAACGAGATCCTCGAGACGACGTGCGAGGTCGTGATCGAGCGCGGATTCGCAGGCACACGAATCGCCGATGTCGCCAAGCGACTCGAGGTGTCCAGCAGCCTCATCCACTATCACTTCGATTCCAAGGAGCAACTCCTCGCCGAAGCGTTCGAGCACTACGCGAACAAAGACGTCGCCGAGCGCGAGGGCGAGATCGAGAACGCTCCGACCGCCATCGGCAAGCTCGAACGAGTGATCCAGAACTACGTTCCGGAGGGCAGCGACGACGTCGAGTGGATGCTGTGGATCGACGGTTGGGGCGAAGCGTTGCGCAACCCGATGATGCGCAAGATCAGCCAACAACTCGACGAGCAATCGATCGAGCTCCTGGCGCGGATCATTCGAACCGGGATCGAGTCCGGCGAATTCAACTGTCCCGATCCCAACGCGTCGGCCATGCGACTGACGGCGCTCGTCGACGGCTTGGCCGTCCAGTTCGCAGCTCACGACGGGATGATGAACCGCGACCAGCTGATCGATCATGTCCGCTTCGCGGCGGCAGCGGAGATCGGCGTCACGATGGCCGACTTCACCGGTGCCAGCCGGGTTCCCGTCTCGGCAGCTCCGTCTCCTGCGACTGATGCCGCCCTCCGCCATCTCGTCAGCAGCTACTGCGACCACGTCAACCGCGGCGATGGAGCAGCGTTGGCGAAGTCGTGGGCCGACGATGCGATCTGGAACCCAGCTGGCGACGACATCGTCGGACGCAAGAACATCGCCGCGGCGTTCGAGAAGATGCGCGACGGCTTCGACTGGATCGTTCAATCAGCGCCGCTCATGGTGTTCGAAGTCGACGAGTCGAGCGGCCGGGGAACCGGCAGGGTCACCGTGCAAGAGCGCAGCAAGAACAACAAGAGCACCAAGGCGACCACGACCCTTGCCACCTATCACGACGAGTACGTACGGCGTGGTGGCTCGTGGATGTTCGCCGCTCGCAGTGTCGAAGTCGTCGAACGGGTCTGATCCGCTACGGACGAACCTCGTAGAACGCGTTGACGCTGTGCTCGATGTCGAGCTTGCGAAAACGACTGAAGCCCGCTCGCCCTGCCATCTCCCTCGCGGTGTTCGCTGAGAGCCCCAGCGTTCCCAGCCCGGCGCCATCCGGCTCGCTGAGCGCCGATGACATGCAGCTCAACACGCTGATGCCGTACATCAGTGCAGCCATCGGATTCTTGCGCACGTTCTGCTCGAACGTGTCGAGCGCCTTGATGTCAACAAGCAGCCACGTGCCATCGTCAGCGAGTGCGGCCCGGATCGATTCCATCATCTCGAACGGATGGGTCATGTCGTGAATGCAATCGAACGTCGTCACGAAGTCCGCTGAGTGGTCGGCAGGCATCGGAGTCGTGCGCGGGTCGCGGAACTGTGCGTTGGGCAAGCCTGTCTGGGACAGCTTCTCACCAGCGCGGTCGAGTGCGTAGCGAGAGATGTCGTAACCGACGAAGTTCGACCTCGGAAAGGCGGCGGCCATCATCAGCACCGCCCCACCCGCGCCGCATCCGACATCGATGGCGTTGACTCCCTTGGTCAACCGATCGACCATGCCTTCGAGTGCCGGCAGCACCACGGGCAGCAGGTTCGCGTTGTTCCACGGCTCGAAGCTGCGCTCGATGCCGATCGCCCCGCCTGGGCCGTGGCTGTCGTAGTCGCTGCCGATGCCCGTGACGAAGCTCTCGCGCGCCCGGCCGAGCGATTGCATCGTCTCCGGCAATCGATGGAACATGCCCATCCCGAAGGCTGGATGATCGGGGCTGGCCAGCACGGCTTCGGCTTCGGCAGATAGCGAGAACCTCTGTGCGTCGTCGACGTCGATCATCTTGGCTGCCGCCTGGTTGTACGCCCACTCGCGCACCCATCGCTCGTGCAGACCAGTTCGCTGCGCCAACTCGGTGGTGGTCAGGGGATTTCCGGCACGCTTCATCGCCGCATACAGCCCCAGTTGATCGCCGAGGTGAACCATCCCTGCGGTCACCGCACCTTCGAGCTTGGAGAACAACTGGAAGGCGTACTGCTTCAGCTTGTCGGGATCGGTATCGCGATCAGTGTTCATGCCGGGTCGGTGAAAACGCTCGGCCGCTTCTCGAAGTTGGCCATCACTGCCTCGATCTGGTTGGGCCGGCCGATCACCGAGCCGATCATCCGACGCTCGGCCGCAAACTGCTCCGCCGCGCCGGCGTTGAACAGCCCGTTGAGCAAGGCTTTGGAGCCGCGGATGGCATCGGGACTGCGATCGGTGATCTCGCGCGCCATCGCCATCGCCGTTTCCAACGGTGAGTCGCTCAACCTGGTTGCCAGCCCCAGCGCATGTGCCTCGCGCCCATCGAAGACGCGAGCAGTGAACACGAGCTCCTTGGCCACGTCGGCCCGAACCAGTGTGCTGAGCATCAACGTGCCGGTCATGTCGGGCACCAGTCCCCAGTGCACCTCGCGAACGCTCATCTGGGTGTCGGGATGAACGATTCGAACATCGGTGCCGAGAGCGATCTGCAGTCCGCCGCCGAGGGCATGCCCGTGGACCGCAGCGATCACCGGTACCGGGATCTCCTGCCAGACCCAGCACACCTGTTGAGCGAGGTGGGTGATGCGGCCCTCCTTCATCGCTCCGGGGCTGCTCTGGTCGTCGGCAGCCGGGGCGTCGCCACCGGCCATCATCTGGAAGGAGGCGAAGTCGAGCCCAGCGCAGAACGACGATCCGTCACCGCTCAGCACGACGCAACGAACACCCTGCTCGGTCTTCAACCGCTCGCCGACATCTGCCAGGGCCTGGAACATGGCACCATCGAGCGCATTGCGCTTCTCGGGGCGGCTCATGCGAACGTCGGCAATTCCTTCTGAGAGCGTGAACGTCACTCGATCGGACATGGCCCGAGTGTTGCAGGTCGTGCGCTGGTGGGTCGGGCCGCCTGGGGACCATTCAATCCACGAGCCGCAAGCCCGTCGGCGTCGTCGATGGCTCGGCAAGTGGCAGGTCGACCACGAACTCAGTGCGATGGGCGGGAAAGATGTGTTCGCTGAGCAGGATCGGTTCGCCGGCAGTGCTCGTCGTCAGCCGTTCACACCGCAGCACGGGGCTTCCGATCGGCACCTCCAGCAAGGCCGCGTCGTCGGCACTCGCCGAAGCGGCCCCGATCGATTGGGTCGCGCCACGCAAGGCGACACCGAGCAACTCGTAGAACGGGCGACGCTCGACGTCGTGCCGGCTCAGGTGCTGCCCGAGCTCGGCCGGACACCACACGGTCACCACCGCGAACGGATCGCCATCGGCGCGATTGACCCGCTTCACCCGCAACACCTGATCACAGCGCAGCCGGTCGGCGACGTGCGCCGGCGCGGGGACAAAGGCGAACTCGATGATCTGTCGCTGCGGGTGGATGCCGCGCTCTTCCAGCTGACGCTCGATGGTGTCGAGCTGAGTGAGCCGCTGTTGCAACGGAGCAGTCGCCGCGAACCACCCGAAGCCTTGGCGCGACTCGACCAGTCGCTCGTCGCGCAACGTCTCCAGTGCGCGTCGAACAGTCACCCGACTGACCCCGAACTCCGTCGACAGGTCGCTCTCGCTGGGCAACACGTGACCGGCGCCGACCACAGCGATGCGCTCCCGCAGCACCTGGGCGATCTGCTGATAGCGGATCGTGCGCACCTCTATTCGGGGGCTTCTGTGAGTCGTTGCACTTGTATTATGCTTGTCTACATCTGACCTAATTGCAAGGAGCAGCCTTGCGACTCGAAGAGCAGGAGCAGCCATGCCCGTCACTGCAGGAACGCCGATCGAACTGGTTCAGGGCGTCTACAGCACGTTGGCGGCTCGTTGCGCCGCAGGTCGGGCGGGTCTCGGGCGGCCGTTGACGCTCACCGAGAAGATCCTGCTCAACCACATGCACGACCCGACCGAGTCATTCGAGCGGGCCGGCACGTACAACGACTTCCACCCCGACCGCGTGGCGATGCAAGACGCCACCGCGCAGATGGCGCTGTTGCAGTTCATGACCGCCGGCCTGCCCACGACAGCCGTCCCCAGCACGGTGCACTGCGATCACCTGATCTCGGCAAAGGTCGGCGCGCGCATCGACCTGGGGGTGGCGATCGACACCAACAAAGAGGTGTACGACTTCCTCCGATCGGTCAGCGCCAAGTACGGCATCGGTTTTTGGGGGCCCGGCAGCGGCATCATCCACCAGGTCGTGCTCGAGAACTACGCCTTCCCGGGCGGCATGATGATCGGCACCGACAGCCATACACCAAACGCCGGCGGGCTCGGCATGGTGGCAATCGGAGTCGGCGGCGCGGATGCCGTCGATGTCATGACCGGGTTTCCGTTCAACGTCCGCTGGCCGAAGGTCATCGGTGTGAAGCTCACCGGCACGTTGAGCGGCTGGTCCGCGCCGAAAGACGTCATCCTCGAGGTCGCCCGGGTGCTGACCGTGGAGGGTGGCACGGGGGCCATCGTCGAGTACTTCGGCCCCGGCGCCAACAGCATCTCGGCGACCGGGAAGGCCACGATCTGCAACATGGGTGCCGAGATCGGCGCCACCTGCAGCCTCTTCGGATACGACCACAACATGGCGATGTACCTCAAGTCCACGGGTCGCGAAGCGATCGCCGACGCCGTCACGGCAGATCTGCGAGCCGACGAGGGTGCCCTCTACGACCAGCTGATCGAGATCGACCTCGACGAGTTGAAGCCGCTCATCAACGGTCCCCACTCCCCCGACAGAGCCAACCGCGTCGGCGCTGCCGTCGGCGCCGAAGCACGGGCCAACAATTGGCCGCTCGACATCTCCGCGGCGCTCATCGGCAGCTGCACCAACAGCTCGTACGAAGACATCACCAGGGCCGCATCGATCGCTCGCCAGGCCGCCTCCAGAGGCCTCAAGGTGAAGACCGATCTGTTGATCACTCCCGGCTCCGAACAAACTCGCGCCACGATCGAGCGCGATGGGCTGCTCGCCGATCTCGAGGCCATCGGCGCAACCGTGCTGGCCAACGCGTGCGGGCCGTGCATCGGTCAGTGGGATCGTCCAGCCTCGGCCAACGGCGTGCCCAACACCATCGTCAACTCGTTCAACCGCAACTTCCCCAAGCGCAACGACGGGTCCGCCAACACACTCAGCTTCGTCACGTCTCCCGACACCGTCATGGCGCTGGCGCTGGCCGGACGCCTCGACTTCGATCCGACGAGCGAGACCATCACCGCGCCCGACGGCACCGAGGTGCTCCTCGACGCACCGGTCGGTGAGGTCCTGCCCGACAAAGGGTACGACCCGGGCCAGAACACCTTCACCCCGCCTCCGGCCGACGGGTCTGCCGTGGTGATCGAGGTGTCACCGACCAGCGAACGGTTGCAGCTGCTGCAACCGTTCCCGGCGTGGGATGGCCACGACTACATGGACCTGCCGATCCTCATGAAGGCCAAGGGGAAGTGCACCACCGACCACATCTCGGCGGCGGGCAAATGGCTCGCCTACCGCGGCCATCTCGAGAACATCAGCGGCAACCTGTTCCTCGGCGCAGTCAGCGCCTTCGATCGTCCCGTTGGCGAGGGAGTCGACTTCCGCGACGGCAGTCCCGACACACTGCCCAACCTCGCCCGCAAGTACGGCCAGGCCGGCATTCGCTGGGTCGCGATCGGTGATCGCAACTACGGCGAAGGCTCGTCGCGAGAACACGCCGCGATGGAACCACGGTTCCGCGGTGGCGTCGTGATCCTCGCCCGCAGCTTCGCTCGCATCCACGAGACCAACCTGAAGAAGCAGGGTCTCGTGCCGCTGACGTTCGCCGATCCCGATACCTACGACCTCATCGATGAAGCCGACCGCATCAATGTCCTCGACCTGCCGCCGAAGCCGGGCCACAACATTCGCTGCGAGATCGTCAAGGCCGATGGCACGGTCATCCCGTTCGAGGGTTTGCATACGTTCAGCGACGAACAAGTCGAATGGTTCAGGGCCGGTTCGGCGCTCAACGTCGTGCGTCGCAAGGTTGCCGAGAGCAGGGGCTGAATGGATCTGTCCGAGGCGTTGCGAGGCACGGGCTCTGCCCGACGCTTCACCGAACAACCCGTCAGCGACGCCATGGTTACGTCGATACTCGACGATGCCCGGTTCGCTCCCAGCGGCGGCAATCGTCAGCCGTGGCGGGTCGCTGTCGTCAAGGAACCGTCGATCCGCCGGCACATCGCCGATCTGATGACGTCGGTGTGGCAGGAGTATCTCGGCGAGAGCGCCGATCCCTCGCGCACTCCCTTCGCCTTCGGAAAGTCGTTCGGCGCCGCGCCGGTCGCCGAACCGAACTGGCTACTCGACGAGATCGAGACGCTTCCCGTCGTGCTCTCCATCGCCGCTGATCTCAACAAGATCGCATTGATGGACGGCGATGTCGGTCGCACACCGATCACGGGTGGCGCGTCGATCTATCCATTCTGCTGGAGCATCCTGCTGGCGGCGCGGGCCCGCGACCTCGGCGGCGTGCTGACGACGTACTTGTCACGGGCCGAGCAACAAGCCGCGCCCGTTCTCGGCCTGCCCCATGGCCATGCCATCGTTGCCACGATCTTCCTCGGGCACCCCATCCACCTCAACACCAAGCTGAAGCGTGCGGCGGTCTCGGACTTCGCCACCATCGATCGCTTCGATGGAGCACCGCTGAGATGACAGAACTGGCTCACGATCCCGAACTGGATCCAACCGGTGATGAGACCACCCTTCTGCACGGGTTCCTCGACTACCACCGCACCGTCCTGATTCGTAAGGCAGAAGGCATCACCGACGAGCAAGCACGCAGACGAATCGAGCCGAGCGACCTGACGTTGCTCGGGCTGATCCGCCACATGGCCGAAGTGGAGCGCAGTTGGTTTCGGCGACGCTTCCGCGCCCTCGACGCGCCGCCGCTGTACTACGGGGATCACGACCGAGACGGCGACTTCCATCCGAACGATGCCGACACGCTCGACGAGGCGATGGCCACGCTTCGCGCCGAGATCGAGTTCGCCCACCTGACGACCGCGGGAGTCGCGCTCGACACGCTGGCCACGGCGAATCCGCCGACTCAGCGGATCCCCGGCTGGCAACCCAATCTGCGCTGGATCCTCATTCACCTGATCGAGGAATACGCCCGCCACTGCGGACACGCCGATCTGCTGCGGCAACGCATCGACGGCGCAGTGGGCGACTGACTGTTCGTCTCGCCCCGAGTTGTCAGGACGGCCGAATGGTTCGCGTGCCGGCGATCTCGGCTTTGCGGTCGGCGAGGGTCACGCGGGCACGTTCCGCCGCCTCGCGGGCACGGTCGGCCAGGCGGCGCGCCGCGGTTCCGATTCGTTGGATCTGACGGATCAACGCCTCGCGAGCCTGCTCGGCCTCTGCCGTCAAACCCTGGAGTGATTCGACCTTCCACCATTTCATCACGACCGGCTCGAGGATCTGTTCGTGATGTTGCAGCAGGTTGTACAGCCCGGCGTTGGCAATCGCCTGGGCGTGGCGCTTGAACCCGGGAATTCCGGTGCCGGGCATCTCGAACTCGCGAACCTGTCGTTCGATGGCCGGTACGACGACCGAGGGAGCGATCTCCAGCGCCGCGGAGGTCAGGTCTCGGTAGAAGAGGAAATGAAAGTTCTCATCGGCCGCGACTCGACTGATCAATTCGTAACCGGCCTCACCGGCGGGGTGGCCGGACAACTGCTCGCGGAGCGCCCGGCCAGTGTTGCGATGGGCGATGCGTGTGGCGAGCTCTTGCAGGGCGACGTACACAAAGCCGTCGACCGGTGACTTGGGCTCGGGCACCTGCCCGCCCGACATCTGCGACATCCGCCCGTCTTCCAGCGTGCGCGGGTCGAGCAACCGAGTCACCGTCATGAAGTCGCGCAGCGCAATGGAGTGGCGGGCTTCTTCAGCCGTCCACCGGTGTGACCACTCACGCCACACGCCCTCGCGCCCGAACATGCGGTCGATGGTTTGGAAGTAGTACGGCAGGTTGTCTTCGGTGAGCAAGTTGACGAACAGCGCGCTGCGCAGCGAATCGGGAATCGCCATCTCGTCGGCGCTCCACGACTTCTCGGGATCGAAATCGCGACCCATGCTCCACGGCACGAACTCGTGCGGGTACCACGGCTTGCAGGTCTCGTAGTGCCGAGCTGTCAACCGCTCGGCGACCTCGGTGAGTTCGTTGAGCAGAGCCGTGTCATTCATCGCCCGAAATCCTACCTCCCCTACCGACCGGTAGGTAGACCACCCCCGGCAAAATTCTTGCCGTGCCGGGTCAGTCGACGCCGGGTCTGCGCTGCGACTCGTCAGTGGCATCGCTCTTGTAACCCCGCGGCAGCGCAGCTGCCAACTCCTCGGCCGTCGGCTCGTGCGTGACGCCGCTCTCGGAAGGCAAAAGATCCATCAACGCCTTCATGATCCGCTTCGTGTCGGCGTCGGGGCTCCGGTGCTTCAACGCCACCGGCGGGCCGACGCGAATCGTGACGAGAGGAGGATCGACGATGTTGAGCACGTTCGGGACACGAGCCGAACGGGGCCAGACCTTCTCCGTGCCCCACAACCCGATCGGGATCACCGGGGCGCCCGTCATCGCCGCCAATCGAGCAGCACCCCAACGTCCTTTGAGCTTCGGCTCGAAGAACGCCAGACCTCGCGGGATCGTGCCTTGCGGCATCAACGTGACCATCTCGCCACGCTCGAGTGCTTCCGCCGCAGCCTTCAACGGTTCGTCGCTGCCGGTGCCGCGGTCGACGCGGATGCCACCCATCATCGCCGCGATCTGGCCGATGATCGGTGCGTCGAAGACTTCCTTCTTGCCGAGAAAGCGCACGCTTCGATCGGTGCGAGCGATGGTGACGGCGATCGCCATCGGATCGAAGTAGCTGCGATGGTTGCCGACGATGATCGCCGGCCCGGACTCCGGGATGTTGTCGACACCGTCGATGTCGAACTTGACGAAGGGCAAGAAGAACGGATGGGTGAAGCTCAGGGCCAGACGCTGGATCTCCAAGTTGACGATCGGGATCCTCGGCAACCGCTTCTCTGCCGACGACAGATCGATGGTCGGCCAGCGACGCGCCGCGGCCATGACCGCGAGGCGTGGGTCGGGGTTGACGACGAACGGGTGACCGACCGCGGCGAGCAACGGGGAGTCGTACACGCTGTCGCTGTAGGCATAGCTCTGGGCGAGGTCGATCTGGTGCTCGCCGGCCCATTGGCGGACCGCAGCGAGCTTTCCGGCGCTCCACACGAACGGACCGTTCAGCGTGCCGTCGTACGTTCCGTCGTCTCCGACCCGGTATTGGGTGGCAATCACGTCGTCGAGACCCAGCAGGTCGGCGAGCGGCTTGACCATGTCGTAGGGCGTGGTCGTGGCCATGACCACCAGTCGCCCAGCGGCCCGATGCTCGTCGAACAGCGCAGCCGCGAGCGGTTGCACCAACTCCAACAGCCGCTCGCTTGCCGCGACGGAGGCTTCTTGGATCGCGCTGCGCGGCTTGCCCTTGGCGAGCAGCACCGCTTGGCGGGCCAGGGCCATCGACGGCAGCGTCTCACCGACGGCGTTGAACAACCGATACACCCAAGCCTCGCCCGGAATCGAGCGACCGCCCAGCCCGGCAGCTCGGAGGGCCGCCGAGAACACCTCGCTGGACGCACCGGCAAGCAGGGTGCGGTCGAGGTCGAAGAATGCAGCACCAGCACCGCCGATCTTCTCCGGTGATGCGGTCATGGCTGCGACTGTAGAGCAAAACGGGAGAAACCCCGCTTGGGGGAAGCGGGGTCTCTCAACCAGAACCCTGTGATTGGGGGAACCACATTTGGGGGGTTCTTTCGAACGGAACCTTTGGGGGAAATGTTCCGTTCGACTACATGTGAAAGTATGCACGTGACTGAGTGATCTTTCAAGCCGTATTGAAAGATAGTCGATATCATTTTTCGAGATGGACCTCCGCCAGCTGACAACGCTCGTGGCGATCGCCGATCACGGATCGTTCTCCGCGGCGGCGCGCGCCCTGTACACCGTGCAATCCAACGTCAGCGGCCACGTCGCCCGGCTCGAACGAGAGCTCGGTGTGACGCTCGTCGACCGGCAGCGAGGCGGGCTCACCGATGAGGGCGTGATCGTCGTCGATCGCGCCCGCCGGGTGCTCCACGAACTCGAGGATCTGGCCGCTGAAATGGCATCACGCGGCAACGAAGTGACCGGCGATTCCCGCCTCGGCGTCATCGGCACAACGGCCCGCTGGCTGCTCCCCCAGCTTCTCGGCCAGGTAGCACGAACTCACCCGAGGGTGCACGTGACGATCCATGAGGGCAACACCAGCAGCCTGCTGCCGCGCATCCAGGCCTCGCAGATCGATGCGGCGATCCTCCACCTACCCATCGATGAACCTGAGCTGCAGGTTGATGCTTTGTTTGCCGAAGACCTGCTGCTCCTCGCCCACCGGCGCTTTGGGATGTCAGAGTGCGAATCGGTATCTCTGAAAGAGCTCGCCAAGATTCCACTACTCCTGCCGCCTCGGGGAACCGCACTGCGCCGGATCATCGACCGCGCCGCGGCAGCCGCCGACGTCGAGCTCCAGGCCCAGGCCGAGATCGACGGCGTGCGCCTGCTGGCCTCGCTGGCCTTCGAGGGATATGGCCCGGCGATCGTGCCGGCGACCTCCGTGCCACGCTGGCTGAAAGGTGACTTCCACCGCATCCCGGTTCCCGAGCTCCCCCGTCGAGTTGTCGGCTGGGTGCAACGACGCCGGCCCGCGCCGGGAATCCCGACCCGCGTGTTGTTGGCAGTACTTCGCGATGTCATTGCCATGCAAGGGCCCAAGCAGCCCGGCGTGCACGTCGGCACAGAGGCATTCCCGCTCGGCCGCGCTGTCTAGAGTCTCGGGTCATGCAGCCCGTCGATCTCCGCAGTCGAGTCGTCGGGGCGGTCATGTCCGACGTTCGTGAGTTCGATGGACGGCTGGTCGTCTGGGTCGACGTCGACGCCGGTTCGCGTGTCGGGGCCCTGACCTCCGACTCGTCGGGCAAGATCGAGAACGCGTCCCAGATGGCCCGGGCGAAGGGCTTCCCACTGGTCGTGATCATGAGGTCGAGTGGCGCCGACATCGTCGAGGGCTTCGCCGCGTTGCACGGTTGGGGTCTCGCGGCCAGAGCCTTGACCGATTGCTCGGGTGTCGTGCCGATCATCATGGTCGTCGACGGCCCAGCGGTGTCCGGCCCCGCGCTGCTGCTGGGAATGGCCGATTTCGTCGTGATGACAACCGACTCGTACGCGTTCGTCACCGGTCCGACGATGGTCGCCGAGTTCACCGGCGTCACGATCGACAACGAGGAGCTCGGCGGTGCCGCCACGCACGCGCGGTACACGGGTGCAGCAAGTCTCGTCGCACCCGACCTCGACAGCGCGGTCGACATGGTCGGCCAGTTGCTCGCCTACCTTCCGCAGCACAACGACGAAGAACCCCGCCTGTGGCCGACCGACGACCCGTCCGACCGGCAGACGCCCGAGGCCGGGACGCTGCTGCCGCAGACATCCACCGGGAGCTACGACGTTCGCGACGTGATCCGAGCGATCTGCGATGACGGCGAGATGCTCGAGCTGCGCGGTCGATGGGCACCCAACGTCGTCACGGCCTTCGCGGCGATGGGCGGACTACCGATCGGCATCGTTGCCAACCAACCCCTTGCACTGGCCGGCACGCTCGACATCCCCGCTTCGCAGAAGGCGGCACGCTTCGTCACGTTTTGCGACGCGTTCAACATTCCGATCCTGACGCTTGTCGACACGCCTGGCTTCTATCCGGGCAAGGACCTGGAATGGCGAGGCATGATCCGACACGGCGCGCAGCTCGTGTTCGCCTACGGCCGGGCGACCGTTCCGCGCATCTGTGTGATCCTGCGCAAGAGCTACGGCGGCGCGTACATCGTGATGGATTCCAAGACGATGGGCAACGACCTGTGCCTTGCCTGGCCGTGGGCAGAGCTAGCGGTCATGGGCGCCGGGCAGGCCGCGGCCATCCTCCAACGCAGGGCTACGCCAGAAGCACGGGCTGCGTTCGAGGTCGACTATGCCGACCGATTGCTGAACCCGTACATCGCCGCCGAACGCGGATACATCGACGGCGTCATCGAACCGGCCGAGACCCGCCAGGTGATCGCCGAAGCGCTCGTGACCCTGCTCGACAAGCGCGAAGCACTCGTTTCCCGCCCCCACGACAACACGCCGCTCTAGGCTTGGTCGATGACGTCAGCGAAGGAATCCGCCGTACTGGTTGCGGCTCGACCGGGAACGTTCGAGTTGAGCGTTCCAACTACGGCAGTGATCGTCGTCGACATGCAACACGACTTCGCCGCGCCCGACGGCATGTTCGGCCGGGCAGGTATTCCGCTCGACGGCATCCGATCGGTGATAGGTCCCACGCGGCGCGTGCTCGACACAGCTCGCGACGCTGGAATTCTTGTCGTCTATCTGATGATGCAATTCAATGAAGATCTCGCGAACCTCGGATCACCGCAAGCTCCAAACCGACTACGCCACCTCGCGTTGGGCGTCGGCCAAACCGTCGATGCGCCCGATGGCACCACCAGCCGCGTCCTGGTGCGCGACACCTGGAACACCAAGATCATCGACGAGCTGGCGCCCCAGTCGGGCGACCTCGTCATCGCCAAGCATCGCTACAGCGGGTTCTTCGAAACAGACCTCGATGACGTCCTGCGAGCGCGGGGCATCACCTCGTTGATCTTCACCGGTTGCACGACCAGCGTGTGCGTCGAGTCGACACTCCGCGATGCGTTCTATCGCGACTACCAGTGCCTGCTGCTGACCGATTGCTGCGCTGAGGCGGTCGGCAGCGACCAGCCGAGAACCAATCACGATGCGACGCTGACCGTGATCGAGGCCCTGTTCGGGTGGACGACCGAATCCGACCGTCTCATCGCGTCGGTCGGGCACGCCGTCGAGGCAGTCGCTTAGAGCGCGCGCCAATAGGCGGTTGAGTTGGTGACCATCCACTGGTCGTGGGGTTGGCCCTGTTTTGATTCAGGGTGCGATCCAAACACAACGACCAAGTGGAGGTCACCGTCATGCTCGCACTTCATCCGCGTGTTGTCAC
>JANYKU010000061.1 GCA_025358075.1 Ilumatobacteraceae bacterium
GTGGCCGGCTCGTCGACTCGGCAGGATCGGTCGGCATCAGCGTCGCAGGCTACCTTCGCAGTCGATGACTCCAGAGGCGCTGTGACCGACCTTCCCGACTTCCACATCCCACACCTCGACAAGATCGAGTGGATGATCGAGGAGAACGGCTGGGCGATCGAGCCGGTCGCCGCCCGGCCCGACAACGACCCGCCGGTCGCCGGTTACATCTACACCATTGGTTTTCCACAGGCTTTCGACTTCCCTGAGGTGTTGCTGTTCGGGCTACAGCCGGTTGCCGCTCGCGGCCTGTTCGATCTGGTCGCCGACCTGCTGCGCGGGGGCACGGAGATCCCCCTCGGCGTGGAGCTCGCTGGGTTGTTCGACAACGACTTGCGGTGCATCTTCGCCCCGGTCGACCTCGTCGAATGGGGAGCGCTGTTCTCGACCGGCGTTGCGTGGCACCGTGGAGCGCCGTTCGACGTGGCGCAACTGCTGTGGCCCGACCGCAACGGCTTCCTCCCAAGCGAACCCGGCTTCGATCGCCGGCTCATCCTGGCGCAGCCCGTGATCGGCGCGGTCAGCGGATGAGGTCGCGGCGCTCGTTGAGCTCGGCGGCCAACTGATCGAGGCTCGACTCGTCGCTCTCGATCAAGAGCCGGCGGCGAGTGGCATCCAGCGGAGTCGACGCCAACAATGCCGCCCATTCGGCATCTGGCATGTCGAGCACGATCCGCAACGCGGCACTCAGTGCGGCAACCGGGTCGGCGTCGTAGTCGGCCAGCAGCCGCTCGACCTGGGTCTTCTTCAGCCGGGCGATGGCGGTCGTTCCTGTATCGCCCATGGCGCGCCGTGCTCGGCGAGCAATGGAAGGAACGGATCGGCGGAAAACGCTTCAGGTCCCTTGACGCCCTCGCCCTTCCACTCGCCGGTCGCCAACAGCTCGAGGGCGATGGCCGGGTGCACCGCGGTCTGCCACACGACGGCCTGATGCCCGAACTCGCGCATCGTCCATGCGTTGTCGACGATCTGGTACACGTACATGCAACGCGGTGCGCCGTCGATGCCGATTCCGGTGATCAGGGTGCCGGCGCAGGTGCGACCACGCATGCGCCCGCCGAGCTCGGCGGGATTCGGCAACACCGCGGCGACGAGATCTCGCGGCGCCATCTCGATGCCGCGTACGGTCACCGGCTTGGTCGAGTCGAGCCCCAGCTTGTGCAGCGTCTTCAACACGTCGAGGAACTCGTCGCCGAGCCCGTACTTGAACGTGACCCGGTCGACATCGATCCATCGCGGGATCAACAGGACCTCTTCGTGCTCGACGTTGACGCACTTCAACTCGCCGATGCCCTCGGGGAAGGTGAACAGCTCGGGTTCGGAGAACGGCGCTGTTGTGAACCAGCCGCGATCTCGTTCGTAGACGATCGGGGGATTGAGGCACTCTTCGATGGTCGTCCAGATGCTGAACGTCGGCGCAAAGGCGAAGCCGTCGATGACCAGATCGTTGCCATCGCGAACACCGATCTCGTGAATCGTCGAGAACAGGTGGTCGGCCGCGTACCGGGCCGCGACGTCGGAGAAACCCGGCTCGACCCCCATGCCGACGATCGCCAGCAACCCGCGTTCAGCCCAGGTGTCACTCGCCGCGAACTGGGCTGCACCGAGGCTGACACCGAGTTGTGCGTACGGGTCGGTCGGATGGGGCGACGAGAGGTGCATGGCCATGTCGAGGTAGTGGCAACCGGCCTCGAACGCGGCCTCGAAGATCGAGGGGTTGAACCGAGGGTCGCATGCATTGACGATCACATCCGCGCCGACGGTCGAGGCCAACTCGACCACATCGAGGCTCGACGAGGCGTCGACTTTGGTGCTGCTGATTCGCTCGGAGTGCGCCGTCGCCGCGGCTCGTGACGACCTGACCGGGTCGACATCGGCAACGACGATGTGCTCGAAGGCCGCGCGGCGGCCGCAGATGGTCGCCAGTGCGGAGCCGACCCCACCCGCGCCGACGATCAGCACTCGCATTCCCCGAGGGTACCGCGCGGGGCCGCCCGCGACTTCGTTGGTCAGAGTGCGAAGGCGCGGCGCTCTGCGCCGACGTTGACCAGCGCGGCGATGCGCTTGGCCAGGTATGGAGAGAACGAACCGCGGTACCGCAGCTGGAGCTCGGGCAGCATCCAGTCGTGACCCGACACCTTGCCCCGGCACGAGGATGATGCACAGTCACACTCGAACTCGTCGTAGTCGCTTCCGTCGGTGGTGGCGTAGTCGTAGCTGAGTTCTTCGCCGACGGCGATGTCGCGCAGGGCGACCAGCACGACGTTGCCGCTCAGGGCACAGTTGGGATCGCACGAGTGGTTGATGAAATCGGCGGGCTCCGGCTCGGGTGCGCCCGCCATGTAGAGGTTCTCATCGATCTGCACGCTGCGGACCTGCTGGCTGGTGGGCAGCAGGTCGAACTCGTCGCGGGTCACGCAGCGACCGCCGAACCCGGCGACGATCTCTCCGGCGGCTATCGGTTCGCTGGCAAAGCTGCCATACCCCTTGTTGGGGGTTGCGGCCGGACGCGCCTTCCGAGTGAGATAGCAAACACCCATGCCCACCAGCATGGCGGGTGGGGGTGCGAACGTCTACTTGCTGATCAGTCAGCCGTTCTGATCATCGGCTCAGTCAGTCTGTGGCACGGGTCAATCGGCCCATCTCGCGAGGGCGCCGATCAATTGGACCGTCGACAGCAAACGAACCTCGCTACAATCGCTGGCGGTTCGCATCACGAGTGATCGTCGGTTTTCGAAGCGACGATCCGGCAACCGGGGAGGAAGCCCCACGGTGCCATCCCGCTCTGCGGGGATGTGGCCCTGCGCGAGCAGGGCAACTCGGCTTCCCTTGTGCGGCGTCCACCAGGTGACGAGTGCGAGGAGGAGGAAATGGCGGGCCTACCACGGCCGTCGAGCGGGGCATGGCATCCCGGTGACCCCGCGGGTCACCGGCAGTTCCTCAACTTCGATCGGCCGATCGCGCTCGACGGTGGCGTCACCCTCGATAAGGTCGTGGTTGCGTACGAGACGTGGGGGAGTCTCGATGCCAGCCACAGCAACGCCATCCTGCTGTGCCACGCGTGGACCGGCGACAGCCATGCCGTCGGGCCCATGGGCCACGGCCACCCGACCGCCGGTTGGTGGGAGGGCGCAGTCGGGCCCGGCTTGGCAATCGACACCGATCGCTGGTTCGTGGTGTGCGCCAACGTGCTCGGTGGCTGCCAGGGCTCGACGGGTCCGGCGTCGCCGCATCCCGTCGATGGCCGGCCCTACGGCAGCAGGTTTCCGGTCGTGACGATCCGCGACATGGTGCGCGCCCAGGTTCGCTTGGCTGATCATCTGGAGATCCCGGCGTGGCACTCGGTCATCGGTGGATCGATGGGTGGAATGCAAGTCCTCGAATGGGCCATCACCTTTCCGCATCGCGCTCGATCGATCGTGCCGATCGCGACCTGCGCTCAGGCAACGGCGCAACAGATCGCCTGGGGAGCCATCGGCCGCCGCGCCATCCGCATGGATCCGAAGTGGCGGGGCGGCGACTACTACGACGCCGACGAGAACGACGGCCCGTGGGAGGGCCTGTCGGTCGCCCGCATGGTTGCTCAGGTCACGTTCCGCAGCGACAACGTGTTCACCGATCGGTTCGGCCGCGAGTTGGCCGACGGAGCGACGTTGCACGACAGCCTCGAGTTGTGGCAACGGTTCGAGGTCGAGCGATACCTCGACCATCACGGCGACAAGCTCATCCGCCGGTTCGATGCCAACAGCTACCTGATCATCGGCAAGGCGATGGACCTGCACGACGTCGGCTGCGGTCGCGGTGGGCTCGTGCCGGCGATGTCACGGATCAACGTCCCGACGTTGACGATCGGGATCTCCAGCGACATCTTGTACCCGTCGTACCAGCAGCGGCAGATCCGCGATCTGCTGCTTTCGGCCGGCACACCGTGCGACTACGTGGAGATCGATTCACCCCACGGGCACGATGCGTTCTTGATCAACCTCGACCAGCTCTCCGAGCCCCTGGGTGAGTTCATCGACTCGATCGCCAAGGGCTAGACCGATCGCGAGCTGGCCATCGCCTCGTCCATGATGGCCACGGCGCGACTCTTCGCCGGCACTTTGATGGTCATGCGTTGGGTCGTGCCCAGCTTGCCGACGGTATGCAATACGTAGACGGCCCGCCTCGGCGGCGGTTCGGGTGCCTTGCCTTCGATCCACCAATGCGTCACGTCGTGGCGCAGGCGGCGCTTGATGTCGACCTGGAGTCGACCGCCGTCGAGCACCTTCACCCACACCTCGCGGCGGCGGCCGCCGGGATCGCCATCGCCCGAGATCGATTGCCCGCTGCCGAGGAAGCGGGTGCCATCCTTGGACACGTGGTGCGGCTCGATGAGGTACCCGAGATAGCCCAGTGCCGCGCAGACGCCGATCGCCAAGATCATCCACAACACATCCACGGCACCAGCTTGACGCATCCGAGTCGACGATGGCCAGGGCGGGGGTGTGACGTGGCGCTCGGCATGCGAGAATGGTCGAGTGACCGTCCAGTCCATTCGCCGCGTCCAAGCAGTCGTCGTCGGTAGCAACTTCAACGACCCGACCAACGAGCGGCTGATCTTCCTCTCGGCGGCAGGTCTGGCCGTGGTCGGGATCGTGTTGCTCGTCGGCACGATCCTGTGGTGGCGCCGTGGCCGCCAAGAGCATCCTGCGCTGGCGCCGCTCGAAGTACTGGGCTCGCGGGCGTGGACCAAGGCGCCGGAGGGCGACCGCCGTCGACGGCTCGAAAAGGTGCGCATCGGTGGCACGGGTTCTGGGCCCGATGAGCCCGTACGGTCCGAGCCGCTGGATCTGGAGGCACTCGTGCGCAGTGTTCCGCAGGCCTTCGACGACCTCAAGGAGCCTGGCGAAGTGATCGAGGCTGACGAACCGGTCATCGAACCCGTGGTCGTCGGCGAGCCCGCGGCAGATGGGGCCGAACCGGCGGTCGCCGGCGAGCCGGTCGAGGTGGTGGCCGAGGCGACCAACGATGTGCCGCCCGCGAAGGACGTCGCGACCGTCGAGCCCGTGCACCCGTCACCGAATGGAACCGTCGTACCTGTGGTCATCAACGATCCCGACGCGACCTCGGTCACCGCCGAGCGCCCATCTGGCGAACCCGCCGTCGCACCCGGTACCAACACATAGTTTTTGGTCACATGACCCGGCTCCGGTAAGGCCGCAGGAGTATTCTTTCGCCAAGTGGCTGACGGGTTGGATGTCGAGGCGATGCTTGCCAGATTCCGCGAGCGCGCTGCTGCCGTGAAGGGCCGCCCGCTTCCGCCGATTGCCGGCGAAGAGCGTCAGCGATTCATTCAGCAGGCACAATCCGACTACATGGACTTCGCCATCATTGGCGATGCAACGGCGTCGATCGAGGATGGAATATTGGTGCTGCGGGTCGACCTGCGACCCGCCGATAAGAAGCCGTGAGATCCCTACAGGGTCGGGAGAACCTGGCCATACCCCTCGGCGCCATCGCAGTTTTGGCATGGGGGTTTGGCCCGTTGTTGGTGCGCGGTATCGACGCCTCTGCACCGACCATCGTGTTCTGGCGGTTGTGGATGGCGGCGCCGGTGATGGTGCTCGCGGCGCGGGCGACTGGTGGCCGGGTCACCTGGCCGTTGATCAAGACAGTGTTCTTGCCGGGCACGCTGTTCGGCCTGCAGATGATCTGCAGCTTCACGTCGTATCAGTGGACCTCGATCGCCAATGCGACGCTCATCGGCGCGCTGCAACCCGTGTTGATGTTGATGATCGCGCCGCTGCTGTTCGGCGACCGAACAGCACCTCGACAGGTCTTGTTCGCCGTGATCGCGCTAGGGGGCATCGTCACGGTCGTGCTGGGGGCCCACGGCTCGTCGGGCGCGTCGCTGCGCGGCGACCTCATGGCGCTGCTCAACCTTGGTATCTGGACTGTGTACTTCATTCGCGTCAAGCAGGTCCGCAACAAGGGCATCCACTCGGCGGCGCTCATTGCCGGCATCTTCTGCGTTGCCGCAGTGATGGTCTCGCCGTGGGTGCTGCTGACCAGCCACGACCTCGGGTCGCTGCACGGCACCGATTGGTTGCTGATCCTGGCCATGGTGCTGGTTCCGGGCTTGGTCGGTCATGGTTTCATGACGTGGGCCCAGCGTCACCTCGACATCACGTTGTCCTCGCTGCTCACGCTCGCCAACCCGGTGATCTCAGCAATCGGCGCCTGGATGATCTTCGGACAGGCCCTGGGCGGCGTGCAGATTGCCGGCGCCGTGGTCGTGCTGGCGGCCCTGGGCGGCATCGTGCTGGAGGCCCGTGCGAACGCCGCCGCGGCCGAGATCGTGTTGTCGATTTCCGCGGACTGACTGATAGCGTGAGCGACCGCTAACGCGGACGTGGCTCAGCTGGTAGAGCATCACCTTGCCAAGGTGAGGGTCGCGGGTTCGAATCCCGTCGTCCGCTCCAGAGATTCCCCAGGTCAGCGGCCTTTTCATGGGCCGCTGTCTCGCGTCTTCGCTCTGTCGGTATACCATAGCGCTATACCATCGGTGATGTCGAGGGCCGAAAAGACGCAGTGAGGCATGCGAATGGCAGCAAAGACAACAGCTCGAGAAACCTCGCCAAGATTGTCTTCGGCGGAGCGGGCGACTGCATCGCCGAGCAAGGAGAGTCCTCGACCCAGAGGAAGCGGTGGAGTCTTCGCAGTTCGACCCGGCGTCTGGCGTGTCGACATCGAATTGCCTCGCGACAAGGTGACCGGTCGTCGTCGACGCGTGAGTCGCTACGTCGAAGGCTCCCGCAACGACGCCGAAGTGGCGCTTGCTCGCCTTCGGGTCGCCGACCAGGAGCGTCGGCTTCCGACCGGAGGAACGTCCGCCCGCTCCGTTCGCGCCGCGCTCGATTTGTACCTCGACGCGGCCGCGTCCGGACTCATCGAACTGGCGCCTCGCACCATCCTCACCACCCGGTCCGCGGCCAACACGATGTGCTCCAGCGTGCTGCTTGGTGGTCGCCAGTTCGGCACGGTGAAGCTCAACCGTCTCACTTGGCAAGACATCGAGGAGATGTTTGCGGCGATGCGAACCGAGGGCAGTGGCGCCGATTGGATTCGGCGCTGCGCGACGGTGCTGTCACGCGCGTTGGAGTTCGCGCGCAAACGCGGCCTCATCGACACCAATCCGGCCAAGGATGCGACCCGTCCGCGGTCGTCGCGGACGAAGCCATACTCACCGACCGGCGACGAGGTCCGTCTGATTCTCGAACGTGTTCGGGCCAACGACCCTGAGTTCGCCGACGCAGTCACCGTTCTCGCAAGCACTGGCATGCGGAAAGCGGAGCTGTTGGGTTTGCAGTGGGCAGATGTCGATCTACAAAACGCGGAAGTGCACGTCGCTGCAGCGATTACCGACGCGGGGCCTGGGCTCAGGATTCTTCGCAAAGCGACGAAGAGGAGCGACTGGCGCGACGTGCCACTCACCAAGCAGGCGCTGGCCGCGCTACGGCGCCAGCGAAAGCGAGCGCATGAGCGATGGGGCCGTGAAGTGTCCGCGACGGACTACGTGTTCGCGCATCCGATCGGGAGCACAACGCCACATCGCCCAGACAGTTTCACGGATCGTTGGATGGCCATCCGAGGCGATACGTCCGTCACTCTGCTCCAGTTGCGCCACTTCGCCGCTACGGCCATGCTCGATGCTGGTGAGTCCTACCGCACTGTTGCCGACATCCTTGGCAACAGCGAGAACACACTTCGGCTGCACTACGACGGTCGCACCGACATCGGGAAACGTCGGGCGATCACCGCGCTGGAGCTGTAGCACCGCACGGGCGGCAACATAGCCGGCGTTCGGGGCCACGCCCGAGACAAGCGGTACCAGGCTGAGTCCATCGCAATGAATCCACAAGCTGCCGCCGTTTGGGCGCCACGCGCCTTTGAGAGGAGGTCGGGCACCAGTGGGATAGCTCGAAGTTCGGCGCGCTGGCTCGTCTACTGCGATCTCGGCGAAGCCCTCGCGTTGAACAAGTACGCTGCGGACAAGTCGACAAGTCGAGGGGTCGACGAGGTGGAGCGCGATGGCTGGTGCAGCGGAACAAAGAGTCGGGCCGTGGACGCTCGGCGAGCAGTTGGGGCGCGGTGGCAATGCGTCGGTGTTCGTTGCGACCCGCGACGGCAGCCAAACGCCAGTGGCGTTGAAGGTCATCAACACCACAAGGGTCGAACGCGAGCCGTATCAGCGGTTCGTCCGCGAGATTGGCTTTCTGCGCGAGCACCAGGCGGTGGTCGGGCTGCTGCCACTCCTCGATGCACACTTGCCCGACAAGCCGTCGAAGACGGATCGGCCGTGGCTCGCGATGCCGGTCGCCACCCCGATCGCCGATGCGTTGCAGGGTCGTCCGCTCGCGGATGTCGTGCACGCGGTGGGGGCTATCGCCGACACGCTGTGGCGGTTGCAGCGCGATCAGGACATCGCGCACCGCGACATCAAGCCCGGGAACCTGTACGAACTCGACGGCGCGTGGCTTATCGGAGACTTTGGTCTCGTCGCGCAGCCCGACACCGTCGGCCTGACCGCGGAGGGCCGTCCTCTCGGGCCCGCGCACTACATGGCGTACGAAATGATTCGCGACCCATCGACTGCCGATTCGCATGCGGCCGACGTGTACTCACTCGGCAAGACATTGTGGGTGCTTGCAACCGACCAGCGCTTCCCGCCTGAGGGCCACCAACCCGCGAGCACACGCGGGTTTGGAATCGGTGACTTTAGGCCGCACGCTCGCGCCGTGGCCCTGGATCAGGAGATCGATCTGATGACCCGCTTGCACCCCGAGGAGCGGCCGACGAAGGAACAGGTTGCACGCGATCTCGCGGCGTGGGAACAACTCGCGAGCGAACCGGTGGTGCTCGACGTGTCGGCGGCACGCTCCCGGCTGCGCAAGAAGATCGGATCGCAGATCGCGGAGCAGGACACGCAGGCGCAGCGAAAGGAACTTGCGTTGGCCGCGGTGCGGAGGTTGCAGGAACTGACGAAACCGCTCAACGAGGCGTTGAAGAGCCTGTCGGCGCGCGCCGAGGTCGACTCAGCGACCGACAAGATGACGACGAACCTGCTGAAGAGCCACGACGGCTTCGGTACCAAGCAGTCGGTCTTCCGCTGGCATCGGTGCACGCTCGTCCGGCCCCTCGACGGGCCGGTGACGATTGTGCTGCGCATGTGCCGGTCGCTCGAATTGATGGAGGATGGCGCCTTACGACTTCATCTCATGGTCCACGTTGGGCCGGACGGTGTGATGGCGACGATGTTCAACTGGCTCCGGCCGATGACATCGGCGATGGTCGGCACGGTCGAGGCGGAGCAGATGCTTGACGCCGGCGCGCGCGATCTCGTCGTGGCATTGCAGCAAGGGATCGACGTATTCGTCGATCAGCTTCCCGATTCTCGGAATGCGAGCTAGGCGACCTCGCCGCAGACGAGGCAGAACATCGGCCCGTCCCAGTCATCGAGCACCTTCACGGGCTCGCGTGGGTGGCATGCGAAGTCCACGCGCTTCATGTCGTCTGCTTCTGTGAGCGGTTCCATCTCGTCAAGCCCGTCATACTTCGCGCTGACCGACAGAAAGCCGCCCGAGCGGCGACCGAGGCTGTCGAGGTCGCGAGTGAAGTCCTCCAGCATCGGGCCGACGACCTGGGTAGCGACCGCATTCTCCGCGAGCTCGACCTGCGGCTTGGTGAACCATTGGCCGTCGGGCGCCTGGATTGCGCAGTATGGGCAGAAGTACCCGCCATCGGGTGCCGGGGTGGGTTCGACATCGTCCTCATCGCTGCTGGGGAGCCATTTGAACTCGCGCTCGCAGGTCGGACACTCGCGACGCAAGAAGCCGTCTATGTCGAGCGGAAGGCTCATTCCTAGGGATACTTCGTCGTCACTCATCGCACGCCGGATGATACCCAGGGGTGTCAACCATGGTGGCGTGTCAGCCGGGGGTTTGACGCCGGAATGCGACGTGGGCGACCTTGGCTCACCCGCGTTGGCTGCTGGACACGCTGTCTCCATCACACGCTGCTTTGTGCCATGGCCGGCGATCAGTCGTTCAACAACGCGATCAGCCGGTCTCGGACGATCAGGACACGCCGTCCGATCCTGACGGCCGGGATCTCTCCTCGCGTGACGGCTTCGTAGGTTGCGCTCTCGGACAGACCGAGCAGCATCGCGGCCTCTGGCACCGTCATCGTGGCCCGCTCGGGCGGGGCCGCGGGTGCTTCGATGAGATTCGTCATCACGTCAATGTCTGCGCGTGACGTCACTGGTTGCTACCCGAGTTCGACACCGACAACGGCGGGATCTACGGCTGGCGACACCGGAGCCAGCCGCGTATCAGGCAGGGCTCCGTGGAGGTCATAGTGAGCTGCGGCATCGATGATCTGGGTAGCCAGCTCGATCGCGTTGGTACCCACGAGCTGGTCGTTGTCGTGCAGGTACCGAACGTGGTCGATGACCCAGGTGGGCTGTGAGGTGAGGGTGTCGAGCGCCACGGTAGTAATGCGGGTAGCGCGTGCTTCGTCAAGTGCATTGGGGAGGTACTTGTCGAAAGAGCGCTCAACTGTCTGATCCCGGCGTGCCTGGCGGAGCTCCGTACTGAGCGACAGGAACTCATGGCGGAGCGCCTCGCGTTCGTCTGGCGACACGGTCTCGGCAGCAAGTCGCTGGAGGTGGTCACGTTGTGCCTCGAGCCGGAGGACCGGGTCGCTGTTCCTCGTCTGCTGCTCGAGTTCAGCGAGGCTGCGATCCTCCCGTTGATCGAGCTCGGGTGCGAGTAGCCGGAGCTGATCGAGGACGTCGCGTACGGCGTCGGGTTGCGCAGTTGGCCAGTGTGCGAGTGGTTCTTGTGAGGTGATGAGTTGGGTGACTTGCTCAAGTTCGACGATGTGGGGCCAGTTGGCGATGATCCAGTCGCGGCGCTCGTCTTGGCCGGCCATCGCCGTGGAGAGGTACTCGTGCATCTCGACGGCGTCGAGGTGTGAGTGCACGATCCGGTCGATGAACTGTCGCTGATCAGCAGGCGCGGTGAACAGCAGTTGCTGGAGTTCGTGTTGGCGCTCGACGAGCTCAGTGGGTGTGGAGGTCGCCATCGGCTCGACCGCCGGGCCGGGATGGTCGACGAGCCACAGCCGATCTTCGAGGAGGCGAAGGATCAGATCATTCCATCGGTCGGTGTCCACCGGATCACTTGGTTGGTGACCGATGCCAGGCTCGGTATCGATGTTGTGAAGAAGTCGGTAGTGCGCGGTCCGTGACGTGGCATCATCCCAAACCGCCGCCCCGGCCGACGCGACTGGTCGCTCGCCGAGCGAGGTGGTGAGCCATTCGGGTGGGTCGGCTTGTAGTTGGCGGGCGGCGTGGTCGGCGGTTGTGTGGACCGCTCGTCGATAGAGCCCGGCGTCGCCGGCTTGAACGCCGTGGGCGGCGAGGGCGTCCGCCCAGTTCTGCTCCGCTACTTCGACGGCTGTCGCGCGTCGGGCGAGGGTCTCGGCCGCGGCGGTTGGGATGACGACTTCGGAGGGGTTGTCAATCGCGACGAGTTCGGCCCAGTCGAGGATCTTGGTCGCGGTTCGGCCGTCGCTGCCTTCGAAGTGGGCTGTGCATGTGCCCGCGGTGTCGTCGATAGCCGTGACGTGTCCGATGTTGTCGCGGTCGACTGCTCGTACTCGTCGTCCGATGTCGACGTGATGTCGAAGTCGGGTAGCGGCGTCGAGTTGTGCTCGTAGTACTGCCGGATCCTGCAGACCGCAGTCGTGCTCGGCAGCTGCGGCGTGGCGGGCGCGGCGCAGCAGTTCTGGTGCGGGTAGATGTTCGACAAGTTCGGCGACTCGTCGGGCGTCGGGGTCGTCGATGATGACGAGGTTCTTCGCGGCGGACTGTTGCAGTCGGACCATCAGTTCGGCTTGCGGGTCGGGTAGCTGTTCGGTCGGAAGGGGGATGCCGTGTTGGTGGCGTTCGTCGAGACCGGCTGCATCCTCGGTGGTGACATAGAGGTGAGCGGTGTCGCGAGCGCGGGAGAGCGCGACGTATGCACCTTCGCGGTAGAGGCCGGCAGGTCCGACGACGAGGACGTGGTCGCAGGTGACCCCTTGGGCCTTGTGGATCGTGATGGCGTAGGCGTGGTCGACCCAGCCGTGGTCGAGGTAGTCCCGGTCGATCACGACCTGCTCGCCGGAAGTGATCGTGATGCTCATGCAGTCCGACGAGACATCGGCGATGGTGCCGCGCATGCCGTTGTCGACGGCGAACGTCTCGCCCGAGGCGAGGTGCTGTCGAGGGTCATTGCGGCACAGCACGACGTGGTCGCCGACGGCGTAGTGGTTTCCGGCGATCTCGATCTGGTGCTCGATGTCGAGTTCACCGTTGACGGCGAGCATTTCGCGTGCGTAACGGTTGAGTACCCGGGCTTCGGCACGCGTGCCTGCCAACAGCAGGGTTGTGCCTGTGGTGCGGGTGGTTTTCCAGTCACCGAGGACTATCGCGTGGAGGTCGTCGGGTTCGTCGGCGATGACGACGCGACCGTGTTCGAGGTAGGCGGCGAAGGCTGTCGGCACGTCGCCGTTGCGGAGCTGGTCAAGCGCTCCCTGTTCCCACTCGTGCTTCTGTCGCCGGTTGATGGTCAGCTCCACGACGCGGTCGCCGAGGGTGTCAAGTGCGGCGCGGAAGGCACCGCCGGCCGACACTTCGGGCAGCTGATGGTGATCGCCGACCAGCACGACCTTGGCTCCAACGGTGGTGGCCTGGTCGATGATGTCGGCGATGTCACGTGTGCCAGCCATCGCGGCTTCGTCGATCACCACGACGGTGGTTGCTGCGATGGTCCGCTGCTCGACGAGATGACGGGCGATCGTGGTCGAATCGATCCCTGCGCCGTCTTGCAGTTCGCGTGCGGCTCGGGCCGAAGGCGCCAGACCAATCACGTCCCATCCCGCGCCCTCGTAGACGCAGCGGAGAGTGCCGAGGGTGTGCGTCTTGCCGGTGCCGGCTCGCCCGACCATCACCGCTACCCGATCGCCCGCGTTGGTGAGTACCCGGATTGCGTGTGCCTGATCCGGGCCGAGCGTTGATGTGTCGATGGCGAGTTGGGTAGTACCCGGGTCGAGGACCCCGCTACCCGTCTGCACCCCGCCTGCGAGTTGAGCGAGGAGGCGTTCTTCGACGGCGAGCAGCGACCTCGACGTGTAGAGCAGTTCACGATCGTCAGCGACGGTGCGGTCAGGGGCATGAACTGGTCGACGTTGCACCCAGTGATCACCGACTTGAACGACGGCTGGGCAGGCAAGTGCCCGGTTCACCGTTGCTTCGACGACGGTGAGACTGGCGCCGGCAGGGAGATCCGCGGCGACTGCCTGTGTGAGTTCAAATCGGTTGAACGTGCCAGACTTCTCCGTCACCCGGGTAGTCAGCAGCCAGTCAACCCACTCCTCGAAGCAGACCGCTCGAACGACTGTCGAGGACCTGCCGCCGCTCCAGTTGGCTTTGCGGATGACCCACCGGTCGTCTTCTTCGTCCTTGCCAACATGGGGAGCGTAGCCAAGGAGAGCATCGAGCTGCTCCGGACCCCATCCGAATCGATGAGTTCAGGGTGCTCGACCGCCACCGTGAGGGCGGTAGCAACGTCGAGGCTGATCTTTCCCGCGTGGAGAGCGTCAAGGGCGTTGTCGGGTAGGCACAGAAGCCCGAGGCGTGCGCGGACCCAGCCTTCCCTGTGGCCGACGGCGGCGGCGAGCTTGCGGGCAGTCACAGCACCGCCTCGAAGGTCGATGACGGCTGCGAGCGCCTGCGCCTCGTCAACGATGTTGAGACCATCGGAGCGCTGGGTGTTCTCCGCAATCATCGACAGCACCACGTCGGCCTCATCGCAGAAGTCACGTACGAGACACGGCACTGCGTTCAGTCCTGCGCTCTCGGCTGCCGCACGGCGACGATGGCCGGCCACGATGTGATGGACGCCGGCTCCATCGGCCGGCAGTCCGCCCATTGAGGAACAAGACGCGTTGGCCGTTCCGGGGACCTTCAGGCGGATACGCGCATCACCTCACACCCGGGTGTTAGCGCGACGGAGATGGTGAGGCGATCAGATCGAGGCTAAGAGGCAGCCGTCCGACTGCGTGCCGCACGTCGGCAGTCTTCTACCACCGCAGGATTGGGGCGGGGTGCGCGTGTCGCCCATGACTACGGCAGAGATTGGCCGTTGAGCACCAGCGGCTTCTGCGATAATCTGCGAGCGGTCGTCCGCCATATCAGGTGGTGCGGCTCGGAGGAGGGAACCATGTTTCGCCATGGTCGGGTCTTGGTGCGGGGTGGGTCGCTGGTAGCAGTGGTCGGCGCGTTGTCGTTGACGATTGCGCCCGGCGGAGCACATGGTCAGGGTCCGGCGGGGTCGGCCAGCCCTCCTGTCGAGGTGACGCCGGCAATCCAGCATGATGTGTCGCCTCCGCTGCGCGACATGCACAGCGCCCCGCGATCAGACGTGCCCCGGGAGCGTCCATTACGGCCGATTCCGGCGAATGTGTTGGCTCACGAGCAGGCGGATCCCGTGGTCCAGTCGACCACGCTGCCGAACGTCTCTTCCACTGCCGGGTTGAACTTTGCCGGTGTCGGCAACGGCGACTACGGCTTCGCGCCCAACGCAGCACCTCCGGACACCAATGGGGCGGTCGGGGCGACCCAGTATGTGCAGTGGGTCAACGAATCCTTCGCGGTGTTCGACAAGGCGACAGGCGCGATCGCGGCCGGCTTCCCGAAGACTGGCAACACCCTGTGGACTGGCTTCGGCGGCAATTGCGAAACGCGCAACGACGGCGATCCAATCGTGCAGTACGACAAGTCGGCCAATCGCTGGGTGTTGACCCAGTTTTCGGTGCCCAGCGGTGGACCATACGAGCAGTGCATTGCGGTATCGACCACTAGCGATGCCACTGGGAGCTACAACCGGTACGCCTTCAACTACGGCCCGACGCAGTTCGTCGATTACCCGAAGCTAGGTGTGTGGCCGGATGGGTATTACATCACCTACAACATTTTCAACAATGGATCCACATTCGCCGGCGCGAAGCTGTGTGCACTCAACAGGACTGCGATGCTCAACGGTGCAGCGGCAACCCAGCAGTGCTTCCAACTCAGCAGCAGTTTCGGCAGCGTGCTGCCATCCGACGTCGACGGCGCAGCGCCGCCGGCAGGGTCGCCGAACTACATGCTCAACTTCGGCACGAACTCGCTGAACGAATGGAAGTTTCACGTCGACTGGGCCACTTCGGCGAATACGACCTTGACCGGACCGTTCAGCATTCCGGTCGCTGCGTTCACCCCGGCATGTAATGGCGGGGCCTGCATCCCCCAGCCAGGTACGACCACTAAGCTCGACTCGCTCGCTGACCGGCTGATGTACCGACTCGCATACCGAAACCTCGGGGGAACAGAACGGTTGGTTGTCAATCACTCTGTCAAATCCGGTGGTACCAAGCGCAGCGAAATCGACGGGCTGCGCTGGTATGAACTGAGAAACCCGAACGGGGCATCAGGAGCTACTGTCTTCCAGCAGGGGACGTACAGCCCTACTGACGGGTCGTCGCGTTGGATGGGCAGCATCGCGATGGACAAGCTGGGCAACATCGCCCTCGGTTACAGCACGTCGAGTGGTTCGCTGTTTCCGAGCATCCGCTACACCGGCCGGGTCCCCACCGACCCATCGGGAACAATGCAGGCCGAGAACACCATCAAGGCGGGTGGCGGCTCCCAGACCGGCAACCTTCACCGATGGGGTGACTACAGCAGCATGACTGTAGACCCCGTCGATGACTGCACGTTCTGGTTCACGAGCGAGTACTTGAAGGCGAGCGGATCCTTCAACTGGAGCACACAGATCGGGTCATTCAAGATGCCGGGCTGTCCATAGCGACCCACGACGCCCGCCAGGGTCGCTGAGGTACCATCAGACCATCAACATCGGCTGCAGAGCTGGCCACCGGGTCGCTGGCACGGCCTCGCCCGACCGGTTCCGCCCGACGACGGGCAGTCGACGCGCATTCAAGACATGAACAGTGCCGTGGAGGCTTCGAGCACGCATCGCCCTCGACCCGGGATCAACACCGATCTGCGTGTCTTAATTCTGTATAAGGTCCCGTCCTGTTTGCCGCCCCGCTGTACTTCCGGGCGTGCTCATCAAGAACTGCGATTGGGCGCGCGAGTTCGAGCGGCAGGTCATCGTCGATGGATGGAGCGAGCGTCCGTGCTCCATCCCGTTGGAGAATGCTGTGGTGGGGCTCGTCTTGGAGGTTCAGTTTCAACCGGCGGACCTTGACCTCATTGCTCCGCTCGCCGACTCGTGAACTGCGCCGTCACTGTCGCGACCCAGGTTTGCCGGTGTCGTCACAGGTCATGCGAAATCGGATGACACGTTCTGGCCTGACAGACAGCGAATGGCGTCCATCACATCATCTCGGATCTGTCGACGCTTACGCCGCTGGGTCCCCACATACGACGACGGGTCGATCGGCTTTCCGAATCGTGCCACCACCGAATGAAACGGTCGTGGCACCTTGGCGCCGATTGGTTGGACCCGCTCAGTGCCGACCAGGCCAATCGGAATGACGATCGCGTTCGTCATCAACGCCAGTTGAGCAACGACGGTGCGACCGCGGTGCAGCAGGCCATCGCGCGAGCGCGTCCCTTCGGGATAGATGCCGAGCATGTCGCCGTGTTCCAGCGCCGCGGCGGCAGTGTCCAGCGCGGCCAGCGCCTGGCGGCCGGCGGAGCGCCTGATCGGAATCATCCCGAGCGCCGGAAACACAAAACGTGTCTTCCAACTATCGAGATACTCCGCTTTGCCAACGAACCTTGTGCGTCGTGGCACTGACAGGGTCAACACCACCGAGTCGAAGAATGACATGTGGTTCGCCGCCAGGATCACCGGGCCATCAATGGGGACGTTGTCGAGACCCTCGGTTCGCACACGGCAGCCCGCACGATAGAAGGGAGAAACGACGGCCCGAACAACACGGTACAACCGATCGCCACGGCGGTCTTGTCGAGCATTGTCCGAATCGGGCGGCAGGACAAAACCGGAATCGGCCGACAAGGTCGAATTGGAGCGCCGATCATTGAAATACATCGCAGTCACCTCATTGGTTCAGTGTCAGGACCAAAGCCTCGACGTGGTCCGTCGGCCTACATCTCCCGAGGACGATCACTCGCCCCTGCACAGTCCAGTATCCACCGCCCAGACCATCCCCGCACCGCACCACCGACAACTCACCCCTCAAGCCCGTCGGGCTCGCCGAGTTGCGAGCAACAAGTGGCCAGACACTCGCAGGTCAGCGACACTCACCACGCCAACGAGGCTGCAGTACTGAGGTCGAGGTGACCTACGGCACACTGATTGACGTCTGACCATGAATCGATGTCGGCGAGACACCGCGACGGTCGCGGCACCTCGCAAGTCGTCGCTGAACAGTAGTGGGGGACACGCTGCCGGTGGCCAGGGGTTTGGTTCCATGTCGGATCTCTCACGGTCGCCGACTCGTGTTCTCCTATTTCATCGTTCCGACACACGCGTCCGTTACAGGGCTCTGGCTCAGGTGGCAGTAGCCCCATTGCGTATGATGTCGACCTGGCGGGCCACCTTGTGACCGGGTCGTCTTGGGTGAGTTCGGTCATTCGGGGACGTCTCGGCGTGTTCCAGACGAGGGCCGGAGGTCCCGCCACGACAGCGGCCCTCGCTGCGTCACACCGGTTTCGCGCGAGCTGCTGTTGCCGAAACAGCTTCATCGGTCGCGATCGACGGCGGCCGGCAGAATCGGGTCGCTTTCACCTGATGATCGCCTATAGCTCGTAGAGCACATTGGCCGTGCCGGCCACACGTCCAGCGTACGGTCCAGACCGAACGCGCCTAACCGGCGAGGTTGTGGCCATCGCCCGGATCGGCAGACCCGAAATTTCCTAGCCCGCAACGGGGGTTGTCAATAGGTCTCTAGGCCCAAAGATCGACCATCTCGTAGCGCATGTCGTCGAGATCGACACCGGCGACCTGGAGCCTGTCCATCGCCCGGCGACGCGCTTCGATGAGGGTCTCTGCCGATGCGTACAGGGTGGGAACCTGAGCGCTGTCGATCCGCCAGAACGCGGTCGTGTTGTCGGTCACGTGAGATGGAACTAGAGAACCACCATCGACCGATGGTCAGCACGAACCGGTCAACGTGTCACGGGCCGCTGGTCGCGATGCGTGTGCCGCGGCCGCTTCGAGCTGTGGAGGTAGCCTCGATCCGTCAGAGCCCTGATTGCCCGCTGCAGTCGGGGTTCTGACGCGTTCCCGGCAGCAATTGGCGCGCGCCGACGATGGGGCGATAGGCCTACGACCGTCGCGCCTTGGGATTCGTGCAGGCTGGCAGGCCGAGGGAACGGGCGGTCGACCCGCTTAGCTTAGGTGTCGCTTCGATCGCGGACCGAAGCGAAACCCCGGTCGCCCATGTCATCTGATCGGGTCAATCCCGAACAGGGCCCCGACTGCCCGCAACACCCAACGGGCGTCGGGGCTCCTTTCGCGGTTCAACTGTCGACGACGCTCGAAAACTGGTACCAAGGCGTCGCAAACGCGCAGGTCTCGAACGTCGCCGACATCAACCGTCCAGTAAGCTCCGATGCGGAGCGCTCCGGCCAACCCATCCATGACTGGAGCGCTCACGTCTCCGTCGGTGGGTCGAGTGTTGCTGTGAGGTTGATCTTGGCGAACGTCTCGCTCAGAACGAACAACAGTGCGTTAATCCTCTCAGGATTGAACGTGCGCGGAACGTCGAGGTCGATGGTTTCGAGGTCGGCACCGATAACAGGATGACCGCCGGCGGGAACTGGAAGCCGACGAACGCTGACAGCGTCAGAATGGGTGGAGCAACATGACGACCCTGTCATCCTGACGCCCTCGCTGCCGGCACGAGTCACGACAACGCGGTGGAGCTTGCCTGGTCAGTTTGCGTTCGCGGGCGAACGCGGAGAACTCGGCGCGCTCGGCACGGTCCGGAGGCGGGTCGGCGATCGCCTGGCCGACGGTGTCGAGGTCCTTTTCGAGACCGAGACCGGACCAACGTGATCCCGCAGTCCGGTATCTGGAGTGTGTCGTTCGACCGCGTTCCTGGAGTGAGTTATTGTTCCGAGCGAGGTCCTCGCCAGTGTCAAGTGGCACGTGCCCGGATCTCCCGTGTCGCTAGAACTGGCGGCGCGAATAGGTCGAACGGAGGACGGTTCATGAGATTTCGCACATCATTCGTCTGCGTGACAGCCTTGGCCGCGGCCGGTGTTGCAGCGCTGGTCATGAGCCAGGGAGTCAAGTCGCCTGGAGCAGTGCGGGCAGCGCTCGACAATTCCGCCGACCCGATCCCGTGCCCGCCCGACGTGTCCATCTACTCGTTCTTCCCGGCCGTCGACAACGGCGCGGCGCAGGCGTGCCAAGGCGGCGCCGGGTACAACTCGTTCAACGGACACGGGCAGATCAACGCGCTCACCGCTGTGAGCTGAAACATTGATGATGACGAGGCTCGAGCCGCCGCACTCGAGCACTCCGTCATCGCTGCTTGCCGTGGCGTCGCTCATTCAGACGACGTTCTCTGGGACGTGCTCGACATCGACTGATCCGAAATTCGATCGGCACACGCACCCGGACAAATGCGAACCGAGCAGAACGCGCTAGCCAAATGCCAGAGCGCAGAACGTCCAGTCCCGCCAACCGAGAACACGTCTGTCGGCCCAAAGAACGGCGCTCCGAGCCGGCGTTACACGGGTGATCGCTGTCAAGAGCATGTTTGGCTCGCTCGATGATCGCGTCGAAGAGTGACCGGTTGACGTCGCCGGTTCATTACGCGTGCTCGAACGTCGGACGAGGCATCGCGCCTCGTGCGCGACGCCTATTGGCGCGCGCTCTAAGCCTCGATCCACCGATGGGCTTACCGGTGAGGTGGTCGCGTATCCGCGTGAAAGGTCTCCTGGGCTGGGACGATGACGGTATCTGACGCCGCATTGTTCAACCAGCCAGGAGACACTTCCAGTGACGCGAGTATCGC
>JANYKU010000063.1 GCA_025358075.1 Ilumatobacteraceae bacterium
CGAGCGGCCTCGTCGCCGACCGTGTCGTCTACTTCCTCGACGACACGCTGCTCGCCACCCATCGATCACCGGAGGGCAACCTGTACCGAGAGGCGATCGACCGGGCGCAGCGGACGATCGACGAGCTCTGGCTGCACCCACCACATGCGCCGCATCTTCTGCACGGCGATTTCGGGCCGCACAACGTCTTGCGCCATCGGTCGGTGTTCACGGCGATCGACTTCCAGGATCTGCAATTCGGGTTCGATGTGCAAGACGTCGGTCTGACGATCAGCGATCTGCGACGCAACAACGTCGAACCGGCCCTGGTCGACGCCCTTCGCCGGGGCTACAGCTCGATCCGGCCGTGGCCGCACGGTGACGAACAACTGATGGGCGCGCTCTCTGCCGCACGCAGTCTGAACATGTTGAACCTCGGGCTGAACCTGCGCCGACCCGGGTTCACCGAGTTCTTCGATCGTCACACGCAGCTCATCCGCCGATGGATGGCGAATGCCAAGAGTCGCTAGCCGATGGCCCGCACCACGGCGGTGACAGCGGCGCCGGCGACGATGACGAAGATGAACGGAGCCTTCCGCCAGGCGAGCACAACGGCGGTGCCCACACCCACGGCACGCGCATCGATCTGCAGCCGCTGACCACCGAGGCCGAAGGTGTCGTGCACCACGATCGCCGCGATCAACGCGGCAGGGATGAGGCTGAGGCAACGTTCCAGAACCGCAGGAAGTGAACGATCGCCGATGATGACGAGACCGAGCACCTTGAACGCGAACGCTCCGGCGGCGAGCAGGAAGACGAGCGACCAGCTCATCGGGGAACACCGACCAGAACCGCCACGGCCGCGCACAGGATCGGCACGCCGATCGGCAGGAACGGGATCAACGCGACACAGATCACGGCGCCGCCCGCCGCAGCCATGCGGCCGCGACGATCACGCAGCAAGGGCCACAGCATCGCGGTGAACCCGGCGGGGAAGGCGGCATCGAGCCCGAAGGTCGACGGATTGATCGCCGACCCGACCAGCGCGCCGAGCAGGGTGGCGAGGTTCCAGAACACGTACACGCTGATCCCGGTGATCCAGAACGCAGCGCGCTGGGCTTCGAGGTCGGGCTGGGCCGCCGACATCGCCGTCGATTCGTCGATCGTCAACTGCGCGGCGATCAGTCGCCGACCGAGCGAGCCGGGCAGCCGGCGGGCCATCGCCAGCCCGTACACACCGTTGCGCGCTGCCAGCAACAGCGCGCCGCCGAGGGCCGACGCTGTCGAGCCACCAGCGGCGATCACACCGACCGCCGAGAACTGCGACGCGCCGGTGAAGACCAGGAGCGACATCGCGCTGGCCTGGAACACCGACGCACCGGCGCTGACTGCGGCAACACCGAAGACGAAGCCGAACACTCCGACAGCGGAACCGAGAGTGAGGCTGGCCCAGACGACAGGACGCAAGCGCGGATCGCGCCACGCTCTCGTCACGGGCGTGCCGCCCCGAGCCAGACGACTCCGAGTGGGGGCAGGTCGAACTCGGCCAACGCCGGCTGACCCTGCCAGGTGTGCTCGGCGGATGCCGTGACCGTCGACAACTCGCCGCGGTAACCCGACCCGCCGAATTGGCCGTTGTCGGAGTCGACGAGCACCTGCCAGTCGCCCGGCCACGGCAACCCAACTCGATGCCCTGGCCGGGGAACGGGCGTGAAGTTGGCGATGCAGGCGACCGCGTGACCGCCCGCATAGCCCCATCGAAGGAAGGCGAACACCGAGTGGACCGCGTCGTCGGCATCGAGCCATTGGAAGCCGGTCGGTTCGTGATCGCGCTCCCACAGCGACGGCCACTGCGCGCTGACCCGATTGAGCTCGGTCAGCAGATCGCGCACGCCGCGATGCGGCGCGTGATCCAACAAGTGCCACGGCAAACCGCCGGCATCGTTCCACTCCGTCCACGGCGCCAGCTCTGCCCCCATGAACACCAGCGGTGCACCGGGCATCGCCCACATCCACGCGAACAGGGCGCGCAAGTTGGCGAACTTCTGCCAATCATCCCCCGGCATCTTGGCGAGCAGGCTGCCCTTGCCGTGCACGACCTCGTCGTGGCTGATCGGTAGGACGAACCGTTCGCTGAACGCATAGAGCAGACCGAACGACATCTCACGGTGATGCCAGCGACGGTGGACCGGGTCGGTGCTGGCATAGTCGAGCGAGTCGTGCATCCACCCGAGGTTCCACTTGTGGGTGAACCCGAGACCGCCGTGGGCGAGGGCGTGCGTCACCTTTGGCCACGCGGTGCTCTCTTCGGCGATCATCATGGCCGTCGGCACGTCGTCGATGATCGTCGCGTTGAGCTGCCGCAGGAAGTCGATGGCGTCGAGGTTCTCGCGGCCGCCGAGGCGGTTGGGCACCCAGCCACCCGGCCCGCGTGAGTAGTCGAGATACAACATGCTGGCGACGGCGTCGACTCGCAATCCATCGGCGTGGAACTCCTCGAACCAGTACAAAGCATTGGCGATGAGGAAGTTGCGCACTTCGTGGCGGCCGTAGTTGAAGACGAGCGTTCCCCAATCGGGATGCTCTCCCTGGCGCGGGTCGGAGTGCTCGTAGAGCTTGGTGCCATCGAAGCGGGCCAAGCTCCAGTCGTCGCGCGGGAAGTGAGCCGGGACCCAGTCGAGGATGACCCCGATGCCACGCTGGTGAAGCTCGTCGACGAAGGCCCGAAAGTCGTCGGGGGCCCCGAACCGTGCGGTCGGTGCGTAGTAGCCGGTGACCTGGTAACCCCACGAACCACCGAAGGGGTGTTCCGCCACGGGCAGCAGCTCGATGTGTGTGAAACCGAGTGCCTCGACATGATCGGCGATCTGGTGGGCCAGTTCGCGATACGAGTACACGCCGTGACGCCACGAGGCCAGGTGCAACTCGTAGATCCGCAGCGGGTTGCCAGGGCCGTGGCCGCGCGAGCTCATCCAAGATTCGTCGCCCCATTCGTGCGCCGACGGCGCAGCCACGACGCTGGCAGTGGCCGGCGGGCATTCCGTGGCATACGCCATGGGATCGGCCTTCAACATCACCTTGCCATCGGCTGCTTCGATCGCGAACTTGTATCGGTAGCCGGGTGCGGCCGACGGGGCGATGCCTGCCCACACGCCAGACCGACCCTGCGGCACCAGTGCGTCTCCCCCGACCCAGCCGTCCCAATCACCGACGACGCGGACCGACTTGGCGTTCGGTGCCCACACCGCGAACTGCACACCGCCGCCCGCGACGGGATGGGCGCCGAGCCATTGCCACAATCGGCGATGCGTACCCTCGCCGAAGAAGTGGAGGTCGTGTTCCCCGAGCAGCACGACGGGAAGCGTAGGTGACGGCACTGCCGACTACGGTCACGCGTCGTGCGCATCCTCATGCTGTCGTGGGAGTACCCGCCGAGGGTGGTCGGAGGCATTGCCGCGCACGTCGATGGGCTCGCCAGGGCGATGGCCAGGGCCGGCCACGAGGTCGTCGTGTTCAGTCTCGATCATCCAAAGGTCGGCGACGACGAGATGACCGAAGGCGTGCGGGTCCTGCGGGCCAACGCCGATCTGCCGTGGCTGCCCGACGACTACCTGGTGGCGCGCATGGCATCGGCCAACCATCAGCTCACTCAACTTGCGGCGCGTCTCGGGTCGTGGCGTCCGCAGGTCATCCATGCCCACGACTGGCTCGTCGCGTGGACGGCAGACACCCTCAAGGTCTTGTGGGGCGTGCCGCTGGTTGCCACGATCCATGCCACCGAGCGAGGCCGGCACGGTGGGTACGTACCGCAGGGCACCCCAGCAGCGATCAACGCGGTCGAATGGTGGCTGACCTATCAGGCCCAGCAGGTGATCGCCTGCTCGAAGTTCATGGTCCGCGAGGTCACCGATGGATTCGAGCTTCCTTCCGAAAAGGTCAACCTGGTGCCGAACGGCATCGACATCGGTCAATGGCTGCAGCCGTCGACATCTACCGAGCCGCCGCGCGAGCACCTCGTCGTCGCCTGGGGCCGAATCCAGTACGAGAAGGGGTTCCAGGTCCTCACCCGGGCGATCGGTCACCTTCGACATCGGCTCCCCGACATTCGCTGCGTGATCGCCGGGCGTGGCAGCTACCTGGCCGAGTTGCAGACCCAGATCGACATGGAAGGCGTCAGCGACATCGTGCAGCTGGCCGGCTTCGTACCCGACGACGAGTTGCGTGCGCTGCTGCGCCGCACCGGATGCGTCGTGATCCCGTCGCTGTACGAGCCGTTCGGCATCGTGGCACTGGAGGGTATGGCCGCCGGCGCACCGACGATCGTGGCCCGCACAGGTGGCCTGGCGGAGATCGTCGAGGGCACCGACGCCGGTGTGCTGTTCGAGCCCGGCAACCACATCGCCCTGGCCAATTGCATTGCCGAGGTGCTCACTCATCCCCAGCTCGCCAGCACCATGCGCACCAAGGCTGCATCACTCCTGGCCAGCAAGTACACGTGGGACGCCATCGCCGCTACCACACTCAGCGTTTACAACAAAGCGAAGCGCGGCTGAGCCGACACCCTCGGATCTGGCCACCGGGTGGCCCCGGACTAAACTCGCCCGAATGCGTGCCGTCCGCCAGTTCAATGTCGTACCCGCCATTCCGGCGCGCCTGGCGGCGCTCGGTTCGCTGGCCAACAACCTCCGCTGGACGTGGGACCGCGAGACCCAGGCACTGTTCGCCAAGCTGGACCGACGTCTGTGGGAATCGAGCGGCCACGATCCACTGCGCCTGATCGCCGGCATCACGGCCGGCCGCTGGGAAGACCTGGCCGCCGACGACGAGATCGCCGCACTCACCGACGCCGCCGCCGAGCGTCTGGCCCAGGCGACGACCGATCCACGGTGGTTCCAGGGACGACCCGACAGCCCCCTCGGACTGGTCGCCTACTTCTCGCCCGAGTTCGGCCTGACGGAGACGTTGCCGCAGTACTCCGGTGGCCTCGGCATCCTCGCCGGAGACCATCTCAAGGCGGCATCCGACCTCGGCGTGCCCCTCGTTGGTATCGGCCTGCTGTACGCCGAGGGCTACTTCCGGCAACGACTCAACGCCGACGGGTATCAGGAGGAGCGGTTCCCCCGACTCGACACCCACGGCCTGGCGCTGACGCCCACGGGCGTGCAGGTGTCGATCGACATAGCCGGCGACATGGCTCGCCTCAATGTGTGGCAGGTCGCGGTCGGTCGGATCAACCTGTACCTGCTCGACGCGGCCGTCGAGAGCAACAGCGCCGAAGTCGCGGCGATCACCAATCGCCTGTATGGCGGAGACATCGAGCATCGCCTGCGGCAAGAGATCGTGCTCGGCGTCGGCGGCGTGCGCGCCCTTCGCGCGCTCGGGCTGCACCCCCAGGTCTTCCATACCAACGAGGGCCACGCCGGGTTCCTGTCGTTGGAGCGGATCCGCGAGTCGATCGAGAGTGGGCTCACCTTCGTCGAGGCCATCGAGGTCGTGCGTGCCGGTGGCGTTTTCACCACGCATACGCCCGTTCCCGCCGGCATCGACCGCTTCCCGCACGACCTCATGCAGAAGTACTTCACCGACTTCGCCGCCTCGCTGGGCGTCGGGTTCGACGAGTTGATGGCGGTCGGTCGTCGCCCCGACGAACCCGACGATGATCGCTTCAACATGGCCGTCATGGGGCTGCGCCTTGCCGGCCGCAGCAACGGCGTTGCGCAGCTGCACGGTGCCGTCAGTCGGGAGATGTTCCAGGGCATGTGGCCCGACGTCACCGTGGAGGAGGTGCCGATCGGCGCCATCACCAACGGGGTGCACGCGCACACCTGGGTCAGCGACGGCGTTGCCGATCTGCTGGCCAACAGCGTCGGGCCGGTCTGGGACGGCGCCGACGAGGCGTCGTGGGCCGGCGTGGCCAAGCTCTCGCCCAGTGAGGTCTGGGCGACCCGCGCCAAGGGCCGGGCCAATCTTGTCGCATTCGTCCGCTCCAAGTTCGGCGAAGCACTGCTCGACCCGCAGGCGCTGACCATCGGTTTTGCCCGGCGCTTCGCAACGTACAAGCGAGCCACGCTGCTGCTGTCCCAGCCCGACCGGCTGCGCCGCTTGCTGCTCGATTCCAATCGCCCGGTGCAGTTCGTGTTTGCCGGCAAGGCACATCCGGCCGACCAGCCGGGCAAGGACATGATCCGTCACATCGAGTTGTTCGCCCGGCAGCTCGAGGTCGGCAGCCGCGTTGTCTTCTTGCAGGACTACGACATGGCGGTCGCCCGAACCATGCTTCACGGCTGCGACATCTGGCTCAACAACCCTCGCCGACCGCTCGAGGCATGCGGCACCAGCGGGATGAAGGCGGCGCTCAATGGCGTGCTGAACTGCAGCATCCTCGACGGCTGGTGGGACGAGTGCTACGACGGCACCAACGGTTGGGCGATCGCCTCGGCCGACGACGACCCCGACCTCGGCCGCCGCGACCAGCGTGAGGCGACCAGCCTGTTCGGTCTGCTCGAACGAGAGATCGTCCCGTTGTTCTACCAGCGCGATTCCGAAGGCATTCCCGTGCAGTGGATCGACAAGATGAAAGACAACTGGCGCACGCTCGGGCCGTTCGTCACGGCGGCGCGCATGGTGCGTGACTACACGTCGCAGTTGTACGAACCGGCGGCCGCCAGCGCGGCCACGATGCTCGAAGACCACGCCGGCCGCGGCAAGGCGCTCGCCCATTGGAAGCAGCGCGTGATCGACAGCTGGGCCGACGTCAAGGTCATCGATGTCGACATCGATACCGCCGCCGCCAACGAGGGCGACGAGCGAACCGTCAGGGCCCGCGTCGAGCTCGGCGGGCTCGATGCTTCCGAGGTCATGGTGCAGGCGCTGCACGGGCCGATCGATTCGGCCGGCTCGTTCATCACGACCCCAGCGGGAATCACGTTGCAGCCCATCGGCGAGGGGGCGTTCGAGGGCAAGTACCTCGTCGGCGAGGCCGGCCCCTACGGCGTCACCGTGCGCGCCGTTCCTCGGCACGTCGATCTGATCAACCCGATGGAGCTCGGCTTGGTCGCCTGGGCGGCCTAGCCCTACTTCCCGGTGAAATGGGCCTTGCCGGGGCCGTGCTCCAAGAAGCTGGCTACGCCGATCTCGCTGTCGGCCGTGTGGAACACCGCTTCGAACAGGTTTCGTTCGAGCTTCAACGCATCCGGCAACGACTCGTCGAGGCCGGCGTCGACGGCCCGTTTGATCATCGCTTGCGCGTGCGACGCACCACGAGCCACTTCTGTGGCCAGCGCCAGCGCACGCTCGTGCAACGCCTCCGACGACACGAGCTCGTCGGTGAGGCCGATGCGCAGTGCTTCGTCGGCCCTGACCTGCCGACCGGAGATCATCATCTCCTTGGCCTTGCTGGATCCGATCAAGCGTGGAAGACGTTGTGTTCCGCCACCGCCGGGAACGATGCCCAGCAAGACCTCCGGTTGGCCGAACACCGCGCGCTCGCCGGAGATGCGGTAGTCGCACGCCAGGGCAAGCTCACATCCACCTCCCAGCGCGTAGCCGCTGACGGCGGCGATCACGAACCTCGGGATCTCGGCGACGGCGTTGAGGGCAGCGTGGAAGCCGGCCGTGATGTGGTGGGCCTGCTCGGCGTCGCCGAACTCGCTGATGTCGGCACCGGCAGCGAAGATCCGCTCGCCGCCGGTGATCACGACGGCGCCCGGCGGGTTGGCGATCATGTCGTGTGCCGCGGCGCGCAGCTCGGCGAGTACCGCTCGCGACAGCGCGTTGACCTTCGGATTGTTGAGCGTGATGACGGCCACGCCATCGCCTCGCCTGTCGACCAGCACCAGTTCTCCCATTCGCCTCACCCTACGCGTCAGCGTGAGAACGCCAGACAACGGTCGTGTGGGTCTAGCCGCCGATGCCGTCGAGCATCTCGTCAGCGGCGGTCCATGGATCGAGGAGATGATCGGCGACATCAGCCTTCAACCGTTCCCACTTCTCGCCAGTTGCGAGCTGGCGTGCACGCAGCTCGAGGCGGCGGGTGACGATCTGGCGCAGCTCTTCACCGAGTCGATACTTGCGTCGACGGGCCAGTTCACCGGACGCTTCGATGGTGGCACGGTGAGCGAGGACCGCTGACCAGAACTCATCGACGCCTTCACCGGTTGTTGCCACCACGGGCAGGATCGGAGGGCGCCATGCACTGGCGCCGAGGTCGGACAGCTCGAGCATCTGCTCCAAGTCGCGTCGGGTCTCGTCGACCCCCATGCGATCGGCCTTGTTGATCACGAAGATGTCGGCGATCTCCATCAGGCCTGCCTTGTTGGCCTGCACCGAGTCGCCCCATCCGGGATTGACGACCACGACGGTGGTGTCGGCTTTGCCGGCGATCTCGACTTCGACCTGACCGACCCCGACCGTCTCGATCAGCGTCCACGGACGGCCGATGGCGTCGAGTAGCCGAGCGGCCTCGGGAGTAGCGAGCGACAGACCACCGAGATGGCCGCGGGACGCCATGGACCGAATGAACACCCCGGGATCGGTGGCGTGATCCTGCATGCGCACTCGATCACCGAGAATCGCCCCTCCGGTGAACGGCGATGACGGATCGATCGCCAGGACCGCAACCGAGATACCCTGCGCTCGGAGGTGACCGATCACGGCACTCGTCAGTGTGCTCTTGCCGGCGCCCGGTGCCCCGGTGAGCCCGACGAGGTAGCCGTTGCCGCTGAGCGGGTGTGCCAGCCGGCTGACCTCGCGGCCCTGATCGCCGCCACGCTCGACGAGCGACAGCAGGCGAGCCAACGCGGCGCGGTCGCCGGCGCAAGCCGAACCAAACAATTCGGGCACGGAGTCGACGCGTGCTGCCATCTAGTCGATGTTGACCACTTCGGTCACACCATCGATGCGATCGCGCATGATTCGCTCGATGCCGGCCTTCAACGTTCCGACGCTTGCCGGACACGTGCCGCAGGCGCCGACCAGCGTTACCGACACCACGCCGGTCTCTTCGTTGACGTCGCGCAGCACGATGTCGCCGCCGTCGGCTTGAAGTGCCGGCCGGATGACTTCGATGGTTTCTTCGACTTGGGCGCGCATGATGTCGACGTCTTTCGATGGAGGCCGTCTGTCATTGAAGCAGGATCGACCCTAGGATTGCGACCCATGACAACGTTTCGTTGGTCACGCCGCATTCCCGCAGGTGTCGCATGGCACGGAGCCGCACGATGATCGCTCACCAGGGCGGGTGGGATGAGATGCTGCTGGTGCTCGGGCCCATCGCCGTGATCATCGGCCTGCTGTCGCTGGCTCGCAAGCGTGTCGACGCCGCCCAGCACAAGGCCCTCGAAAACGACACCCAGCAACCACCGAAGGTCGGTCCCTAGACCAACGACGCGGGTCAGCTCATGGCGAGGGCTTCGACCGCACGCAGCAGATGCCCTTTGGTGGTATCGAGGTAGCCGGGACGGTCGTCGTCACTTGCGCCCATGGCGTAGGAGAGCCATTGCGCCCCCTCATCGACCGCGTTGTACGCCGTGGTGAACGACTCGTTCCATGCGGAGTCGTTCGGGATCTTCCAGACGACCTCGCTGAGCTTCGTCAGTTGCGGTTCGACGTCGAAGTAGATGTCCTGGAGCTGGTGTTGTTCGAGGTTCCGATCGATCCGCCGATTGGCCGCTTCCAAGGCCCGGCTGAACTCGAATCGCATGTTCTGCAGCTCGTCGTCTGTGTACATCAAACCACCCTCCCGGTAGGCAACTCGGTCGCTAGCCTACGGGCCGCGGCCGGGCCGTCCCTGGCAATCGAATCGCCGGTCGGCTAGACCATCGCCGTGGCGTATGCACTCACGATCCCCGACATCGTCGAGAGCGAACCGATGCTCAGCGTGTCGGCCTTTCCCGACGGCGTCACGTTCGGCGTCGTCATTGCAATCGGCGACACCGCGCTGCACCTCTCCCGCATCAACGCGAATGGGGAGCAACTGCCGTTGGTCGTCCTCACCACCGACGCCGCGATCCTTGCGCTCGACTCGGTGTTCGTCACGGAGTCGACGTTCAGTAGCCAGGAGTCCGTCGCCCCCATCACGTTCGCTGCCCAGGCGGTGCGCTTCGTCTGAGTGTCGAGCGGGCTAGACCCGTTCGATGTCGGCACCGATGCCGACCAGACGACCGACGAGGTCGTCGTAGCCGCGGTCGACGTGATGCACCCCGCTGACCACGGTCTCACCCTCGGCGGCGAGACCGGCCACCACAAGCGCTGCGCCGGCACGGATATCGGGCGCTCGTACCGGTGCCCCGCTGAGTCGAGGCACCCCGCGTACAACGGCGTGATGACCGTCGGTACGGATGTCGGCACCCAGCCGCTGGAGCTCCTCCACGTACCGGAACCTGCCCGGGTAGAGGTTTTCGGTGACGATCCCGACGCCATCGGCAACCGACAGCATCGTGACGATCAGTGGCTTGTAGTCGGTGGCAATGCCGGGGTACGGAAGCGTGGCGACATCGATCGAGCGCAATCGTCCGTCGGCAAACACGGCCAGACCATCGCCGGTCGAGGTGACCGTGACGCCCATGTCGGCGAACCGGCGCAGCAGCATGTCCATGTGCTCGGCTCTGGCGCCGCGCAGTACGACCTCGCCACCGCTGACGGCGACGGCGGCCAGGTAGGTCGCCGCTTGGATTCGATCCGTGACGACCGGGTGATCGGCAGCGTGCAGCGACCCGGGCTCGACACCGTGCACGACAAGGGTCGACGAACCTGCGCCCTCGATGTCGGCACCCATCGACGTCAACATCGCGCACAGATCGGCGATCTCCGGCTCGCGAGCCGCGTTGTCGATGACCGTCGTGCCCTTGGCATGAACGGCCGCGGTAAGGATGTTCTCCGTCGCCCCGACGCTCGGGAACTCGAGGGTGATGTCGGTGCCGTGCAGGCGATCGGCCCTCGCTTCGACGTAGCCGTGGCGCATCTCGAAGGTGGCTCCGATTGCCTCGAGCCCTTTGAGGTGCATGTCGATCGGGCGGCTGCCGAAGTCGTCGCCGCCGGGCAGCGAGAGCTTGACGTGACCGCACCGACCGAGCAACGGGCCGAGCACGTTGATCGAAGCTCGGATCCGCTCGACGAGCTCGTACGGGGCGACCGGGACGATGTTGCCGCGATTCGTCATCGTGATCGATCCGTCGTCGTTGAACGTCGTCGAGACCCCGATCGCCTCCAACAGATCGCTCATGATGGTGACGTCGACGATCGCCGGCACGTTCGACAGGCGATAGACCCCATCGGCCAACAGCGTGGCGGCCATCAGTTTGAGGACCGAGTTCTTGGCACCCGGCACAACGACCTCGCCGTGCAGCGGCGCGGCGCGGCGAATCAGAATGCGGTCGGAATCCATGACGGACAAGTATGGCTCATCACAGACCGGTTGCCGTCCAGCCACAAGTAGCCTCGTGGCGTGTCCCGCCGCGCACGGACGTTGCACCAATCGTGGCCGGCCGGAACCCCCGAGGCGGAAGACGCTCTGGTGCCGCGCGACGACATCGTCGAGGAGGTGGCCGGAGCGACCAACGGAACTTCTGCGACCTTCACACAGGGCGAAGGGCCGTTCACGACCTACGAACGCTCGATCGTCACGACCCCGACAACGGTCACGCAAACCATCCGCTACCGCCTCGTGATCCCGTGGTTCGGCTGGCTGTTCGCCCTGCCAATGCGCAACACGTTGCGGCATCGGCCGCCGCCCGCCAGCAGACCGTGGTGGTCGCCCCCCGATCGCATGTCACCACGACACGCCGCGACGCTCGGCCTGCTTGCGGCAGCATCGATGTCGGCGGCGTTCACCAACACGTTGTTCACCCAGACGGCCACGTTCGCCGCCGACGGCTTCGGGATCGACGAGCGCGGCCAAGGCCTCGGAGGTGTGATCGTGCGACTCGGCGTCGTGATCGCCATCCCGTTCGCGGTGCTCGCCGATCGGCGCGGACGACGTCAGATGATCGTCGTCACTGCATGGGTCGCCCCGTTGTGGTGCGCCCTCGGTGCCATCTCCCCCAACTTCTGGGTGTTGGTCGGTACGCAGGCGATCGGGCGGCCGGTCGGCCTGGCGCTGGCGTTGTTGATCGGCGTCGTCGCCACCGAAGAGATGCCGCGCAACAGCCGCGCCTACGCACTGAGCATCCTGGCCCTCGCCGGCGGGCTCGGCGCCGGCGTGGCCGTTGCCGCTCTTCGTCTGGCCGACCTCGGCACCAACGGCTGGCGGTTGGTGTACCTGCTGTCATTGGTGTGGTTGGTGCCGGCGTACAACCTGATGCGTGGCCTGCCGGAGACGATTCGCTTCCAGCAACGCCACAAGACCTCACCCCGGCTCGATCGACGACGGTTCGCCGTCATCGCCGTCGTCGCAGTCACCGCCAACTTCTTCGTCGCCCCGGCGTCGTTCTTCCTCAACCGTTATCTCGACCACGTGCGCGGCTACACGGGTGGCGGTATCGCCCTGTTCATCCTCAGCACCGCGACCCCCGCGTCACTCGGACTGATCGCCGGCGGACGGCTGGCCGACCTGGTCGGTCGACGGGCGGTGCTGGCAGTGTGCCTGCCCCTGTCGACGTTGATGGGGGTCGCCATGTTCAGCGTCGGAGGACCGGCGATGTGGCTGCTCGCCTTGGGTAGCGGGCTGCTGGGCGGCGCTGCCTATCCGGCCTTCACCGTGTACCGCACCGAGATGTTCCCCACCGGCAATCGTGGACGCGCCAACGGCTACATCACCGCCCTCTCGTTGGCCGGCAGCAGTGTGGGCCTACTGATCGTCGGTGCTCTGGTGCACCACGGTTGGAGCTACGGACGATCCATGCTGCTCGTCGGCTTCGGGCAGTTGCTGGCCGCCGTGATCGCCTACGTCGCCTACCCGGAGACGGCGCATCTCGAGCTCGAGCAGATCAACCCGCAAGACGCCCTAACCGAGGGCTGAGATCCAGCCGGCGACGGTCGATGCGATCACCGCGTCGCAGCCCTTCAGATCGTGGGCGCGCCCTTCGATCCAATGGTGTGTCACCTTGCCGGGGATCGTCGCCGTCCAGTGCTGCAGCTGCTCCGGAGTGCCGAACGCATCGCGGGTGCCATGGATGAACAGGCATGGCACGGTGATGCGAGGGAGATGCTCGACGCGCAGTGAGTCGGGCTTGCCCGGCGGGTGCAGCGGGTAGGAGATCAGGACCAAACCGCGGGCCGGCAGCGGATCGTCGGCATCGGCCACGACCATCGAGCACATCCGTCCGCCCATCGAGCGACCACCGAGCACGAGACCACCGGCGAGCAACGGCGCCGCTTCGTCGCGCACCGTCTGCAGCAGCACGGGAGGGCGGTCGGGCGCCTTGCGACCGGCTTTGCGATACGGGAAATCGGCGCGAGTGACGCGCATCGGTGCCACGGCCGCTTCGATGGCCAGCAGGCTGGAATGCGTGCGCGACGAGCCGGCTCCGGGGAACAGCAGAAGGTTCATGTCAACGGCTCATGTCAACAGGATGCGGCGCGCCTCGCCGAGGCGCTCGATCTCTTGACCGGCGACGTCCCCGTCACCGCCATGGTCGGGATGCACTTCGCGCAATCGCGATCTGAACTGCGTCATGACTTCTTTCTTGGTGACCTTGCCGGTGCCCATCGGGAAGCCGAGCAGCTCCATCGCCCACGCCTTCGGATCCGCCATCGTGGCCAGCGCGGAGCCGGCGGCACCGGCGAGGTTGGCGATGAACGAGGGCCCGATCGGGCCGCGCCAACGCATGGCCTTGTGCAACGACGGGTTGAGCGCCCGGCGAGCCTCGATGCTGAGCCGCTCGACCGCATAGATCGCGCCCAGCACCTGGGCGAGCGGAGCCCCCTGCGGGTGGAGGCTGAACCGCACGCTGTCGCCATCGCCTTCCAACCGATGCACGCTGACCGCAAGCCCGTGCCGATCGACCTGGTAGCGGTGCTTCAAGCGCGGCTGCACGACACGTTCGCCGCGGCTGACCTGGTCGAGCAACCGGTGCACGTCGGGCAGCAGGTCGGTGTCGACATCGGGCAGGTGCGCCGCAATGACCGCTCCGAGAAGCAGCCCGCCGAAGCCCGGGCTCGGGTCGACGGGCAGCACGAGATGGCCGAGCGAGACACGGCGCGTCGGGGTGACCGGACGCGAATGCCAGACCTCGAGCTCGGCCAACAACATGTCATCGACCTACACGTAAGGTCGGAGCAGGTCGTGCAACTCGGCAGCGACCGCCTGCGTCTCGACGACATCCGGCTCCTCGCCGTCGACCAGCGCAGCAGCGAGCTCCTCGGCGAGCTCGCACATTCGCAACCACAGCCGCTTCTCAACGCCGTAGGGCGGCCGGTCGGGGTCGGCGACCTCGGTCGCGCTGAGAAGTTGCTCGAGACCATCGGCATCGAGCGGATTGCGTTGCAACCGGTCGCCGGCGAGAAAGAAGGTCGTGAGCGTCTCGAATGGGAGTTGATCGGCGTCGTCCTCAATCTCGTCGGGGAGCACGACGCCCCCGTCGTTCTCAACGTCGTCGAGGATCGCGTCGACCAGCTGCTCGTCATCGGTGCCGACGAGCAAGATCTCGTCTTCCCAGCGGAACGGCAGCCCACGAGCGACCAGGAGCGAGGTGACCAACTCTCGCTCGCTCGGCTCCCACTCGGCGAGGTCGTATTCGGTGGAGGCGGCCTCATCGGCCAAGGCGATCGGTTCGCGTGGCGGCGCCTCGGTGGTGCTGGCAATCCCCAACCGCGTCTCGACCTGGGCGACCACGTCGTCGGTCTCCGCTTCGGCGGACTCGGGCACGATCAATTCGTCGCCGTCCCAAGCATGCGGGATCGCGGCATCGGCGAGTGTCGCGGCGAGTTCGGCCATCTGTTCGAACGACCAGTTGGCCAGGTCGTAGTGAACCCGCGTGGCGTCGGGATCTCTGGAGTTCCAATCGTCGGTCACGAGCCTGACGCTATCCGCCGAGAATGCGACTGACCAGAAAGTCGTGCATGCGCCGGTACTCGTCGAACTGATTCTCGACCTTGCGAAACCCGTGGCCCTCGCCCTCGTACACCACGAAGTCGATGTCGACGCCTGCGACGCGACACCGCTCGACGAAGGCCTGACTCTGCTCGATCGGAACGACCGGATCGCTGTCGCCATGCATCAACAGGATGGGTGTGTACGTCAATCGCTCGGGGTAGTTCAACGGGGATCTGCTGCTGCGGATCGCCGCTGCGTCGGGTAACTGCCCGACCAACGAATCGGTGTAGTGCTGTTCGAAGCGATGGCCGCCTTGTGTGGGATCACCGAGGTCGGTGACCGGATAGGCAACAACCAGCGCGGCGACGAGACGCGGATTCGCTGCGGCGACACCGACAGCCGTGAACCCGCCGGCCGACGAACCAACGATCGCGGTCTGTGCAGGAGACCCCCAACCCCGTGCATGGGCCGCGGCGAGCATGTCGGCGATGTCGCTGACGTCGAGGTCGCCCCAGCGACCGCGGAGCGCCTGCTGGTAGGCGCGACCGTGCCCGGTCGAACCGCGGTGGTCTGGAACGAGCACGTTCCAGCCCTGGGCGCGCCAATACGCGATCCTCGGCATGAACGTGACCTGCCATTGATCGGTGGGGCCGCCGTGCAGCCAGCACAGGAGGTGGTCGGTCGACGCGTCGGCACGGTAGAGGCGGGCATGCAGGGTGCTTCCATCCGCCGCGGTGACCTCGACGAGCTCGGGCTCGGCGAGGGGCAATTCCTCCCAACCGCTCAAGGGCCCGACGGCGACGACGTTGCGTTCCCATGTGGTGTCGTCGTAGACGACGACTTGCGTCGGCGTGCGCGCCCCTGACCTCAAGGCGGCGAGGCGTCCGGCTTGCCACGACAGTTGGCCGTGCACACCACGGGCCACTTCACTGACTTCGCGGCGCTCGACGTCGACGACGCACAGACGCCCGAAACCACCCTTGTTGCGGGTGAAGGCGATGCGCCGCCCGTCGGGCGAGGCGACGAACGAGCGCTGGCCCATGCCCCATGCCGGCCCGCCGTGCTCGAACGGCTCCTCCACCAGTGGTGAATCGTCGAGCCACACGTTGAGCCAACCGCGTTCGTCGCACAGGCTGATGACCGTTCCGTCGGGCATGAACCGAGGCTGCTGCACCGCGCCGGCTGGTTGCCAGGGTTCGACACCGGTGCCGTCGAACGTGAGTCGTTCAACGCGCGACGAGTCCCACGGCATGTCGGGGACGTTCCATGCCTGCCATGCCACGCCGCCGCCGTCGGGCGTCGAGCACGGGTCGAACACGAAGTCGGCGGAACCGTCGTCAAGGCGTTCCGTCGACCCATCGTCGACTCGCGTCATCCACAACTCCGACTCGTCGATGACGTAGACGACGCGACTGCCGTCGGCCACCGCCGCCGGCGCGACGGCTGCGCGGTCGGGCCCGTGGTGCGTCAGCCGGCGCACGCTTCCGGTTGGCACCGGCTGCAGCCACAACTCGCCGTCGAGCGCTGCATAGATCACTGCAGCGCCGTCCGCAGTCCAGCACCAGCAACCACCACCGAACCCGCGACCCGGACGCGGTGGTGGATACGCAGTGAGTTGGCGTGGGGGTGTGCCGTCGAGCAGGTCGATGTGCAACGCGGCCGACCCGCCCGCCGTCATCGCGTAGACGATGCTTCGGCCGTCGGGACCGAGCCTCGGCTCGGTGAGATCCCGCGTGACGATGCACCGTTCGACAGGGATCGCCATGCTGTCGGACTGTACCCGCGTTAATTCATTGGACATCCGCATCGCGCTTCTGGCACTGTCGGCGCAACCGATTCGAAAGGAGGTGCCCAATGTCGATGACCAGAACCGCAGTCATGCTCGACGTTGTCGCGCACCCCTTCGGCATCGGGTCCTGCACGGCCTGACGACCGCCCCGCGCCCGTCGCAGACCTGTTGCTAGCCACCCGAGCGTGCTCCGCCGCGCTCGATCCTCACCACCCAACCCTTCAAACCCTTCAAACCCTTCTAACAAGGAGCAATCCCATGTTTACAAACCACCCGTACGTCGCCCAGCAACTGGTCCGCGATCGCCGAGAGCGGTTGCGCCGGATCAGCCAGAGCACGCATCTGCGCCACGAGCCCAGACGCAGGTGGCGACGACAACACGTACAAACGTAAGGAAGCAAACCTTCGGGGTGCGCCCGTCCCCGTAACGAACTACGGTAGACGGGCGTGACCTCGAACCAGTCTCCACAGCAGCCGGATCGAAACCTGGCCCTGGAACTGGTGCGAGTCACGGAATCCGCGGCGCTGTCGTCATCGCGCTGGATCGGCCGCGGCGACAAGAACGGCGCCGACAAGGCCGCCGTCGATGCGATGCGCACCGTGCTCGCCACGGTGCCGATGGACGGCATCGTCGTCATCGGCGAAGGTGAGAAGGACGAAGCGCCGATGCTGTTCAACGGCGAACGCGTCGGCGACGGTACCGCTCCGCTCACCGATGTCGCCGTCGATCCGATCGACGGCACCACGCTCGCCGCTTACGGTCGCGCCAATGCCATCGCCGTCATCGCCGTCAGCGAGCGGGGCACGATGTTCGATCCGGGGCCGTGCGTGTACATGCACAAGATCGCCGTTGGCCCCGAGGCCGCCGGTTCAATCGACATCACCGCCACCGCCACCCAGAACCTTCGCTGGATCGCCAAGGCCAAGGGTGGTTCCGTCCGCGATCTCACCGTCGTCATCCTCGACCGCGAACGTCACACCGGTTTGATCGACGAGGTGCGCGCCAGCGGCGCCCGTGTGAAGCTGATCACCGACGGCGACATCTTCGGCGCCATCGCCACCGGTTGGCAAGACGCCGGTGTCGACGTGCTCCTCGGCACGGGTGGCACACCTGAAGGTGTCACCGCGGCTGCGGCGCTGAAGTGCATGGGCGGCGAGATCCAGGGCCTGCTCGCTCCACGCAACGAGGCCGAACGGCAGGCTGCGATCGACCTCGGCTACGACCTCAGTGCCGTGCTGACCACCGACGATCTCGTCAAGGGCAACAACTGCTTCTTCGCCGCCACCGGCATCACCGACGGCGAGTTGCTGCGCGGCGTGCGCTACGAGCACGGCGGGGCTCGAACGCAAAGCCTGGTCATGCGGTCGAAGAGCGGCACGGTCAGGCTGATCGATGCCCGCCACCGCATCGACAAGCTCTCGGCCTTCGCCGCCGTCGACTACGCCTAAGTTCGGATCGGTCCTTCAGATCGACGCTGGTGCCGAAATGGGCGGCGGATTCAAGCGGTGCCAGCGCGGGCTGGATGAGCCCATTCCGGGCGGTCAGCCGCGCTGCACCATGCCGGCGGCTCGCCGCAACAGCCCTCGCGGCGTGATGCTCGCCGCGGTGACCATTCCCTTGTAGAGCATGCCCGGGATCGAGAGGGCTCGGCCTTTGGCGACGTCGGTAAGTCCGGCCTCGGCGACCTCGGCAGCCGACAGCCACGCGAACGACGGGTAGCGACCGGAATACGAGTCGCTGTTGCTGACGCTCTGGAACTCGGTGCGGGTCAACCCGGGACACAACGCGGTGACGTGAACGCCCGTGCCGCGGACCTCCTCGTGCAAGCTCTCGGTCAACGAGGTGACGTAGGCCTTGGTCGCTGCATAGACGGCAAGTCGTGGTGCGGGCTGGAAGCTGGCGACACTGCTGACGTTGAGCAGGTAGCCGCGGCCTCGCGGCACCATCTGACCAAGGGCGGCTCGGCTGATGCGGGTCAGTGCGGTGATGTTCACATTGACCTCGTTGGCGAGCCGTTCGGGATCGAGCGCGTGAAAGTCACCTGACGTCCCGAATCCGGCATTGTTGACGACGAGATCGACCGGCCGATGCGGATCGCTGACCCGTTCGACAACGGCAGCGACCCCTTTCGCCGTCGACAGGTCGGCCCCGATCACCTCGATGTTCGGGTACGTCGCGGCGAGCTCATCGAGGCGATGGACTCGACGGGCCACGATGACTTGCGGGATCCCGGCCTCACCGAGGAGGTGCACCATTGCCCCGCCGATGCCACTGGACGCACCCGTCACCAACGCCGACGTGAACGGATAGGTGTGGGTCATGCTTCGAGGCTAGGACCGACTCCCGGCGGTTCGTCAGTGAGCGATGCCGAGCCCGCCGGTTGCGTTGAGGCGGGCGTGGGCGCGACTCAAGGCAGCGACGGCTTCGGCATCGTGCGCGTGCCGGAGCGCGCCCTCAGCCCGTTCCATCGCATTGATCGCCCGAGGGCGGTCGATGTCGGGGGCAAGCTCGGCGATGTCGCTGAGGATGCTGACCTTGTTGCCGCTGACCTGGACGAAACCACCGTGCACGGCGGCGTCGAGCTGGCTGCCATCGGCCAGCGTGATTCGGGTGTGCGACTCCGTGAGAGCACCGAGGAACGGCGCATGGCCCGGCAGAAAGGCGATCTCGCCGCCGCCTAGGGTGCGCGTGATCACCTGGGTGGCCTCGCCGGAGAACACCACCCTCTCGGGCGATACCAACTCGACTTGCATCGTGTTCGCCATCAGGAACCGTCCGTCAACTGACCTGCTCGGCGAGCGACTTGGCCTTGGCCAACACTTGCTCGACACCGCCGACGTTCAAGAACGCCTGCTCGGGGACCTCGTCCATGTCGCCACGAAGAATGGCCTCGAAGCTCTCGACGGTCTCTTCGACCGGCACGAACTCGCCCTCGATACCGGTGAACACCTTGGCGACGTAGAACGGCTGCGACAGGAACCGCTGGATCTTGCGGGCACGCGAGACGGTGAGTCGGTCCTCTTCGGAGAGCTCGTCGAGACCGAGGATGGCGATGATGTCTTGCAGTTCCTTGTAGCGCTGCAGGTTCTCCTGCACGCCACGGGCAACCCCGTAGTGACGGTCGCCGACAACGTCGGGCTGGAGGATCGTCGACGTCGAGGCCAGCGGATCGACCGCCGGGTAGATACCGAGCGCAGCAACCTGACGGCTCAGCTCGGTCGTTGCGTCGAGGTGGGTGAAGGTCGTGAACGGTGCCGGGTCGGTGTAGTCGTCGGCTGGCACGTAAACGGCCTGCAACGACGTGATCGAGCGGCCGCGGGTGGAGGTGATGCGCTCCTGCAACTGACCCATCTCGTCGGCCAGCGTGGGCTGGTAGCCGACGGCAGAGGGCATGCGACCGAGCAGCGTCGACACTTCCGAGCCGGCCTGCACGAAACGGAAGATGTTGTCGACGAACAGCAGCACGTCTTGGTTCTGGACGTCGCGGAAGTACTCGGCCATGGTGAGGGCAGAGAGGGCGACGCGCAGCCGGACTCCGGGCGGCTCGTCCATCTGACCAAAGACCAGCGCAGCCTTCTCGAACACTCCGGACTCTTCCATCTCGATGCGCAGGTCGGTGCCCTCACGGGTGCGCTCGCCGACACCGGCGAACACCGACACACCACCGTGCTTGGAGGCCACGCGGTTGATCATCTCCGTGATCAACACGGTCTTGCCGACGCCGGCACCGCCGAACAAGCCGATCTTTCCCCCGGAGAGGTACGGGGTGAGCAGGTCGATGACCTTGATGCCGGTCGTGAACATGCGCCGCGACGGCTCGAGGGCGTCGAACAGCGGAGCATCGCGGTGGATGTCCCAGCGCTCCATGTCGGCGTACTTGGCGGGATCGTCGTCGAGCACGTCGCCCCACACGTTCCACACGTGACCGAGTGTGCGTGGGCCGACCGGCACTTGGAGACCGTGGCCGAGGTTGCGCACCGGGGTGCCTCGGGTGAGGCCGTCGGTCGGCTTCATGCACACGGCGCGCACCCGGCTATCGCCAAGTTGCTGCGCCACTTCGGCGAGTACGACGACATCCTTGCCGTCGACGGTGACGGTGAACTCGAGCGCGTTGTTGAGCCCGGGAAGTGATCCACGGGGAAACTCGACGTCGATCACGGGGCCGGCGATGCCGACGACGCGTCCGTTGTGGCGGGCTGTGTCGGTCGCTGAATCCTGGGTGAGGGTCATGGCAATGATCTTCCTTGTTCGATTAGTTCGCGACCGCGCCAGCGGAGGTCAGGTCGTCGTTCATGGGGTCGGCATCGATGAAACGGACCGTCTTGGAGCCGCCGGACAGCGCCTCGGCGCCGCTGACGATCTCCATGATCTCGGTGGTGATGGAGTCTTGGCGGGCCCGGTTCATGATCCGGCTGAGGTTCTTGATGAGTTCTTCGGCGTTATCGGTGGCGCTCTTCATCGCCCGTTGACGGAACGCGTGCTCGCTCGCTGCAGCATTCAACAGCGCCGCGTAAATACGAGCCTCGACGTACCGCGGCAGCAGCGTGTCGAGAATGGCGGTGGGATCTGGCTCGAACTCAAAGTCGGCCGGGGGCGTGGCGGGCTTGTCCTCGACCGTTGCGCGTTCGAGTGGAACGAGCGGGCGACGGACCACTTCTTGCGACCCCGGCGAGATGAACCGGGTATAGACCAGTTCGATCCGGTCGACCTCGCCGCTCAGGAAGAGGCCGATCACGTACTGACCGATCTCTTTCGCTATGGCGTACGTGGGGTTGTCGCTGAACCCGCTGAACGAGTTGGCGATGCGATACCCGCGAAACTTGAAGTAGCCGTCGGCTTTACGACCTACTGCCACCACCCGGTAGTCCTTACCGGCGAGCACGTCGGCCTTGATCTCACCTTCGGTAGCG
>JANYKU010000086.1 GCA_025358075.1 Ilumatobacteraceae bacterium
GCCACGGTGTCGAGGTCGACGCGCCGAATGGTCTGCACTTGTTGTGCTCGTTCCACCCCAGCCAGCAGAACACGTTCACGGGCCGTCTGACGGAGCCGATGCTCGATGCCGTGTTCTCACGAGCCCTGGTCATGTCGTGTAGCCGTTGACGTCGGCGATGAGGTCGGTTGGTGTGGTGGTGAAGAGGCAGATGTTGCCGTTGGTGCTTCAGATCTTGGCGATGACGAGGTTGAGGTTGGAGGCGGTGGGCATGGTTGTGCCGCATGACCAGACGGTGACGTAGCCGGGTCCTTGGGTGCCGGTGACGGTGACGTTGAGGACGGCGGAGGTGGCGTCGGTGGGGATGCCGTATCGTCCGGCGACTTTGAGTTCGGTGGTGGATCCGCCGGTGCGTTGTCCGATGCCGGAGGATTGGCCGTCGATGGTGGCGGGTGCGTCTGGGCGTGTTTCCAGCAGTCGTCCGGGGACCAGCGACACGAACGACGAACCGGCGGGGTAGTAGCCGTGGCGAGGGCGCGCACGGTGTATGAGGCGAAGGCCTCACCGTGAGGCGCAGTCACGTTGGGCGGCAGGAAGGGGCTGTTACCGGGCGAAGGCGTGGAGCGACGTCTGGTCGGCCAGGCGGTCGTCGTCGACAGCGGTGAGGTCGTTCCGATTGCAGATCAGACAGATCTTCTCGGCCTCGTCCAACGGCTGAGCTCGGCCCACGTCGAAGAACTGTAGAAACGCGGACCTGCAGTCCTGTCAGCGGCTGAGTGCCCGGCCGACGGCGATACCTGCCAGGTGGTTGGCGGCCATCGCGTCGTCGATGAAGTCGGCCATGCTGAAGAACCCGTGATACATCCCGCTGAAGCGCACGTGACTCGTCGGCACCCCGAGCGATGCGAGTCGCGCCGCGTAGGCATCGCCCTCGTCGCGCAGCGGGTCGAGCTCGGCGGTGATCACCAGAGTCGGCGGCGAGCCGGCCACGACGTCGTCGGCGGCGAAATGTGGTGACACCCTCGGATCGGCGATGGTCTCGCGATCGTCGCCGGTGTAGTGGTGGATGAACCAGGCAATCGCCGCGCTGGTCAACGACGGCCCGGCGGCGTTCTCGATCTGACTCGGGAAGCTGCACGTGAGATCGGTGGCCGGGTACACCAGCAGTTGGTACCGCAGCGGTACAGGGCGGAGGTGACAGACGACGATCGCCAGGTTGGCTCCCGCCGAATCGCCGCCGATGGCCAGTCGATCGGGGTCGCAACCAAGGCCGGCGGCGTTGGCATGCGCCCAGTGAGTCGCTGTCAGCGCGTCGTCGAGGGCGGCAGGGAAGGGGTGTTCGGGTGCCAGCCGATAGCCGACGCTGAGCACCGCGTGACCACTGCTGTTGGCCAGGATGCGGCACAGGTTGTCGTGGCTGTCGATGCTGCCGACCACCCATCCACCACCGTGCAGGAACACCAGTAGACCGAGGTCGGCGCGATCGGTGGGCCGGAACAGCCGTGCCGGCACTCCGCCGGCATCGACCTCGCGCGTCTCATGGATCGGTTCGGTCGAAGGTCGTTGACGCCTGGCGCGGATCTCACGCGCCTGCGTCGGGGTGCATGATTCGAGTGGTGGCTCGTTCAGTTGAGCCATGAGCGCGAGCAGCGATTCCGCCTGTGGATGCAACGGCACCCGCCGATTCTGCCACGTCGCGCCGTCGCCGGGCCGAGCCGGTGCAGTTACGGTGAGCCTCGATGACTGACGACATCACTCGCTACGACGCGGTCGAGGGGTATTGCGACGCGCTCAGCTACCTGCCGGGACAAACGATGACGCTGCACACCAGCAGTCGTGCCGATCGCTACGACATCGAGATCCATCGATGGGACGCCGATCGCACGGTGGTGTGGAGCGCAGCCGACGTCGCCGGCACCGAACACCCGACTCCCGCTGACGCCGATTCGAACGGATGTGGCTGGCCCGTCGCCGTGACCGTGCCGATCGGCGACGGATGGCGAAGCGGCTTCTACCTCGTCACGTTGAGGGCTCACGACGCGCCCGCCGATCGAGCGGTGGGCTACTCCGGTTTCGTGGTGCGCGCCAGCCGACAGCGAGCGAGTGCGTTGCTGGTGCTGGCCACGAACACCTACAACGCCTACAACAGCTGGGGTGGCTGCAGTTTGTACACCGGCGGTAGGCGGGTCTCGTTCGCTCGGCCGTTCGGGCGCGGAATGCTGGTGCGACCCTCGACGGAACGTGACGATCGCAAGTCGCGGCCCGTCTATCGCGGCGAGGAGCCCGATGTCGACGGCCTGATCTACCAGCAGTACCGCTTCGCGAACGGCTACCCGGGTTTCATGAGCTCGGCCGGTTGGTTCACCTACGAACGCCGCTTCGTCGAGTGGGCTGAATCCCAAGGGCTCGAGCTCGACTTCGCCGTGTCGAGCGACCTCGACGCCGACCCCGGTGTCGTCGACGGCTACGACGTCGTCCTCGGCGTCGGCCACGATGAGTACTGGTCGGCGGGCCAACGAGCGACCATCGAGCAGCACGTCGGTCGGGGAGGCAACTACGCGAGCCTCTCGGGCAACACCATGTTCTGGCAGGTGCGGCTGGAGGACGGTGGTCGAGCCATGGTCTGTCACAAGTACAAGGCCCACGAGACCGACCCGGTGATGGGCACCGAGCTTGCGCAGACGATGACCGGGATGTGGTGTGACCCGCTGGTCGGCCGCCCGGAGACCGCGCTGTTCGGCGCTGGTTCGGCGTACGGTTTGTACAGCCGCTTCGGGGCGGCCACGCCGCGGGGCTCGGGGGCGTTCACCGTCTACCGCAACGATCACTGGATGTTCGCCGGCACCGGTCTGCGCTACGGCGATCAGCTCGGTGCCGCCGACGGGGTGGTCGGCTACGAGACCGTCGGTTGCCGATTGGCGTTCGACGAGTACCAACTGCCGATCGCGGCCGGTGGTGATGGCACTCCCGCCGATGTCGAGGTGGTTGCGTTCACGCCATCGTCGAACTTGGCGATGGGCGAGTACCCGGCATCGATCGCGGCCCTCGACGATCAGGGTGATCTCGAGTTCCTCGCCTCACGTCTCTACGGTCGGGTCGATGCCGATTCGCTGGCCCGCTGCCGCCACGGCAATGCCGTCATGCTCACGTGCCGGCCGTTCGGGCTCGAGGGCGGCGAGGTCGTCACGATCGGTTCGACGGATTGGGTGTACGGCCTCGGCGATCCGTTGGTGTCGAAGGTGACGCGCAACGTCATCGATCACTGCCTGAGGACTTGATGCGTCGAGTCCGCGCATTGCTCGTCGCGCTCGCCGTCATCGCGGCGAGCTGTGGGGGGCAGGCTCGTAGCGACGCCAGGGACTCGCTCGTCAAGCAGTTGAAGGACGGTGGTCTGGATCAGAAGACCGCCGATTGCGTCGTCGACGCGTTCTTCGCGAACAAGACCGATGCGGAGCTGAAGGGCTTCTTCGATCGCCCGACGCTGACGCCCGACGAAGCTGCCGAATTCGCCGCGTTGGGCCAGAGATGCACATCGGCACCGTGACGGTGCCTCGACGAAACCTTGCGCCCGATAGTTTTACAATTTGTACATCACGCCAAGGGAGGTGCGTCAGTGTCTCGAATGCTCACGGTCGCTGCCGCGCAGCTCGGGCCCGTGCAGCGCGAGCACACTCGCCAGCAGGTTGTCGCACGACTGCTCGACCTTCTTCGTCAGGCTGCTCGCCAGGGTGTCGAGCTGGTGGTCTTTCCGGAGCTGGCGCTCACGACGTTCTTCCCGCGCTGGTTCGTCGACGACATCGCCGAGGCCGACCACTGGTACGAACGGTCGATGCCCAACGAGGCGACGCAACCCTTGTTCGATGAGGCTCGATCGCTGGGGATTGGCTTCTGCCTCGGGTACGCCCTGCTCGACGACGCCGGACATCGCTGGAACGTGCAGACGCTCGTAGAGCGCGACGGTTCGATCGTGGCCACGTACAAGAAGTCGCACATCCCCGGTCACGAGCACCACGAGCCCGACCGGCAGTTTCAGCACGCCGAGCGCTACTACTTCGAGCCTTCGCCGGATGGGTTCGGGGTGTGGCGGGCATTCGACGGATTGATGGGAATGATGATCTGCAACGATCGTCGTTGGCCGGAGGCGTATCGCGAGATGGGCCTGCAAGGCGTCGAGATGATCCTGTGTGGATACAACACACCCATCCACTACGTGCCGGATCCGAGCCAAGACATCCTGCAGGGCTTTCACAACGCGCTGGTGATGCAGAGCGGTGCCTACCAGAACGGCACGTGGGTCGTCGGCGTGGCCAAGGGAGGTGTCGAGGAGGGTGTCGATTCGTTGGCGCAGTCGATGATCGTCGCACCGAGTGGGCAGATCGTTGCGCAAGCCCTCACGACCGACGACGAGCTCATCGTTGCCCGCTGCGATCTCGATTGGTGTGATCGGTACAAGAAGACGCTGTTCGACTTCGACCGCTACCGCCGGCCGGAGCTGTACACGCGGATCACCAGCCAACGCGGCGTGATCGAGCCCGACTGATGGGTGCTGTGACCCCAGGTCTGGTCTGCGGGCATCATCACCTGTATTCGGCACTGGCACGTGGCATGCCCGCACCTCCGAAACGACCGACTAGTTTCATCGAGATCCTCGAGCAGGTCTGGTGGCGGCTCGACGTTGCCCTCGACGAGGAGATGATCCGCTGGTCGGCGATGCTCGGCGCAACCGAGGCGTTGATGTGCGGCACGACCGGCATCATCGATCACCACGAAAGCCCCGCGGCGATCGACGGAAGTCTGTCGATCATCGCCGATGCGTGCGCCGAGGTTGGCGTGCGGGTGAGCTGCGCGTACGGCGTGACTGATCGCCACGGTGCGGCGGAGGCGATGCGCGGGTTGGCCGAGAACGAGCGCTACCTGCGAGCCGGCGGGCGCGGCATGGTCGGTGTGCACGCGGCGTTCACTTGTCGCGACGAGACGTTGGCTCAGGCCGCGGAGCTGGCAACTGATCTCGGTGTCGGGGTTCACATCCACGTGGCAGAAGGAGTGGCAGATCGCGACGCCGGCTCTCGCTTGGAAGCGTTGGCTGCCGACGATTGGTTGCTGGTCCATTGCGTGCATCTCGAACGCCCACTGCGCGGCACGATCGCCCACAACCCACGATCGAACATGAACAACTCGGTCGGCTACGCAGCTCCGACGAGTCGATCGAACCGGGTCGTCCTCGGCACCGACGGCATCGGTGCCGACATGCTCGAAGAGGCGCGCCTCGCCTATGTGCGCCTGCGCGAGCACGATGTGACGGCCACGCCTGACACGGTGTGGTCGTGGCTCGACGAGGGATATCGCTTCTTCCCCGAATGCCGCGACGACCGTGTGGAGTTCAACTACGACCACGCCGACAGCGCCTGGCACGTTGCGTTCACTCCCGGCATCCGGGCAGTGACCGTGACCCTAGGCTCAGGTGAGGTCGTGGTGCGCGACGGGTTGCCGACGCGAGTCGACCTCGACGAAGTACGTGCCAAAGCCGCCGAACAGGCTGCCCGCCTGTTCGCCCGTCTGTGAAGGGACCAATTCGATGACTACGCCAGCCGCGATCTACCTCCAAGATGCTCATCCGATTCGAGAGGGGATGGAGTTCGCCAAGTACGCGGAGGCCAAGGGCTTCGATGCCGTCTGGCAGGCCGACAGTCGGCTGGTGCGTGACGCGGTCGTGCCGATGGCTGCGTTCGCGGCAGTGACCGACACGATCAAGATCGGTTCCGGCGTGGTCGATTGCTGGACCCGCAATCCCGCCCGGCTGGCGTCGACGTTCTCGACGCTCGATGATCTTGCGCCCGGCAGGGTGATCCTCGGCATCGGTGCATGGTGGGACCCGCTGGCCGGCAAGGTTGGCATCCACCGCGACCGGCCGTTACGGGTCATGCGAGAGGTCGTCACTGTGGTGCGCGCCCTGCTGCACAACGAGACGGTCACGTTCGACGGCGACTACGTGCACCTCGATGGGGTCGAGCTCGATTATGTGTATCAAGACCGGCGTCCGAAGGACGTTCCGATCTACATCGGCGCCACCGGCATGAAGATGATGGAGCTCGCGGGTGAGATCGCCGACGGGGTCGTGCTCAACTACCTCGTGTCGCCCGAGTACAACCAACGGGCCATCGAGGCGTTGCAGATCGGCCTCGATCGATCGGGTCGCAAGTTGGCCGACATCAACCGGCCGCAGTTGGTGGTGTGCTCCGTGCACGAGGATCGCCAAACCGCGCTCGACATGGCTCGGCTGATGGTCACCCAGTACCTCGGCCAGCAGCCGCACATCATGAAGGCGTCGGGGGTACCCCAGAGCCTGCTCGACAGCGTCGGCGAGGTGTTGACCTGGCCGGCAACGCACGAGCAGGTCGTTGCCGCGTCGAAGCTCGTACCCGACGAGATCGTCGACATGCTCACCGCCTCCGGCACTCCTGCCGAGGCACGCGGGCGGGTGTCGCACTACATCCGCAACGGCTGCACCTGCCCGATCCTTTACCCGCTCGGCGACGTGCATGCGATGATCGACGCCTTCTCCGGCTGGACCGCCTCGGTCTAAGGGCCGCTTGCGAGCGTCCTTGGGCGCGATTCCGGTACCGGGAGTGCCGGTCTCCCGCCCATCGAGCCATCATGGGTTCGATTCCGGTACTGGGAGTGCCGGTTCCGCGCCCATGGAATACAGGGTCGCGCGGCTGCCGATAGCTAGCCTGCAACGGACTTGGTCGACGCGGGGTCTTCCTGTCATAGCGGAATGACAGAAGGGTGGTCCAGGGTGAAGCGAGTGCGCAGCAGCGTTGCTGTCGTTGTCGTCGCGTCGATCATGATGCTGAGCGCGTGCGCGGGCAGCAGCGGTTCGGTGAAGGCCACCGATGCTCGGGTCACCGACCCGCCATCGACCCAGCCCGGCTCGACCACGGCGGTCCTCACCGATGGTCAGGTCAACATCGCCCCGCTCCAGGCCGAGGTCGACGCGCTGTTGGCGATGTCGCCGGCCGAACAAGAGGCCAAGCTCGCCGCGCTCGACGGCCAGATGGAGCGCCAACTCTGGAAGCTGTCGGGATTGGAAGCCGACCTCGGCGGGGCGGCGGCCGCAGATGCCGTCTTCGCGGATCACTCCCAGGGGATCGTCGCCATTGCCCGCACCAGTGGCAATCTGCCGGTTGTTTCCTCCGGCCTGCGCCGAACCGCAACCCCGTCGAACCCGAACCTCGGTGAAGGGATGTTCGGCGGAATCATCGTGGTGACGCTCGGCTCCAGCCTGGCGTCGTCGAACGATCTGAAGGACGGCGAGTCCGGCTCGCGTTCCACGGACGACAAGACGATGACCGCGACGCTGGCGCGCGACAACGTGCAACTGGACGTCGACGTCAAGTACGAGAGTGGCGGCGTCACGACCAAGTTGAAGAGCCTGTTGAAGATCAACCCATGTCCCGACGCCACCGGCCACATCGAGGCGAAGGTCTCGATCGACGTCTCAGCGACCAAGACCGGCGGCTCCACCGGTCAGAACGGCACACTCGAACTGAACATCACCGGTGAGGTGAACGACGATGCCAAGTTGGTGTCGTCCGACGCGGACTTCCGCATGCAGTGGGCCGACTTCGTGGCCAGCAAGGGCAGTTACGTCGACGTCGCCGGCACGTTTGGCGATACGAAGGTGACGACGGCCAAGCTCAACCGATCCGGCGGTGCAGACAACCCATCGCTGCAGACGTCGGCCGTCGGTCTGGCGATTCTCTTCGGAATGTTGATGAAGACGAAGATCCTCGAGGAGGCCGAGAAGGGCTGGCAGTCGGGTCGTTGTGTCACCCTGCAGCCGACGGCCGTACCAGGGCCGACCGCTATGCAGCCCGGCGCGACGTCGACCATCACTGCGGCACCACGTAGCAGAGTCGACGGCACGCCCGTCGGCGGCTCGGTGGCGGCCACCTTGTCGGCCGGTGGTGCATCGGTTGACCCATCCGGGTCGAAGGTGCCCGCCGACGCAACGTTCACGTACACCGCTCCCGGCGAGGTCGACAAGACCGGCACCGTGTCGCTGGAGGCTCGCTCGAAGCGAGGTGTCGCCAAGGCGTCGATCGACTTCGACACGAAACGGTCGGCGTACACCGCCAGTGGTGGCACCGAGGTGATCTACTCCGGCAAAGTCGGCGATCTCTCGAAGCCGTTCACGATCAACGGTGCCGGCCAGGGATTCAACGTGGTCTACTCGTACACACCAACCAGCACGACTGGCGGGACGATGAGCTACACCGGATCAGGCTCGGGCATCACGCTCAAGGGTTCGGGCAGCTATACGATCAGCGGCGCCGACCCGGATCCACTGACGTTGACTGCGACTGCGCACGGCTGTGTGAACGTCGGCAGCTGCCGCGACACCACCGACGTGATCACCCTGACCCGAGCCTCGGACTAGCGCGCAACTGCCTTGAGCGCGGTAGTACGTTCGCTTCGGCGGGGCGGCAACTGGGCGACAACCTAGGCTGTCGTTCTCTGGCGAGGCAGCAGCTTGCTGCTTGCCTGGCGGAAGGGTGATTTGGAGATGAATGACCGACGATTGCGCGGCTGTGCCGCGGTCCTTGTTGCCGCGGCAACAGCGCTGAGCTCGTGCGGCGGCAGCGACAAGTCGGTGACTGCTGTCAGGTCACGGGCGAGCGATCCCGCCTCGACCGAGGCAGCCCCCACCGCCCCCACCACCTCTACCG
>JANYKU010000092.1 GCA_025358075.1 Ilumatobacteraceae bacterium
GGTATTCAGCGCCTGCCAGTCGGCCGCGACATCGTCGATTGTCGGACGCGCCTGGAGCTGGTCGGCCGTGTGCGCGTGTGGCCACATCCGTTCGCACGCCCGATCGAAAATGGGCTGAAGGACCTGCACTGCCGCGTCGACGGCCTTGCCGTTGACGCGGCTCAGGGCGTCGATGGAGATGTTGGCCCGGTGTCTCTTTACCGACCCCTGGAGCAAGTCGTCCTCGATGAACGCCTCGATCCAACCGCGAATGTGTCCGTAGGCAGTGGCGATCAGATCGGACCGCGCTGTGCCGGACGCCGCGCGGGCGTCCTGGAGCACCTTGTTGACCCGGCCGGCGATCGCCTTCACCGTGTCCATCCTGGGGTGCGGTCCGCGGGACACCAAGCCCACCTTGCCGTCCTCGGCGAGGACCTCGTAGAAGTTGCATTGATCTCGGCTCGACGAGTGCTCGAAGGCGGCGAGGAGTTTCGTGGCGAAGTAGAGGTGATGCGTGAAGATGATGACCTGCTGCTCTGAGCAGAGATTGACGATTCGATCGGCGACCTCGTCCACACGGCGGGCATCGAGGCTCGTGATCGGGTCGTCAAGGATCACGGGCGCCGAACTCGGCCGCATGGACACCTCGGCCAAGAAGTCGGCGAGCGCGATCACCTTCTGCTCCCCCTCCGATAGGACCTCACCCAGCCGGTAGTTGGCACCGACGGACTTGTGGCGGAGCGTCGCCGCCTGGCGACCGGGGAACTCCAGTCGGACAGATGGGCAGTTCAAGAGCTGACACTCGCGTTGGAACGAGGCCTCGAAGTTGGTGTTGAGAATCCCGCGAGTCGCGTCCTTCATCGCCTCCGTGACGCTCCGGAGGAGTCCTTGGAAGGTCTTCAAGACGGTGTCGGCGAGGTCGACCCATTTCAGCGCCTCGACGTGCTCCACGATGCCGACGAGGAGGGATCGGAGGGTGCGCCGATCCTCCAGTTCGAGGAGGGTCGCCCGGAAGACACCCAATTGGCGCTCGCGCTCGGACGCCTCTGTGGATAGGTCGCGTACCGCACGGGCGGCGGCGGCGCGCTGCTCGTCCAACATCCGCCGATCCGCCCGAACCAGGTCCAACTCCGCGCCCGCATCCCAAGGCAGACGCTCCGACAATCGTGTCTGCTGCCGGAGACCCAAAGCCCGGATTCGTCCGATGGCGGCCGCCAGCCCGCCGTCGTCGTCCGCACCGTTGCTATTCGCCCCGGACGCGTCGGGGATCGTCATGGCTGCGACTGGCTCGATTATCGCTTCGAGGGCTTGCGCTGCCGCACGGAGGTCGGCTTGGGAGTCATCTGCCAGGTTGGACTTGTACCGCTGGAGAAGCCCCCGCGCCTCGTCACCGAGGGTCTGTCGGCAGTAAGGGCAGTCGGTTGCGTCATCAGGAAAAGCAGGGCCCACATGCGCAACGCCGTACTCGTGAGCCGCGGCGATGAACGCGTTCCATTCGGCCGTGAAAACGCCGGGGAGATGGTCGCCTGAGAAGAGTGCCTCGCTCATGTCCTGGACTCGCTGGTGACACGCCGCGACGTTCTCCAGCGCGCTGGCGTACGCCTGGGGATCAAAGGCCAGGAGTCGGTCAGCGACCGCTACCGCAGAGCCACAAATCGACTGGGTAGCCCGCGCTCCCGCAAGTTGGCTCTGCTGCCCACCGCTCTCGAGGTTGCGGATGCGATCGTCGAGATCGGTGATCCGCGTGTCCTCGTCTTCGACGACCGCGGCTTGTCGGCGTAGCTCAGCGATATCGGTCGACGGGCGAAGGGACTCGACGAGGGAGAACTGCACAGTGCCACGTCTGAAGCGGCTCAGGAAGGGATTCCCCTTCGGGGCTCGGCGCGTTCGCTCGGCAGAGAGCAGATCGCGGATCCTCGAGAGCGCAGCGTGGACGTACTCGAACACGGCGATGTCGGTGGGCGTGTAGAGATAGGTGAGGTCGTCGTCAACGTGCAGCGGAGTCGCAGGCGTATCGAACACGCACACTCTGCCGAGGACCGGCACCGTCGGCGATCCCTCCTGCCACGCAACTGTCACGCTGTCGCTCCCGAGCGCATACTCGATCGTGGCCGTCGGTATCCCTGGCGAACTGGTGTAGACGTCGGGGAGTACACGACCGGCGCTACGGGCGCCCGCGACCCGCTTGAGCACTCGCGCGTAGCCCGTCTTCCCGGATGCGTTCTCGCCGTACACGACGGTAATGCGGTCGTTGAATACCATCTCCTGGCCATCGACAAGCCGGTTGATGCGTGATGTGTCACCGATCCGAATTAGACGGAGCGAGGGTGCATCGTCCGGCGGTGCGGCACTGATCTCGATCGTGGGAACCGACGCAGGTGCGTCATCGGTTAGGCCCTTCTCCGCCAGCAACTGCTGGTAGGCAGCGGCGATCATGTCTTCGTCGAGCGTCGTGCGCCGAGACAACACGTCGGCGGTGACCATGCGGACCCATCCGTCCAGGCCGTTCGCCCAGGTTGCGAGGGCTCCAATCGCAGATCCCTCAACCGCGGTGGCTTCGGTCACTCTCGCGCGCTCCTCATTCACGCGCGGCCAGCATCGACAACGTCCGTTGACACGGGACAGTGCTTCTCGGCCAGTTCGTCACCGCTGCCAGGTATACCAGAAGACACCGCCACGAAATGGCGGCGTTCGGGGCGGGCACTCGGACGCCATCAGCCGGCGAGGGGTAAGCGCTGCGCAAGCCCGATCTGAGCATCTCCGAAGTGCCAGTGGCCCAAGCTCGCGGCAGCCGCCCGTGGGCAGAATCCGATGGCCGCCGAGAACGGAGCAAGGACCTGAGAAGGACCACACGGTCCAAGCACACCGAGAAACACCAGGTCAACAGCTATGCTGGACCCCACCTCTGCAGTTCCGCTTCAACGTGTAGCCAACTGGCAGCAAGTCACCGAAGTTACGGCACAGCCGATGAATTCGTGACTTGCTTCCGGGCAATCGGCGGGCAGCGCAGTTACTGCACGAACCGTGATACACCCCCTCGTCATCATGCCGTGATGAGCACACAAGCGAAGAACGCTTCGCAGCAGATGCTGCATATCGCGACCTTTGTCGCCTCTCACGGTTTCGCCGTCGTCGCCATCGGCTACGGCGGCTGCTCGATGCCGGGCTGCAACGGTTGCCGCTCGCGCTATCCGTTCACCTACACGATTGGAATGGTCGAGCGCGGCCAACCCGAATTGATGCTGTTCGGCCTCGAGCCGGAGTCGGCCCACTTCGGAATCAGCTGGGTGGCCAACGAGGCGTTGGCCGGCCGACCAGTACCCGTCGATACGCCCATGGAGGTCAACAACGTGGCGATCAAGTTGGTCGACGTTCCGAACCAGTGGTTGATCGCCGACCGGTCCCGCATGGCGATGTGGTTCAACCACTATGGGCCCGGCCGCGAGCGACTCACTGAGCCCGCGGTGCGTCAACTGGTTTGGGCCGACGCCGATGGCAGGTTCCCCGACGATCCCTCGTGCAATCCGAAGATTGCGGCCATGCAACCCGTGCTCAAGGTTGACCCGCACCGATACCCGAAGATCAAGCCTCGTCGTATCTCCTCGCACCGCAAGCGGAAGAAGCGCCGCTAGCAGTTGGATGGGACGGGGATTGACGGGTCGTAACATCGTGTGTAGATTAACATCTAGTTATGAAACGTCTTGGTTATGAACAACGACCGGATCGTCTCGATGCGACCTTCTCGGCGCTCGCCGATCCCACTCGCCGAGCCATCTTGGCCCGGCTGGCGTCGGGGCAGGCAACCGTCACTGAGCTGGCGGAACCGTTTGCCATGACCCAACCGGCGATCTCCAAACACCTCAAGGTGTTAGAACGCGCCGGCCTGATCTCGCGAGGGCGCGACGCTCAACGTCGGCCGTGCCGGCTCGAGGCAGGTCGGCTCGCCGAAGCCAACGGCTGGCTGGAGAACTACCGAACGTTCTGGGCCGAATCGTTCGAACGTCTCGACGTCGTGCTCGACGAGCTGAAGCTCGATGAATCGAAGACCACCAAACCGAAAACCACCACACCGAACACCCCTCGAAAAGGAACAACGCAATGATGAACACCGGAACGCTGAAGGTCACCCTGCCCAGCGATCGCGAGGTCGTGCTGACGCGGGTGTTCGACGCACCACGACATCTCGTCTTCGATGCGCTCACCAAACCTGAACTGCTGAAGCGGTGGTTCGGTCCACGCGGCACTTCGCTGATCTCTTGCGAGGTCGATCTGCGAGTTGGTGGCGCATGGCGATATGTACTGCGCGGTTCCGACGGCCGCGAGATGGGCATGGGTGGGGTGTATCGCGAGATCGTGCCCGGAGAGCGAACCATCCACACCGAGGACTTCGATGACTACCCCGGCGAATCGATCGTGACCACGATCCTCACCGAACACGACGGGAAGACGACGTTGACCGCCACGGTGCTATGCGAATCGCAGGAGATCCGCGACGCGGTGCTGAGCACGGGCATGGAACACGGCGCCGCGGAGACCTACGACCGACTCGCCGAGCTACTGCCGTCGCTGGTCTGACGCACGAGACCATACGCTCGGGACCATGTCCCTCAGTCCAATCTTCGACCTCGCCGATCGGGTCGTTACCGAACAGGCTTCACTGGATCCGTGCCTCGCCACAGCGCGAGGCATTTCCGGCTTCGACGACCGGCTCACCGACTTCTCACCGACAGGGCACGAACAACGTGCCGATCACGTGCGAACAACGCTCGCCGAGTTGGCCAAGCTGACCCCGACCGACGATCACGACCGGCTGGCCAAAGCGTTCATCACCGAGCGCCTGGAGACGACGTTGCTGTCGCACGACGCCGGCGAATGGAAGCGCGCCCTGCGGGCCATCGCCGCGCCGGCGACTACATTGCGCAGCACGTTCGACCTGATGTCGCGGGCCGGCGACGAGGCCTGGTCGAACATCGCGGCACGGCTTCGGGCCGTCCCAACCGCGCTCGACGGGCTGCGGGCGACGTACGACCACGGTCGCGCTACTGCCACCGTGGCCGCGCGACGACAGGCCTTGGCCGCCGCGGAACAGTGCGCGACCTGGGCGACCAACCGCTGGTTCGACAGCCTGGCCGACGAAGCCGCAACACACGATGACTTGCCGGCGACGCTGCAACAACAGATCCGCGACGGCGCCGCGGTGGCCAACGCCGCATTCGGCGAGTTCGCCGCCTACTTGCGCGGCGACTACGCGCCCGACGCAGATCCGGCCGACGGGTGCGGCATCGATCGCTACCGCCTCGGTGTGCGCAGCATGCTGGGCGCCGACCTCGAGCCTCAGGAGATGTACGAGTGGGCATGGACCGACTTCGACTACTTGCGCGGCGAGATCGCCGCGACGTGCGAACGCATTCGCCCTGGGGCCGGCTTCGCCGAGGTGATCGACCTGCTCGACAACGACCCTGCCCGTGCCGAACAGAGTGTCGGCGCGTACCAAACGTGGCTGCAGGCGCTCACTGACGAGGCCCTCGACCGCAGCAAGCAACACTTCGAGATTCCAGCGGCGATCGACCGATGCGAAGCATTGATCCCACCGGCAGGTTCGGCAGCAGCGGCGTACTACACGGGTCCGTCCGAAGACTTCTCCCGCCCAGGCCGCACTTGGTACCCCGCACTTGATCGCGCGATGTTCCCGAGATGGGGCGACGTCACGACCTGCTACCACGAGTCCGTGCCGGGGCATCACCTGCAGATCGGTTATGCCAAGGTGCAAGCCGACTCGCTGAGCCGGATCCAGCGCAACAGCTTCATCCCCGGCCATGGCGAAGGCTGGGCACTGTACGCCGAGCAACTGTGCGACGAGTTCGGCTGGTTCGAGAACCCCGACTACCGGCTCGGCTTTCTCAGCGGCCAGATCCTGCGCACCGTGCGGGTGATCATCGACATCGGCATGCACCTCGGCATGCGGATCCCCGAGGGCACGACGCTGAACGACGGCACACCCTTCCACGGTGGCGAGGTGTGGAGCCCCGACCTCGCCTTCGAGTTCTCGGTGAAGGAGACGGGAAACACCGAAGCGTTCATGCGCAGCGAGATCGACCGCTATCTCGGCTGGCCTGCCCAAGCCATCAGTTACAAGATCGGTCAGCGCGAATGGGTTGCGGCTCGCGAAGATGGCCGCGCCCGCGAAGGCGGAGACTTCGACTTGAAGGTGTGGCACACCAAGGCGCTCCGCCTCGGAGCGATCGGTCTCGATCAACTGCGTGCCGAGCTCGCCCCTCAGCGGCCCGAAGAAAACGATCAATCCGATCAGATTTTGCGCGGGGTCCCCTCCAGGGCATAGCAGTACGATCGTTCCATCCCGCCGGCGCGTGAACACGTCACGGGGAACCGTGAACGAGTCATGCAATGACGGCCAGCACAGCGACCTCCAGACCAGCGACGAGCATTCCGATCGCCGCGTCCCTGATGGCGCTGGGCTCCGGTGTTGTGTGGAGTTTCGGAGCCGTCACCGCCCGTATGGCCAAACATGCCGACGCCTTCCAGTACCTGATCTGGAGGTCGGTCGGCGTATTGGTGGTGATGGAGGTGATGACCGCGATTCGCCGCAAGCCGATGATGCTCCGCAAGGCCTACACCTCCGGGCGGTGGATGATGACGGCCAACTTCGGACTGCTGCTTGCGTCGCTCGCGTTCATCTACGCAGTCAAGACGACGACAGCAGCCAACGCCTCGTTCCTCGGTTCGGTCACTCCGCTCGTCGCGGTCGTGCTGGCCCGAGTCGTGCTCGGAGAACGGCTCTCACGGGTCACGTTGGGAGCAATCCTCGTCGCCTTCGTCGGTCTCATCGTGACCGTCTTTGGCGACCTCCATGCCGGCAACATGATCGGCAACAGCGCCGCGCTGATGGCCTCGGTCGGATTCGCGATCTACACGATCAGCGTGCGCTCCGACCCGAGCGTCGACTGGTCACCAGTGTTGCCCGGCTATGCGGCGATGATGATCGTGCTCTGCTCGGTGATCACCCTTGCCCACGGCAAGACGCTGCTCCCGCCCGCCAAGGACATCGGGCTGGCGTTGCTGCACGGCGCGGTCTTCATCGTCGTCGGCACCACGTTGTTCAACCGCGGTTCGAAGCGCGTGCCGGCCGTGCCGATGACGGTGTTCGCTCAGACCGAGATGGTGTTCGTGCCGCTGTGGGTGTTCCTGGTGCTCGGTGATGCGCCGAAGCCGGCGACCATCGTCGGCGGGGCCATCATCTTTTCCGCCGTCGTCGGCAAGGCGATCCTCGATACTACGCCCGGCGACGTACAACCTGTTCAGGAGTACTAGTCGTCCTGCTAGAAATTGTCGATGCGCTCGAACCAGCGAGTTATCGACGGACCCGGTGGGCAGATCGAGCTGGTCGAACTGACCAAGAGTTACGACCGCGGTCCGGTGTTGAAAGGCATCAACCTCACGATCCAGCGCGGCGAGTTCTTCTCGCTGCTCGGTCCCAGTGGATGCGGCAAGACCACGACCTTGCGCCTGATCGGCGGATTCGAGTCGGCCGACCATGGCGAAGTGCGAATCGACGACGTCGACATGGTCGACGTGCCACCGGAACACCGCCCGGTCAACACGGTTTTCCAGAGTTACGCCCTGTTCCCTCACCTCACCGTCGCGGACAACGTCGGCTTCGGACTGCGCTTTCAGAAGGCCGGCAAGGCCGAGGTGACCCAGCGAGTCGGTGACGCACTGGAGCTGGTGCGGTTGAACGGGTTCGAGCGACGCAAAGCACATCAGCTGTCGGGTGGTCAGCAGCAGCGCGTCGCGCTCGCCCGGGCGCTGGTACTGCGGCCCAAGGTGCTGCTGCTCGACGAACCACTCGGTGCACTCGACGCCAAGCTGCGCAAGACCCTGCAGGTGGAGCTGCGCGCCCTGCATCGCGACGTTGGCATCACCTTCGTCTACGTCACTCACGATCAGGAAGAGGCGTTGACGATGAGTGACCGTCTGGCCGTGATGGCCGATGGTGAGATCGAGCAGATCGGAACACCGAAGGAGACGTACGAGGAGCCGGCGAGCGCCTATGTTGCCGACTTCCTCGGCGTGGCCAACTTGTTGCCGGCCGTCGTCAAGGGCACCGGCCGTGTCGTCGTCAACGGCGCGGAACACTCCGCCGACACCACCGGTATCAGCGGGAAGTGCACGGTGGTCATTCGGCCAGAGCGCGTGCTGCTGTCGCCGCTCGGCACCGGTCAGATCGAGGCGGTGCCTGCCGTCGTCGAGCAACTGGTCTACGTCGGTTCGGTCACGCAGGTCTTGTTGCGCCTCGGCGAGTACAAGTTGCAGGCGCTCGTCGCCAACGACGGTTCGCCGATCTGCGGAGCCGAAGGCGAGACCGTCGACGCCTACCTGCCGCCGAGCGCGATCCGCGTACTTCCCGGCTGATCGGCGTGCAGTTCAGCCGACCGCGGCGAGGCTGCCGAGCTGCGCGTCTTCGCCGCCGCCCTGACGGGCACGCATGCGTCGCATCACCAGCGCGGCCAAACCGACGGCCACGAGCGTGAACACCAACATGATCGTGGCGAGCGCGTTGAGCGCAGGGGTCGCTGTCGCTCGTCCACCGGCGTAGATCTTCATCGGGACCGTCTCGCTCGACGCCCCTGTCGATAGGAACGATGAGATGACGAAGTCATCGATCGATCCGGCGAACACCACCATCACACTGGCGAAGATCGCCGGGCCGAGCAACGGCAACAGCACGAGACGCATGGCCTGCAGGCGATTGGCTCCGAGGTCGCGAGCCGCCTCTTCGTACTGCGGCCCGATTGCCGCCAACCGTCCGCGGACGATGATGACGACGTAGGAGATGCTGAACGTGATGTGGCCGAGCAGCTGTGTGGTGAAGCCGCGTGGCACTCCCGTGTAGACCTGCGTGAACACCAGGAACAGGGCGACACCCATCACGATCTCGGGGGTGACCAGAGGAAACAGCATCAGCGCGTTCGATGCCTTGGAGAGCCGACCACGCCAGCGCTGCAGACCAATGGCCATCGTGACGCCGATGGGCGTGGTGATCAGCATGCTGAGTGCCGCCAGCTTGAGCGAGTTCTTCAATGGCTGAACCAAGGTGTCGTCGTGCAACACCGACTTCGCCGGATCCGTGAAGTACCAGCGCCACGAAAGCGATTGAAACGCCGAGCGACTCTTGCCGGAGTTGAACGAGATGCGCATCGCCACGAGCACCGGCACCAACGACCAGAGGATGTACAACCACGTGATGGTCGCCAGACCGAAGGGATGCCGGCCGGGTCGGTTGCGTCTCATGTGGCCACCGCCCGTTGAGCGCGCACGGTGACGACGAGGTAGTACGTCATCAACACCAGCAACATGGCCGACAGGATCAAGACCAGCGACGCGCCGGTCTGCGGCTGGCTCGTGCCGCGCAGGTACCGCTCGATCTGGTTGCCCATCATCTCGGTTTTTGGTGACCCGCTGGAGAGGAACGTGTTGGTGTAGTAGTCGCCGAACATCGGCAGCACGGTGATGACCGATGCCGACATCAGCCCGGGGACCGACAGCGGCAACGTGACCCGCTGGAAGACGCGCCGCGGCGAGGCGCCGAGATCACGACCGGCTTCGATCAGCCGCTTGTCGAGGCGTTCGAGCGCCGCGTAGAGGGGCAGGATGAAGAACGGGATGTAGCCGTACACAAGACCGATGACGACCGTCGGCCAGTTGCCGTCGAGCCAGTTGCGCGACCCGCCGACGTGCAGCCAACCGAGCAGCCGGTTGAAGTAGCCGTCGACCTGCAGCAGGTTGACCCAGGCGAGCATGCGCATGAGGTAGCTGATCCAGAACGGAAGCACCAGCGCGGCCAGCAACACACCCCGCCAGCGGCTGGCGTGGCGAGCGACGTAATACGCGACCGGATATCCGATGAGGCAACACAGCGCCAACGAGACTCCGACGTAGCTGAGCGTGCGCACGACGACCCCGGCCAGGTCGCCACCGAAGACCCGACTGATCACCTTGCTCATCGCCGAGAAGTTCCACGACCACGGTCCCCAGACCGGGGCAGCCGTGCGCAGGATCGGATCGACCTGACCGAAGGCCACCGCGGCGATCGCGTAGAACGGGACCACGAACAGCGCTAGCAGCCACGCCACCCCAGGCAGGCTCAGTGCACCCCAGAACCCGTTGCGATGGCCGCCCGGAGCGGCGCCCGCAGCGTTGGCCACTCGTCAGCCTCCTGCGCGGAACTTCGACCAGGCGTCGTTCCACAACGCGTCGACATCGGGGGTCAGTTGTAGGTACCGGTATCCCTTGGCGATCTGATCGTTCGACATCACACAGGAACTCAGGTGCGCGGGAACGAGACCGGCGGCGATCAACTCCTGCGCGCCCAGCCCCTCGATGGCCGGCTGGTAGCCGACGTACTTGAAGTTGGTCTGGGCGTTGGTCTTGTCGAGCAGGAAGTTGACGTACAGATGGGCCAGCACCGGGTTCTTGGCCTTGGTGAGCACGCACATCACGTCGTTGTTGATGACGGCGGGATCGGGCTGCCAGTACCCCAACACCTCGTCGCCGGTGCCTTCCGGCAGGTAACCGACTGCGGTCAGCATGTCTCCACTCCAGGTGTGGGCAACGGTGGTCGCACCTTCGGGAATGGTGTGGTAGCCCTCGATCTCCACCTTGATGTTCATCAGATTCGTCAGCTGGCCGAGGTCTGCACCGGCTTGCTTGATGACAGCGGGATGGGTGGTGTTGACGTCGGTGAGGCCTTTGCGCATCATCGCCATCGCCAAGCCCTCGCGCACGTCGTCGAGGATCGAGGTGACGCCTTTGTACGTGGGGTTCCACAGGGTCTCCCACGAGACGCTCTTCGGGTCGACCTTGTCGGCACGAAAACCGATGCCCGTTCCGAAGACCGTGTACGGCACGGTGTAGACCGCGCCCTTGTCGTAGTACGGGTCGCGCAGCGAGCTCGAGACGTTGCCGATGTTGGTGAGGTAGCTCTTGTTCAGCGGCTGGATCAATCCCGCATCGATCAACTTGTAGAGGGTCGACGTGCCGGCGCTGTGGTGGAGATCGACGTCGACGGCGCCCGAGGCCAGCTTGGTGATCGCCTCGTCGTCGGTGGTGAACGTGGTGATCTCGACCTTGATTCCATACTTGGCCTCGAACGCCGAGATGATGTCGGGGCCCACGTACGAGTCGTAGTTGAGGATCCGCAACGGACCGGCTTCAGGCTTCACGCCGTCCTTGATCGAGACGGTCTGCTTCTTCGAACTGCTTCCCGAGCTTCCGCACGCTTGCAACAACGGCACGCCGCAGGCAAGCGCCAACCCCAGACGAGCTGAGCCGCCGAATACCTGTCGACGTGTGAAACGCGTGTCCATTGGTTCTCCCCCAGGTGTGAACGATGGCGACGTTAGTCGGTCATTTGTGAGCGGTACGTGGCGAGGAAATCGACGATCAGATGGTCTTGAGGAGCCAGTACGCCGTGATCGAAGTAGCGAGACGACACACCTCGCTGCACGCGCTCCGAGACGTCGTAGTCCTGCTTGCCCACCAACTCGCTGAACTCGACGATCTCCGACGGGTCGAACCCAGCGGCCGCGATCGTCTCCGGCGCGAACAGGTACTCCATCACCACGGTGGTCGAGTCGGCACCCTTCGGCCACATCGACGACACGATCACGCACGTGCCAGTGATGTCGATGAACATGTTGGGGAACACCGTCGCCCCGTAGTACGACTCGGACTCGTCGGCCGGCATGTGCGGCAGCACGGGAAGGCTGGAGCGCCCGGTGATGCTGAAGCTGTTGCCCCGGATCGTCACGCCCCCGTCCTCTCGCGTGGGGTCGACGACCGAGCCCGTCTTGTACAGCGGCACGAGATCAACGAGCTCGGGGTGCACCCAAGAACAATGCAGGCACTCTTGGTAGTTCTCGACGAGGATCTTCCAGTTGGCGCGAACGTCGGTGGAAGTGGTGACGGCCGTGTGCAGCTCGTCGAGGCGCAGGTGTTCGAATCGCTGCGCCGAATCCATGCCCGACGCGAACCAGTCGAGCAACGAGATCGGCTCCGCTGAAAGGTTCACGAACACGAAGCCCTGCCAGACCTCGCAGGCGACGCTCCACAACGAGAGCGAATCGCGGTCGATTTCGTCGGCTGCCAGATGCGGGGTGCCGATCAACCGACCGTCGAGCGAGTAGGTCCAGGCGTGATACGGGCAGGTGATGCCGGCCTTCGACCCCGGCCCGCTCTCCTCGCACAACCTTGCACCACGATGACGGCAGACGTTGGCGTGGGCATGGATGAGTCCGTCGCGATCCCTTACGACCAGCACGCTCTCGCCGGCGACGTCGGCCACGAAGCGGTCGCCGGCGGACATGCGATCGGCCCGACACACATAGAACCACGACCGGTGGAAGATGCGTTCGCGCTCGCGTCCGAACACTTCGTCGGAGCTGTAGTCGTGTCCGGTGAGGGTTGGGGTGAGCTGACTGCTCTCGGGTTGGGAGTTGGCGTGTTGGGAGGTCACAGATGTCATGATCCGCGCCGGCTCAGTAGTACCCGCCGGCGGCGTACTCGTGCGAGTGGCCGTCTGCGGTCGCGCTGACCAGACCGGCGAACCGCTCGACGTTGTCGCAGAAACGATCGACGTCGGCATCGGAATGCATCGGTGAGATCGTCCACTGCTCGCTCTTGCCCCACGGCGCCATGAACACTCCGCCGTTGTGTTGAACGAGGAAGTGGAGATGGCTGAGCCCGGTGTCCATGGCCAGGAAGTCGCGGCAGTTGCGAGCCGGCGTGTCGTTGAAGACCAACGAACCCTTGAAGGCGAAGGCGTAGCCGTAGCCGGGCACGCGGTGACGTCGCAGCGATTCCATCGATCGATCGAACATGTTCTGCGAACGAACGGCCGCGACGCGGTACGCGTCGTCGGTCAACACCTCGGTGAGCATCGCCCGCGCGGCTGCCATCGTGAGCGGGTTTCCGTTGAACGTGCCGACCTGGTCGTAGCGACCGGCGGCGATCGCCGACATGACCTCGTGCGAACCACCGATTGCGCCGCAGGGAACACCGCCGCCCAACGCCTTGGCGAGGCAGACGATGTCTGGTGTCACACCCGACAGTCCCGTCACACCGCCAGGGTGCACGCTGAGCCCTGTCTTGACCTCGTCGAAGGCCAGCAGCACGCCGTACTTGCGGGTGAGCCGGCGAACACCTTCCAAGTAGCCAGCTTGGGGTGGGATGATGCCGGCGTTCATCATCATCGGCTCCATGATCATCCCGGCGACTCGGCTCTGGTTGGCGTGCAACACACGCTCCAGCGCGTCGAGATCGTTGAACGGAACGAGGTGCACCAGGTCGGCCATCGCCTGCGGGATACCGGGGGCGGCGACTCGATGCGGGTGGTCTGCTGGGCCGAGCAGGTCGAGGCTGCGCCATTGCGACACCATCACCGCGTCGTGATGGCCGTGATACGAGCCTTCGATCTTGATGATCTCGTCGCGACCGGTGATGGCGCGCATGAGATGCACCGCATCCATCGTCGCCTCGGTACCCGAGTTGTTGAATCGCCACAGGGGCAGGCCGAACCGGCGCGCCAGTTCACGGGCGACGACGATCGAGTCATCGGTCGGCTGGGCGAAGTGCGTGCCCTGCGTGACGCGACGTTGCACCGCCTCGACGATGGCCGGATTGGCGTGGCCGGCGACCATCACGCCGTACCCGCCGTGCAGGTCGACGTACTCGGTGTCGTCGACGTCCCAGACCCGGGAGCCACGGCCGTGGCTGACCCACACGGCGGCCGGGCGGGAGATCATCCAGTTCGACGTGGCACCGCCGGCGAGCACCTCCGACGCCTCGTCGGCGCGAGCGAGCGACTGCGGTATCCGTGCCAGAAATCGGCGCTCTTCCTCCTCGATCAGCAAATCGATGGTCACGGGTTTGGTTTCGATGACGGCCACTTCGGCCTCTCCTGTTCGGTGACTGACTCGACGTCAGTGCTGGGTACTGACTGGTGAGTCAGCAATACTGACTGATCAGTCTACTCGATCGCACAAGGGCCCGAGAACCGAAGGTCTGCAGCCCTGCTTTCGTCGACACCGCCCGACTGCGGCATACTGTGGTCGATGACCACAGAGAGTGCTCTTGTGGCAGTCGTGCACCGGCTGCGTCGCGACACCGCCGATCGCAACCCCGCCTCGCGTGAGCAGCACGAACGAGCCCGCGCCGTGCTTCCAGGTGGAAGCACGCGAACGATCCTGCATCACGCACCGTTTCCGCTGACGTTCGTGGAAGGTGACGGCGGCACGCTGATCGATGCCGACGGGCACCGTTACGTCGATCTCGTCGGCGACTACACCGCCGGACTGCTCGGCCATTCCGAGAAGCGTGTTCACGCCGCCGTGGCCGATGCGTTGGCCAACAACACCAGCGTCGGTGGAGTGCACCCCCTCGAGATCCGCTTCGCCGAACTGGTCTGCAATCGGTTCGGTCATCAACGCGTGCGGTTCACCAACTCGGGCACCGAAGCCAACCTGTTCGCGATCACCTTGGCGAGGATCGTGACCGGCCGCTCGACGATCATGGTCATGCATGGCGGATACCACGGCGGAGTGTTCTTCTACTCCAATGGCAACGCTCCATGGAACGCACCGTTCCCCACGATCGTCGCTCCCTACAACGACCTCGAGAAGTGCGAGCAGTTGATCCAGGACAACGGCTCCGAGCTCGCCGCGGTGATCGTCGAACCGATGCTCGGCTCCGGCTGCGTGCCCGCCGAGCCACGCTTCCTCAGTGGGTTGGCCAATGCCACGCAGCAGGTCGGCACGTTGTTGATCACCGACGAGGTGATGACGTCGCGGCACGGACCGCGAGGCCTCGCAGACCTCTTGGGTGTGCGCCCCGACATCGCCACCTTCGGCAAGTACTTCGCCGGCGGCTTCTCCTTCGGCGCCTTCGCCGGGCGCGCCGAGCTGCTCGACCGTTTCGACGCCAGCAAGCCCGACTCGATCCCGCACGCGGGCACCTTCAACAACAACGTCGCCACGATGTCGGCCGGCTGCGTGGTGATGGGCGAGCTGTTCACCTCCGACACGGCGGTCAGCCTGACTGCCCGCGGCGACGACCTACGGGCGCGGATCGACGATGTGCTGCACCAGCACAAGCTGCCGCTCAGCATCACCGGGTTCGGCTCGATGAATGCGGTGCACGCGCTGGCGCATCGGCCACACAACGGCGCCGACTTGTTGGAGAAGGACCCCGTGCTACAAGAGGCGCTGTTCCTGTCGCTTCTGCAACGCGGCGTCTACACCGCCCCCCGAGGCAGTCTCAACCTCGGCTTGGCGATCACCGAGCGCGACATCGACCACTACCTCGGTGCACTCGACGAAACCCTCGGCGAGCTCTCCGACAGTTTCTAGATCACGATGTAGACCAGGTCGACGGGTCGGCGACCTTCGTCGATGGCGCGCCGCTCGTATCGGGTGATCGGCCGCCACGCGGGTCGCTCGATCACTCCCCCGGCCAGTCCCGGAACCGCTTCGCAGACCGCGCACATCTGCGCGGCGTAGTCATCGACGTCGGTGGCTAGATGCAGCGTGCCTCCGGTGCGCAGCAACGGCACCAGCCGCTTGATGATCTCGGGCCGGATAAGTCGACGGCCGCGCTGGCGGCGTTTCGGCCACGGATCCGGGAAGAACACCCGGATCGCCGCCAGGGACCGCTCGGGAATGCGCTCCAGGAGATCGATGACGTCGCCTTCGACGACTCGAACGTTGCGCAACCCACGGCGCTGCACTGCCTCGAGCACCGCAGCCACGCCTGGCGTGTGCACGTCGATGCCGAGGACGCACTCGTGCGGACGCAGCTCGGCAACTTCGATCAATGCCTCGCCGGAGCCGAATCCGATGTCGAGAACGACCTCGCGGACGTCCCCGCCGGCATCACCGAACACCCCGTCGCCGAACACAACGTCAAACGACAGTGGGTCACCGGTCACGCCAATTCCCCACGTGCCCATCGCCCGCCTATACGCAGCGTTTCGCGCCGGCGACAAGCTGCGGCGACGCGGCTTGAACGACCGCCGCGGTGGGTGCACAGGGCTCGGCGGTATCGACACGGGACGATGATGGTAGCCCCCGTAAACGTGCAAGGCTGAAGGTCATGGCGTGGTTGGTCACTGAAGGACGCGTGCTGGCCTCCTGTGAGTCAGCGACGGATCGGCAGGCGCGGCGCCGCGGTCTGCTCGGACGCGACGGCATCGAGGGGGCCCTCGTGCTGCCCAAGTGCCGATGGGTGCACACTCTGGGCATGAGATTCGCCGTCGACGTTGCCTACCTCGACCGGACCGGCGTCGTGGTGAAGACGGTCCACATGCGCCGCCACCGCGTCGGCGCGCCGGTGTGGCGGGCGAGGAGCGTCGTCGAAGCCCAGGAGGGAGCATTCGGACGCTGGGGACTGCGCGTCGGCGACGTCGTGGAGTTGCGCGAATGACGGGAACGTTGGTGCTGGTCGCGACGCCCATCGGCAACCTCGGCGACCTGGCACCGCGCGCCGTGGCAACCATGCAGGGCTCGTCGCTGATCCTGTGCGAAGACACTCGCCACTCCGGCAAGCTCCTTGCCCATGCAGGTGTCAGCGGCGTGCGACTCGCCGTGTGCAACGAGCACACCGAGATCGAGCGCGCCCGCGACGTGCTGTCGTTGCTCGACACCGGTGCGACGGTCGCATTGATCACCGACGCGGGAACACCAGGCATCTCCGACCCGGGTTCCCGGCTGGTACGAGCAGTGATCGACGCCGGCCACGCGATCTCGGCCGTGCCCGGTCCGGCCGCGTTCCTCATGGCGCTCGTCGTCAGTGGGTTCGACACCAATCGCTTCGTGTTCGAGGGGTTCCTGCCGCGATCGGGCCGCGAACGCACAACACGTCTCGCCGCGATCGCCGCAGAGCAACGAACGACGGTGATGTACGAGGCGCCCCACAGGATCGAGCGAACCGTGGCTGATCTTGCCGATGTGTGCGGCAGCCAACGCGCCGTCGCCATCGCCCGCGAGCTGACAAAGATCTACGAGTCGGTGTGGCGAGGCTCGCTCGACGCGGCGGTGGCTCACATCGGCTCGACGGCACCGCGAGGCGAGTACGTGATCGTGCTCGACGGCGCACCGCCGCGCGGTGAGATCAGCGACGACGAGATCCGCGCCGCACTCCACGTGGCCCTCGAGGGCCACAGCCGCAAAGACGCCGTCGCCACAGTCGTCGGCCAACTCGAGGTGCCGAAACGGCGCGTGTACGACCTAGCCCTGGCGGTGGATCGCAAATGACCGACAACCCATACCTCCCCTCCGGACCCAGCGCAGCGTTCTTCGATCTCGATCGCACGCTGATCAGTGGCTCCAGCGCCTTCGTGCTCGGTGTCGCCGCATGGCGCGCCGGCCTGGTGCCGCCGCGCCAGTTCCGCAAAGACGCAGTCGGCGCCGTTGCCTTCCGGTTCAGCGGTGCCAGCGACAACACCTCCAACGGAGTCCGCGATCGAATCCTCGGCGCGGTGAAGGGCGTGCGCGTCGACGATCTCGTTGCCCTCAACGCCGACATCGTGCCGAAGTTGTTGGCCAAGGTGCGTCCCGAAGCTCAGGCACTCGTCGATCGGCATCGGCACGCCGGGCGAGCGACGTACATCGTGTCGGCGTCGCCGGTCGAGCTCGTCGAGCCGCTCGCCAGGGCGCTGGGCATGACGGCAGGAATCGGCACCGTCAGCGACATCGTCGACGGCGTCTACACCGGCGAGCTGGCCGGTCCGTTCTGCTATGGCCCCGGCAAGGTCGAGGCGATCACCGAACTGGCGAAATGGGAGAGCTTCGACCTCGGTCAGTGCTACGCGTACAGCGACTCGGCCAGCGATCTGCCGATGCTCGAAGCCGTGGGTCACCCCGTGGCCGTCAACCCCGACGCCAAGCTCGAGCGCGTCGCCCACCACAACGGTTGGCCGATCGTCGTGTTCAGCAAGCGCACCAAGTCGGTGGTTCGTCGCACGACCCAGGCACTCGGCACGGTTGGTGTCGGCGCTGCCGGTTTCGCGGCGGGTGCTCGCTATGCGCGAGCGCATATCAGCGGCTGGCGTCGCTGAGCGACTGGAAGTCACTTGCCCCGACAGCGGCGAGCCGAAGTATCCTTGGCGGAGTGATTACTCCGACTCGAACCCGACGAATGCGCACCGGCTCCTAGCCCAGCCGCCGTTCGCCATTCCTCGAAAGGATCCAGTCGTGAGCAACTACTACCTCACCACCCCCATCTACTACGTCACGGCCAAGCCACACCTCGGCCACGCCTACACCACCATCGTCGGCGACGCACTCGCCCGCTGGCATCGCCTACTCGGCGACAACGTGCACTTCCTCACCGGCACCGACGAGCACGGCCAGAAGGTGCAGCAGGCAGCTGAGGCTGCCGGCCTTTCGCCACAAGAGTTCACCGACTCGATCGCGCCGCTCTACCAGCAGGCGTGGCAGCAGCTCAACATCTCCAACGACGACTTCATCCGCACCACGGAAGCTCGTCACAAGATCGGCGTCGCCGAGTTGCTGCAACGCTGCTACGACGCCGGCGACATCGAGCTCGGTCTCTACAAGGGCAAGTACTGCATCGCCTGCGAGGAGTACTACACCGACGACGAGCTCGACCCAGGCGACCTGTGCCGCATCCACAAGATCCCCGTCGAGCAGGTCGAAGAAGAGAACTACTTCTTCCGCCTCAGCCGCTTCCAAGACCGGTTGCTCGATTGGTACGCGGCTCACCCCGGGGCGATCGCGCCGGAGTTCCGCGGCAACGAGGCGTTGGGATTGATCCGCGGCGGCCTGCGCGACTTCTCGGTCAGCCGCACCAGCCTTACGTGGGGCATACCACTTCCTTGGGACTCCAAGCATGTGGCATACGTGTGGTTCGACGCGCTGGCCAACTACCTCACGGCGATCGGCTACGGCCAAGACAACGACGAGTTCTCGAAGTGGTGGCCCGCCCATCACCTCATCGGCAAAGACATCATCCGCCACCACTGCGCGTACTGGCCGGCAATGCTGATCAGTGCCGGCATCGAGCCGCCTGCCGGCTGGGCCGTCGGCGGTTGGCTGCTCGTCGGCGGCGAGAAGATGAGCAAGACCACCGGCAACGTGGTCAACCCGCTCGATCTTGTCGCCGATGTCGGTGTCGACGGGTTCCGCTATTACATCCTCGCCGACACCCCGTACGGCAATGACGGCGACTTCACCTACGAAGGCCTGATCGGGCGATACAACTCCGACTTGGCCAACAACCTCGGCAACCTGCTGGCTCGCGTGGCAACCGTCGTCGAGAAGAAGTGCGGCGGCGTTGGGCCGGCGCCGCGGTCCGACTCGCCCCTCGCCACATCGGCGGCATCGGCGTACGCGGCGACGGCCGAGGCATGGGCCGAGACGGCACCGAGCCGCGCTCTCGAGGCAACGTGGAGCCTGATCCGTGCCACCAATGCGCATCTCGAGGCGAACGAACCGTGGAAGGCAGAGCCCGGCGCAGCGGTCGATGCGGTGATGGGAGACGCCCTCGAGGCACTCCGGATCGTGGCTGTGCTGGCCTCGCCCGCAGTCCCCGAGACCTCCGAAACCGTGTGGCAACGTCTCGGGCTCCCGGGCCGCGCCGACGAGCAACGTCTTCCGGCGGCTGCCGAGTGGGGCAGGTACCCCGGTGGCCTCACGGTCACCAAGGGAGAATCCTTGTTCCCGCGCAAGTCGGTGTGAGCCCGACCTTGAGCTACACCGACAGCCACTGCCATCTCTACGACACCCGTGGAGTGCCGGTGACGGAGGTGCTCGAAGCGGCCCGCGCTGCAGGCGTGACCACCATGATCAATGTCGGGTGCGACGCCGCCACGATCGAGCTGGCGATCGGTGTGGCGGCGACGCACGACGGCATCTACGCCACTGCGGGACTGCACCCTCACGAGGCCAAGCACGGTGTCGACAGCATCCTCCCCTACCTCGACGACCCGAACATCGTCGCCATCGGTGAATGTGGGCTTGACTACTTCTACGAACATTCACCGCGTGCCGCGCAGCGCGAGGCGTTTGCCGCGCAGATCCAACTGGCCAACGAACGCTCGCTGCCACTCGTCATCCATACGCGCGACGCGTGGCCGGAGACGTTCGACATCCTCGACGCCGAAGGTGTGCCGCAGCGCACGATCTTCCACTGCTTCACCGGTGGACCGGAGGAAGCCCGTCAGTGCCTCGACCGTGGTGCCTACTTGTCGTTCAGTGGCATCGTCACGTTCAAGACAGCGACCGCGCTGCAGGAGGCGGCG
>JANYKU010000147.1 GCA_025358075.1 Ilumatobacteraceae bacterium
TCGCCGTCAACGTCCGCATCGCAGAGGTCATCGAGGTCAACGCCAGATCTCACTCCGTCGAGTACCGCATTGACGACCTCTGATCGGCCGGGTCGCGAGGCTGACGAATCCACCGCCGAATACTACGAACTACCTCGACCCGTCTCGATGAGGCTGTCGCGCCGGAGCGGGCATTCGGCGCTACCGAGAAGACCTGGGCGCCAACCTCCGACATCGGGGCTGCTTGGTCCGGTCCATCGACCGGCACCCAGATCTCGGAGCGGAGCGCACTCGTCGCCGTGACCTCGGGATCTGGGCGCCAGTGATTGAACCTCAGCAGGCTTGGAACCGGCGAGCGTGGCACCCAGATCTTCGGACCGTCCGCGAGCGACCTTCCCCGATCCGAACTGCCGATCCGCACCATCTCGGAGATACGCGAGCCGAGCAGAACGTGCGCTCCAGATCACGGCTGCGAGCCGGATAGTGCCAGACGCAGCGCTAGTCGGTCGGGGGTGGTGAGGTGTGCGGCGGCAGGCCGACGAGATGGCCGACGTCGTTGTAGCGGATCAATCGCCAGAGGTTGTCTTTGATCAGATGCATCTCGGTGATCGAGGTGTTCAAGGTGTGGATCTCGTACCCGCCGGTCGCCGGCGACTTCAACGCCAGGCGCAACGCCGCGTCGACGACGCCACCGTGGCAGACCACGACAACGGTCTTGTCGGTGTAGGCGTCGACGGTGCGCCTGATGGCCTGACCGACGCGGAACTGGAACGCGGCGATGGTCTCACCGCCGGGGAAGCTGGTGCCGAACGGGTCGCCTTGCCACCAGCCGGCACCGAACCGCTCGATGTACTCGTCGAAGCTCATGCCGTCGCAGTCGGGGCCGGGGTCGTGCTCACCGAAGCCGGCATCTTCGATCACGTCGAGCCCACCGATCGCGGGCGCCAGGATCTCAGCGGTCTCTCTGGCGCGGGCGTACTGGCTGGAGATCAAGACATCGGCGGTGATCTCACCACTCGTCGACCACCGATCGTGCAGCCGTTCGGCCTGCTGCCGGCCCAGCTCCGAGAGCCCCGAGCAGGTCCGATGACCACCGATCACTTTGGCCACCGTGGTCTTCGATTCTCCATGGCGTACCAACACGAGACGGGTCACAGAGGGTCGAGCTTACTTTTCGTTCGCGCGCGACCACCTGTCCGAACCGGTGCACGTAACTTCCTGTGCGTGCGTGGAGTTGACAGGTTGACGATTCGATCAACCACCACGGACCCCCGCGCCGCTGTCCTGCTGGCCGATGCACATGCCCTGGGCCTCACCGAGATCAGCTCGATCGATGTCGCTGACCTGGTGTTTGTTGCCGGCGGCAGCGATCGCATCGAGCTCGAGAGCTTGCTCGTCGATCCGCTGTTGCAGACCGGAGACTGGACGGTTCCGACGACGGCGGCGATCGAAACGACCCTGCTCCCCGGTGTGACCGACGCCTCGGCGCAGGCTGTGCACCTTGCTGCCGAGACGATCGGTTCACCGGTCAGCGCCGTCGCCACCGGCACCCGGTACGAGGTCCACGGCGCCGTCGACGCCCTCACCATGTCGGTGCTCGCCAAGCGGCTGCTTGCCAACCCAGTGATCGAGCGCTGGTCGCTGGGGTCGATCGAGCCTTCGTTCATCGACGCTGAGGCGACCGCTGATTCCGGCGTCGAGCTGGTCGACATCGAAGACCTCGACGACGACGCGCTCGAGGCCCTCAACCGCGAGCGTGGATTGTCGCTCGACCTCGCCGAGCTTCACGCGATTGCTGCTCACTTCCGCTCGATCGGACGGCATCCAACCGATGTCGAGCTCGAGACCCTTGCTCAGACATGGAGCGAGCACTGCGCGCACAAGACGTTCCGGGCCAGGATCACCGCCGACGATGGTCAGGCGATCGCACCCCTTCTCCAACAGCTTCATGCCGCGACCGACGCGATTGCCGCGCCCTTCCTGCGCAGTGCGTTCGTGGGGAACGCCGGCATCATCTCGTTCTCCCCCGGAACCACCATCGCTCTCAAGGCCGAAACGCACAATCATCCGTCGGCGATCGAGCCGTTCGGAGGTTCCAACACTGGTGTCGGTGGCGTGATCCGTGACGTCATGGGCGCAGCCCATCGCCCGATCGCGGTCACCGACATCTTGTGCTTCGGGCCCACCGATCTCGCCGCAGCCGACCTGCCCGATGGCGTGTTGCATCCGCGGCTGATCGAGGCCGGCGTGGTTGCCGGTGTTGCTGACTACGGCAACAAGATCGGCCTACCGACCGTCGCCGGTGCGGTGTTGTACGACCCCGGGTACATCGCCAACCCGCTGGTCTACTGTGGCTGCATCGGCATCGCCGATGAGACACCACCCACCAGTGGGCCGCACGCCGGGGATCTGGTCGTGGTGCTCGGCGGCCGAACCGGGCGCGACGGCCTCCGCGGTGCCACGTTCTCCAGCGCGACGATGGATGCCACGACCGGCGACGTCGCCGGTGCCAGCGTTCAGATCGGCGACCCCATCACCGAGAAGTTGCTGATCGACGTGCTGCGCGAGGCCGGCGGGATGTTCACTGCGATCACCGATTGCGGCGCAGGTGGCCTGTCGTCGGCGATCGGCGAGATGGCAGAAGCCGTCGGTGCAGATGTCGACCTGGCGCTGGCCCCATTGAAGTACCCAGGCCTGCGACCGTGGGAGATCTGGCTCAGCGAGGCGCAAGAACGCATGGTCGTGGCCGTCGCCGAATCGGAATGGCTGCGGCTGCATGAGCTGTGTGCGCGGCACGGCGTCGAAGCCACCGCGCTGGGGTCGTTCACCGGCGACGGCGTCCTGCACGTCCGACACGGCGACGTCACGGTCCTTCAACTCGACACCCACTTCCTTCACGACGGCCGACCGCAGCGTGAGATGCACGCGGTGCTGCCCTCACCAAATCGCAATGTCGGCGAACCGCCCGAATGCAACGACGTCGCGACGACGTTGCTCGCGCTGTTGAGCCATCCCAACATTGCTTCGAAGGAGTCGGTGATCCGTCGATACGACCACGAGATCCTCGGCAGCACCGTCGTTCGGCCGTTGATCGGCTCGCACCGCGACGGTCACGCCGACGGAGTCGTGATCGCCGATCCGGCCGACACCCACGGCATGGCGATCGGCATCGGAGTCAACCCGTGGTACGGCGAGCTCGACCCCGAGCGCATGGCGCATGCGGTGGTCGACGAGGCCATCCGCAACGTCGTGGCCGTTGGTGCGGATCCGGCCAACGTGGCATTGCTCGACAACTTCTCGTGGGGCGACCCACGCCGGCCCTCGACCCTCGGCGACCTTGCCGCAGCAGTGCGTGGATGCTGCGAAGCGTCCGTTGCCCACGGTGCCCCGTTCGTCAGCGGCAAAGACTCGCTGAACAACGAATATCTCGGTACCGACGGCACACGCCACTCGGTGCCACCGACCTTGGTGATCACCGCCGTCGCTCACGTGCCCGATGTCAGTGTCGTCGTCACACCCGATCTGAAACGCGCCGGCGACGTCGTCGTGCAAGTCGGCACGACGGCATGCGAGTTCGGCGGAAGCCACTTCGCCAAGGTGCACGGCCAGGCGTTCGAGGCGACCGTTCCGGCTCCCGATCCCGACGCCCCGATGCGCTACCGACGCTTGCACCAAGCCCTGCGGTCGGGACGAGTGGTTGCGTGCCACGACCTCAGTGAAGGCGGGCTGGCGGTCGCTCTGTCGGAGATGGCGATCGCCGGTCGCCTCGGCCTCTCGATCGACACACTGCCGGGGCCCGACCCGATCTCTGCGCTGTTCAGCGAATCATCGGCTCGGTTCGTGTGTGAGATCGCCCCGGGCGACGTCGATTGGCTCGTCGAGCAACTCGGCGAGCCGGTCACCGTGCTCGGAACGGTCAGCGCCGAACCGACCGTTGCGCTCCCAGAAATGCGACCCGTCGCCCTCCATGCGCTGATCACCGCGTTCGGAGTCGGATCATGAGCCGTCCGGTTGCCCTCGTGCTGGCCGCCGCAGGCACCAACCGCGATCACGACGTCGCCTTCGCGCTCGATCTCGCCGGCGCCGAATCGCGAATCATCCTGCTGTCGGATCTGATCGAGCGACCAGCACTGCTCGACGGTGCTCAGATCGTGGTGATCGCCGGTGGATTCAGTTATGCCGATGCACTCGGCGCGGGACGAATGTTCGCACTGCAGCTCGAGCACCGCGTGGGCGATGTGCTGCAGTCCTTCGTTGCCTCCAGCAGGCCGGTGATCGGGATCTGCAACGGGTTTCAAGTTCTGACTCGGATGGGCCTGTTACCCGGCGCGCTCGGTCACAACGAGAGCGGACACTTCCAGTGCCAATGGGTCAAGCTCGACGCTCCCATCAGCAACTGCATCTGGACCACCGGCATCAGCGCGATCGACTGCCCGATTGCCCACGGCGAGGGCCGGTACACGCACCCAGACCCCGGCGCGCTTACCGCGGCCGGCCAGGTTGCGCTGCGCTACGGCGGGGTCAATCCCAACGGCTCGGCCGACGCCATCGCCGGCGTCTGCGATCCGACCGGGGTCGTGCTGGGGCTGATGCCGCATCCGGAGAATCACGTGATCGCCCGGCAGTTTCCGGGCTTCACCAGCGGTGCCCGCGGTGAGATCGGGTTGGCGCTGTTCGAGCAAGGCGTTCGCTACGCCAAGGAGCGTTGACATGATCGCCCCGTTCATCGACGTCGACCTGCCCTTTGCCGACCGCCGCGACGGCAAGGTCAGAGTCTCGTTCTCGTATAGCCAGGGTCAGCGCCTGTTCGTGACGACCGACCGGCTGTCCGCCTTCGACCGTGTGATCGCAGGAGTGCCCTACAAGGGCCAGGTGCTCAACCAACTCAGCGGGTGGTGGTTCGAACGAACTGCCGACATCGTCGCCAATCATGTGGTCGAACTTCCTGACCCCAACGTGCTCGTCGCCCGCGCCGCCCAGCCGCTGCCCGTCGAGGTGATCGTGCGCGGGTACATCACCGGCGTCACCAGTACGTCGCTGTGGCGTCAGTACGCAGACGGCGCGCGCACGATCTACGGGTACCACTTCTCCGATGGCCTCGCCAAGAACACCGACCTGCCATCGGCGATCGTCACCCCCACCACCAAGGCCGAGCACGGCGGGCATGACGAACCGCTGAGCCCCACCGACGTCGTCGGCAAGGGCCTCGTGGCTCCCGATTTGTGGCGAATGGTCGAAGCTGCAGCGCTCCAACTCTTCGCCCGCGGGCAAGAGATCGCTCGCCAGTCGGGCTTGATCCTCGCCGACACGAAGTACGAGTTCGGCACCACACCAGACGGCGAGTTGCTGTTGATCGACGAAGTGCACACTCCCGATTCGTCGCGCTACTGGGTCGCCGAGACCTACCAGGATCGGTTGAGCGCCGGCGAGGAGCCGGAAAGCCTCGACAAAGAAGTCGTCCGGCGGGCACTGATCGACGCCGGCTACGACGGTCATGGCCTGCCGCCAACCCTCGATGAGGCAGTATGGGACGCAACGTCGCGGCGCTACATCGATGCGTACGAACGCCTGACCGGTCTGGATTTCCAGCCTGGCAGATACCCGGTCGAAGACCGGATCAAGGAGGCCCTTGGGCATGCTGCCTGACCAGTCAGTCATCGGTTCGATGGATTCGATTCGCTCCGACTCGCCCCGCGAGGAATGCGGAGTGTTCGGGGTCTCCACGCCCCACGGTGAAGGAGTTGCCCAAACCACGTTCTTCGCCTTGTTCGCTCTGCAGCATCGCGGCCAAGAGGCCGCAGGCATTGCCGTCAGCGATGGCAGCCGCGTACGACTGCACAAGGATTCCGGTCTCGTCGCCAACGTGTTCACGCCGGCGACGATGAGCACACTCACCGGGTATCACGGCATCGGCCACACCCGCTACAGCACCACTGGAGCCAACGCCCAACGCAACATCCAGCCGTTCCTCGTCGAGACCATGCATGGTCCGCTGGCCCTCGCTCACAACGGCAACCTCGTCAACGCTCCTGCACTTCGCGACGAACTGCTGACACGCGGGTTCGGGCTCACCGCAACCAGCGACACCGAGGTGATGACGCTGATGCTCGCCGCAGCCGGCGGCAAGACGTGGGAGGACCGCGTCGAGCGGACGCTGCCCGCGTGGAAGGGGGCGTACTCGCTGGTGATCCTCGCCGCAGATCGGGTGATCGCAGTGCGCGACCCATGGGGTTTCCGCCCGATGAGCGTCGGCAGGCTGCCGCACGGCGGTTACGCCGTTGCATCCGAGACCTGCGCGCTGAGCACGCTCGGCTGCGTCGACATCAGCGAGGTCGGCGCCGGCGAGATCGTCACGCTCCACGGCGCCGAGATCACCCGCAGGCAAGCACTCACGCCCGCCGCTCGCCCGGCGCGGTGCACGTTCGAGTTCGTCTACTTCAGCAGGCCCGACAGCGTCTGGGCTGATCGCAACATGCACCACGTGCGGCAGCGTCTCGGGGAAGAGTTGGCCGCAGAGGCACCGGCCGATGCCGATGTGGTGATTCCGGTACCCGACTCGTCGATACCGGCGGCCATCGGTTTCAGCAGGGCCAGCGGCATTCCGCACAACGACGGTCTGATCAAGAACCGCTACATCGGCCGCACGTTCATCGAACCAACCCAAGACCTGCGCGAGCGCGGCGTCGCCCTGAAGTTCAACGCGCTCGCCGAGAACTTGGCCGGCAAGCGGGTGGTGATGATCGACGACTCATTGGTCCGCGGCACCACGGCCGGGCCGCTGGTGAAGCTGCTCCGCGACGCCGGAGCCACCGAGGTGCACGTCCGCATCACCTGCCCACCGATCACGCACGCCTGCCACTTCGGCGTCGATATGGGCCACGACGGCGACCTCATGGCGGCGCGCCTTTCGGTGGAAGAGATGCGCGTTCACATCGACGCCGATTCGTTGGCCTTCCTGTCGCTCGACGGAATGATGCGGGCCATCACCGTCGACCCCGGCGATGCCGTCAACGGAGACGCCGACGGGTATTGCAACGCCTGCTTCACCGGGCGCTACCCCATCGAGGTCGCCGAGGCACAGGCCAAGCTGGCATTCGAGGGCGTGCTGGCGTGAAAGTTCTGGTGATCGGCACCGGCGGCCGCGAGTCGGCGATCGCCTGGGCATGCCGGCGCCACGGCCACGACGCGACGATCACCGCCGACCTGCCAGCCGATGCATCTGCCGACCTGGTGATCGTCGGCCCCGAGACCGCGCTCGCCAATGGGATCTCCGACGAGTGCCGGCGCCGGGGCATCGCATGTTTCGGGCCCTCCGCCGAACTGGCCGGGCTCGAGTCATCCAAGTCTCATGCCCGGCGGCTCGCCACAACGCTCGGCCTTCCGTCGCCGCGACACCTGGCAACATCGTCGGCAAGCGAGGCGATCGCGTGGTGGCGAGGCCTGCAAGCCCCGATCGTCGTCAAGCAAGATGGCCTTGCCGGCGGCAAGGGTGTCATCGTGCCGGTCGACGACGGCGACACGGTCGACGCAATCAATGCGCTGACTGCGCTCGGGCCCATCGTCGTCGAAGAGCGGCTCGTCGGCCCCGAATGCAGCTTGATGGCGTTGTGCGACGGCCTCGTCTCCCGACCGTTGCCGATTGCCCAGGATCACAAGCGAATCGGCGAAGCCGACACCGGACCCAACACGGGCGGGATGGGCGCCTACGCACCGGCGCCGGTTTCATTCGACATCGACGCCCTGACCGCGACCTTCATTCAACCCGTGATCGACCATCTCGCCGCCGCCGGCACGCCGTACGTCGGGGTGCTCTACGCCGGGTTGATGCTCACCACCGACGGGCCGAGGCTGATCGAGTTCAACTGCCGCTTCGGCGACCCAGAGGCTCAGGCCGTGCTGCCGCTGCTCGAATCAGATCTCGCCGAGCTCGCCCTCGCCTGCTGCAACGGAACGTTGGCCGAATCGTCACTGACGATTCGAGACGGTGCCGCGTGCACGGTCGTCGCCGCTGCGCCCGGCTACCCGGGTGCGCCCATCGTCGGGCAGGCCATCAGCGGTCTCGGCCACGACGACCCCGAGGCCATCACCTTCCTGGCCGGCTCCGATGGTTCCAAGGTCACGGGTGGACGGGTGCTTGCCGTCACGGGTCTGGGCGCGTCACTGGCAGCGGCGCGCGAGAGGGCCTACCAACGCATGGCGATGATCGACTTCGACGGAATGCAGGTGCGCGGCGACATCGGCTGGCGGTCCGCCGGTGCGTCGCTCACGTCGTACGCCGCGGCGGGGGTCGACATCGACGAGGGCGCCCGAGCCGTCGGTCAGATGAAGCAGGCCGTCGAGCGAACCCATGGGCCCGCGGTGTTGCGTGGCGTCGGTAGCTTCGGCGGTGCCTTCAGCGGCAAAGCGATCAAGGCAATGGACGAGCCCGTGCTGGTGGCCTCGACCGACGGGGTCGGCACCAAGGTCGAACTAGCGGCCCGGCTCGGCCGTTACCGCGGCGTCGGCATCGACATCGTCAACCATTGCATCGACGACGTGCTGGTGCAGGGTGCCCGCCCACTGTTCTTCCTCGACTACATCGCCGCCAGCAAGCTCCGCGCCGACCACGTCGCCGAGGTCGTCACCGGCATGGCCGAGGCCTGCGAAGCAGCGGGCTGCGCACTGCTCGGCGGCGAGACGGCAGAGATGCCGGGCGTGTATGCGCCCGGCGCGTTCGACATTGCCGGCACGTTGGTGGGCATCGTCGAACAGCGCGACATGCTGCCGCACGGCGAGCCGGCCGTCGGAGACGCGCTGATCGGCATTGCCTCGAACGGTCCTCACACCAATGGCTATTCGTTGCTTCGCAAGGTGTTCGAGTGGCTGCCGATGGATTCGACCCCGCCGGGCTTCAATCGCCCGCTCGGTGAGACACTGCTCGAACCTCATCGCAGCTATCTCGACGTGCTCGCCCGAGTGCTCGCCGGCGGTCGAGTGAAGGCCTTGGCCCACATCACCGGTGGCGGGCTCCCAGAGAACCTGCCGCGCGTGTTGCCCGACGATTGCGATGCTGCCATCGAGCTCGGCTCGTGGCCGGTGCCACCCCTGTTCCAACTGGTGCGCGAGGTCGCCACTCAGCTCGACGACTACGAGTTGTATCGCACGTTGAACATGGGCGTGGGCATGGTTGTCGTTTGCGCGGCTGCCGACGTTGCGGCGGTGCAGGAGGCGATCGACGAACCGACCTGGGTCATCGGCGAGGTCGTGCCCGCTTCCGACGACGGCCATCGGGTGCATCTGCGATGACTCGACTCGTCGTGCTCGCCTCGGGTGGTGGTACCAACCTGCAAGCGATCCTCGATGCCTGCGCCGACGGCCGGCTGCCGGCAGAGGTCGCCGCCGTCGTCTCCAACAGAGCGGGCAGCGGCGCCTTGCAACGCGCCGCCGACGCCGGCGTGCCGTTCGTGCATCTCGCCCCGCACGAGGGCGAACCACGGCCTGACTTCGACGCCAGACTGGCCGACGTCGTCAGTGGATTCGACCCGGACTGGGTCGTGCTCGCCGGCTGGATGCGAGTCCTGTCGATGAGCTTTCTCGGCTGGTTCCCGCGCATGGTCGTCAACCTCCACCCCGCCCTTCCCGGAGAGCTGCCCGGCGTCGATTCGATCGCCAGGGCGTGGCGCGAAGCCCAGCAGGGTCGGCGCGATCACACCGGCGTGATGATCCATCTGGTGCCCGACGAGGGCATCGACAACGGGCCGGTGTTGGCGACGGCCTTGGTTTCCATCCATCCAGCAGACAGCCTGCAGAGCCTCACCGATCGAGTCCACGGCGTCGAACACCGCCTACTCGTCGAGACCCTCACCACCTTGTGCACGACAGGAGCAAACGCATGAGCACCAGTGAATTCTTCGACCGCTTCGAAGCCCTCACCTTCGACGACGTCGTCATCGTCCCCGGGTACAGCGACGTGCTGCCCGACACCGTTGACACCACTGCGACCTTCGCAGCCGATATCACCCTCAACGTGCCGATCGTGTCGGCTGCCATGGACAAGGTCACCGAGGCACGAATGGCGATCGCCGCAGC
>JANYKU010000170.1 GCA_025358075.1 Ilumatobacteraceae bacterium
GTCGCGCCGTCGGTGGTGACCAGAGGCGGTCGACGAGCACGTTGGCGGTTCCGAGAGTCATGGTTCGTCCTTGGGCTAGGGGCGTGGCTCGGACATATTGTCAGGTTCGTCACGACACCGGTAAGCCGAGGCCGCGGGCGATGACGATCCGCTGGATCTCGCTGGTGCCCTCACCGATCTCGAGGATCTTCGCGTCGCGGTAGAACCGGGCGATCGGGTTCGCTTCGATGAAGCCGCTGCCTCCGAACACCTGTGTGGCGACACGGGTGGCGGTGACGGCCGCTTCGGTGGAGTACAGCTTGGCGATGGCGGCGGCGTGCGTGAAGGGCCGACCCTGATCCTTCAGCCAGGCTGCCTTGTAGGTGAGGTTGGCTGCGTTCTCGACCGCCACCTCGAGATCAGCGAGGGCGAAGGCGATTCCCTGGTTGCGACCGATCGGACCGCCGAAGGCATTGCGCTCCTTGGCGTACGCGATGGCTGATCCAAGGCAGGCACGTGCGCATCCGAGAGCCAACGCGGAAATGGCGATGCGGCCGTCGTCGAGGATCGAGAGAAAGTTGCGAAAGCCGGATCCCGACGCACCGAGTATGTGGTGGTCGGGCACGCTGCAGTTGTCGAGGATCACGCCGTGTGTATCGCTGGCGTGCCAGCCCAGCTTGCGGTACGGGGTTTCGATCGTGAGGCCGGGTGTCCCGGCTTCGACGACAAAGGTCGAGATGCCGTCGTCGGTTCGCGCTGTGACCGTGATGATCGACGTGATCGGCGTGCCCGAGTTTGTGATGAAGACCTTCGTGCCGTCGATCACCCAGTTGTCACCAACTCGTCGGGCGCGTGTGCGCGTGGCGCCGGCGTCACTTCCGGCGTCGGGCTCAGTGAGACCGAAGGCGCCGAGCGCTCGGCCGGCGACGAGGTCGGGCAGCCATCGTTGCTTTTGATCCTCGGTACCGAAGCGGAAGATCGGGTTGGCACCGAGGCCGACGCCGGCGGACAGGGTGATGCCCATCGATTGGTCGACTCTGCCGATCTCTTCGATCGCAATGCACAGCGAGGCGAAGTCACCATCGCCGCCGCCCCACTCGGCGGGGAAGACCAACCCGAACAGGCCGAGGTCGCCCATGGCCTTCACCGTTTCGAGGGGAAACGTGTGATCCTCGTCCCATTGGGCCGCGTGAGGGGCGATCTCGCTCTCGGCGAAATCTCGTACGACTTTGCGGAAGGCTTCGTGTTCAGGAGACAGGTCGAAGTCCATCATCCTCCTCGGAGTTTGGGGCCGGGTCGATGACGGCCAAGAGTTGATTGAGCGCAACGCGATCGCCGACCTGCACGAGCAGTTCGGTCACGACCCCGTCGGTGCTTGCTCGCAGCGTGTGTTCCATCTTCATTGCCTCGACGACGACCACGGGCTGGCCGACTGTGACGGATTCGCCGGGGGCCGCGAGAACTGCGATGACCGTGCCGGGCATCGGGCTCTCGATGGCTGCGCCGTGGTCGACCTGCGTGTGTCGCGCCGCGGTTGGTTCGTGCCCGGTGAAGCTCCACGCCTCACCGTCCGAGCCGATCCATGTGGTGGGACCGCTGGTGGCCACTCTGAACTGCGTGGTCTCACCGCCGAACTCGATCTGGCCGTCGCCGTCGTGCCACCTCAATGTGGTTGCCGCGATCGAGCCATCGACCATGACGACCTCGAATTGGTCCGCGGTGTTGGTCGCCCGGAGTTGGACGGTCAGGTGTTCTCCGTCTCCGGTGACGGCGCGCCACGTCACCCATGCCCGCTCGCCGGTGCGCCAGCCGCCGCGGTCGTCCCATGGCGGAGTGGCCGGCGGGCCGAAATGCTGACTCGAGAGATGGGAGAGGGCCGCGGCGGCAGCGATCTGGGGAGGCGTCGATCGAGGGGATGCCTGCTCGGCAATCCGTTCGACGAGCCAGGTGTCCATCGCTGCATCGATAACGGACGGGTCGGCGAGAACGACCCGCAGGAACGCGACGTTGGTCGTGACGCCGAGCACCGTCGTGGACGCAAGGGCCCGGTCGAGGGTGCGCCGGGCTGTTGCCCGATCTGGTCCCCAGGCGATCACCTTGGACAGCATCGGGTCGTAGTTGGAGCCGATCTCCGAACCGACGAACAACGATGAGTCGACGCGGACATTGGACATGTCGTCCGGTTCGTGCAACGCGACAACGCGACCGCCGGTTGGCAGAAATCCGCGGCCCACGTCCTCCGCGTACACACGAGCTTCGATCGAGTGGCCGCGACGCTTCAGATCGGCCTGGTTGAAGGGAAGTGCTTCGCCCGCGGCGACGCGAAGCTGCAGCTCGACAAGGTCGAGTCCCCAGACCATCTCTGTCACAGGATGTTCGACCTGGAGCCGCGTGTTCATCTCCATGAAGTACGCCTCGTCGGGGCGATTGCCCGAGACGATGAACTCGACGGTTCCGGCGTTGACGTAGCCGCACGCCCGTGCCGCGGCGACTGCCTGAGCCGCGATCGCATCACGCTGCTCTTCGGACAGGAAGGCAGAGGGCGCTTCTTCGATGACCTTCTGGTGACGCCGTTGCAGGCTGCACTCTCGCTCGCCGAGGTGCACGATGTTGTCGTGAGCGTCGGCGAGTACTTGAACCTCGATGTGCCGCGGGCGCTCGATGAAGCGCTCGACGAGCAGCGTGCTGTCGCCGAACGCACTCAACGCCTCGCGTTTGGCGGATGCGATCTCGGCGGGAAGATCTTTGGCCGCGGTGACGAGGCGCATGCCTTTGCCACCGCCACCCGCCGACGGCTTGATCAGGACAGGAAACCCGATGCTGCGTGCCTGCGCCGCCAACTCCTCATCGTCCAACCCGGCCCCGGACACTCCTGGGACCACCTTCACGCCCCGAGCCTCCACAGTCGCCTTTGCACGGATCTTGTCGCCCATCGCGTCGATGGCCGCGGCCGGTGGGCCGACGAAGACGATCCCGGCGTCGATGCAGGCCGCGGCGAGCGCGCTGTTCTCGGCGAGGAATCCGTAGCCGGGATGCAGTGCCTGTGCACCGGTGGCGAGAGCCGCCTCGATGACCCGCTCGATGGACAGGTAGCTCGACGCCGCCGCTGCCGGGCCGATGCGCCTCGCAACATCGGCGTCAGCGACATGCCGCGCGTTGGCGTCGGGGTCGCTGTACACAGCGACAGAGCGGATGCCCATCGCCCGCAGCGTGCGGATGATGCGGACCGCGATCTCTCCCCGATTGGCGACGAGCACCGTGTCGAACATGGTGGTCTGGCTCACATTCGGAACACGCCGTAGCCGACGGGACTCAGAGGGGTTCGGCCGACGAGGGCGAGCGCGAGGCCCAGCACCATTCGCGTCTGGCCCGGTTCGATGATTCCGTCGTCCCACAGCCGCGCCGTCGAGAAGTATGGATGGCCCTCGCGTTCGTACTGCTCGCGAATCGGGCGGCGAAACTCCTCTTCGTCGGCGGCGCTCCACTCCTCGCCATTTCCCTCGAGTTGTTCGCGTCGCACGGTGGCCAGCACGGAAGCGGCCTGTTCGCCGCCCATCACCGAGATGCGTGCGTTCGGCCACATCCACAGAAAACGTGGCGAATACGCCCGGCCGCACATGCTGTAGTTGCCCGCCCCGTAGGAGCCGCCGATGACCACCGTGAGCTTGGGCACGCGGGCGGTGGCGACGGCGTTGACCATCTTCGCACCGTGCTTGGCGATTCCGCCTGCCTCATATTCCCGACCGACCATGAAGCCGGTGATGTTCTGGAGGAACAAGAGCGGGATCTTGCGCTGGTCGCACAGTTCGATGAAGTGTGCGCCTTTGAACGCCGACTCGGAGAACAGCACGCCATTGTTGGCGATGATGCCAACGGGATGACCCCAGATGTGAGCGAAGCCGGTGACCAACGTCGAGCCGAAGAGCTGTTTGAACTCGAGGAACTTGCTCCCGTCGACGATCCGTGCGATCACCTCGCGCACGTCATAGGGCGTGCGGTCGTCAGCCGGGATCACCCCGTGCAGCTGCCCCGGGTCCACAACGGGATCCTCGGGCTCGAGCACCTCCCACGGCGGCGCACCGGCGAGGGGAAGCGTCGACACGATCGACCGCACGATCTGGAGAGCGTGTTGGTCGTCCTCGGCGAGATGATCGGTCACGCCCGAGACAGTGGAATGCATCTCCCCACCGCCGAGCTCCTCAGCCGTCACGACCTCACCGGTTGCCGCCTTCACCAAAGGTGGTCCGCCCAGGAAGATCGTGCCCTGATCGCGAACGATCACCGCTTCGTCGCTCATCGCCGGGACGTAGGCGCCGCCCGCAGTGCACGAACCCATCACGGCGGCGATCTGGGCAATCGCCTGCTTCGAGAGCTGTGCCTGATTGAAGAAGATCCGACCGAAGTGATCACGGTCGGGGAACACCTGATGCTGCTCCGGGAGAAACGCACCACCGGAATCGACGAGATAGACGCACGGCAACCGGTTCTCGAGAGCGATCTCCTGAGCGCGAAGATGCTTCTTGACGGTGATCGGATGGTACGTTCCGCCCTTGACCGTCGCGTCGTTGGCTACGACCATGCACGGCTGTCCGGCAACGCGGCCGATGCCGGTGATGATGCCTGCGCCGGGAACCTCGCCGCGGTACATGCCGTGTGCCGCCATCGGCGACAGCTCGAGAAACGGTGATCCCGGATCGAGCAGCGCGTCCACTCTGTCGCGCGGCAGCATCTTGCCGCGCGCAACGTGCCGTTCCCTCGACATGGCCGGGCCACCCAACCGAACCGCAGTGAGCTCGGCGCGCAGATCAGCCACCAGCGCGTCGAACGCCACGGCATTCTGCCGGAAGCGTTCGTCGGACCTGTCGATGCGGCTCGACAGGATGGGAACTGCCATCAGCTCGCGCTTCTTCCGCTCCGAGATACCCTAGGCACGATTAAGAAATCTAGTCGGCGTTAAGTTGCGGGTAAAGTCTCGAGTGCAGAAATGTGAACGGAGGAACGATGAGCGAACCGAGCACAGAAGTGGTCATTCGCGATTGCGGTCCCCGCGACGGCTTACAGGGTGAGAACCCGCTCGATGTCGATATTCGGTTGGGTCTGGCAAGAGATCTCGCGTCGGCCGGCCTTCACGACATCGAGGCTGCAGCGTTCGTTTCTGCTCGGGCCGTGCCCTCCATGGCCGGCGCCGCAGAGATCGTCGCCCAACTGCCCGATGACGGCACCAACTGGTGGGTGCTGGTGCCCAATCGCCGCGGCGCCGAGATGGCCGTTGCTGCCGGTGCGTCGCGAATCACGGTCACTGTCTCGGCATCCCCCGTGTACAGCGAGAAGAACGTCAACATGACCGTCGCCGAGTCGCTGGCTCAGGTCGCAGAGATCCGTGCCGCGGCGCCAACGGCGACCATCGATGCTGTCGTGTCGTGCTCGTTCGGGTCTTCGTTCGGTGATCGGGTCACCGTGGCGGATGTTGTTGGAGTCTGCGCATCTCTACGTCAGCTCGGCACCGATCACCTCACGCTGGCCGATACGACGGGCACGGCAACCCCGCGCCGAATCGAGTCGGTGCTCGCCAAGACCGGTACGGATGTCGGTCTGCACTTGCACGACACTCGTGCGACAGCGTTGACCAACGCCCTCGCTGCGTACCAGCTCGGAGTGCGCCGGTTCGACACCGGTATCGGCGGCCTCGGCGGGTCACCTTTCGCTCCAGGTGCGGGCGGCAACCTCGCGACCGAGGACCTCGTGTTGCTGCTCGAGGACATTGGAGTGCCCACTGGTATCGACCTTGACGCGTTGATCGACGTGAGCCGTGGGCTCGGCAAGGTTCTCGGCCGAGAGCTCCCCAGTCGAGTCGCCCGCGCCGGCCCATTGCCGGAGTTCGCAGAATGATCGAGACATGGGGTAATCGTCCCAACCGGCCGCGGCTGTCGCGGCGAGATGAGTTGTTGTCTGTCGCCGCCGATCTGTTCGCAGAGCGCGGCTTCGCCAAGGTCACCGTCGACGACATCGGAAACGCTGTCGGTATCTCGGGCCCGGCGTTGTATCACCACTTCGACGGCAAGGAAAGCCTGCTCGGGGAGATGCTCGTTCGAATCAGTGACTCGCTGCTCACGCAGGCGAACTCCATCGTCGACAACGTCTCGCTCCACGAATCCCTCGATCCCATCATCGCGATGCATGTCGATTTTGCCGTCGACAACCGGTCGCTGATCACCGTCCATTTTCGTGACCTGGTCCAGGCTCGAAAGGGTGACCAGCGACGAGTCAAGGACCTGCAAAGTGCGTACGTCGACATCTGGGTCGACATCGTCGCTGCCCAACACATCGGGGCGCTCGACACCAAAGAGGTGCGCGCCGCTGTTCACGCGGTGCTGGGACTCATCAACTCCACCCCGTTCAGCGGTCGTCTCCGACGAGACGCGCATGTATCGCTACTGCGAACAATGGCCTCTGGTGCCATCGCCGGTTTGCTGGCGGAGCATGCGAACAGCTGAGCTCCGACAGCGAGTTGAGACGCCAACGACGAGTACGTCGAACCTGCGAGCAAAATTCTCGTCGAGACCGCGCTGCCAGGACGTATCGGAGGCCACGCATGACTGCCATGCTGCGTGCTTCGATGCCATCACTCGATATGTCTGTGCGCGCACATAGAAGCTCCGCGCTTGTGATCGCTCACGCTGATCGAGTAACTGGTGACGCATCGGCCCAGCGCTGATCGAAGACGGCGTGGCCTGTGGAGTCTTTCGACGCGCCCACGTGATCTCCAAAGACTCCACAGGGAAGAGCCGCAGACTGGCCTGCTCGACTCACCCCCAGTCGGGAACGAAGACGTTGTGAGGCTCGAGCGCAGGCTTGCCCGCGTGGCGGCGGAGCTCGAGCGCTCCGAGCTGGTTGCGGTGGACCTCGTCCGGTCCGTCAGCGAGGCGTAGCAGCCTCGCTGTCGCGTATGCGGCGGCGAGCCCGAAGTCGTTGTTTGTACCGGCTGCTCCGAACGCTTGGATGGCCCAGTCCACGACCTTGCACGCCATGTTGGGGGCGGCGATCTTGATCATCGCGATCTCGCGCCGGGCCTCACGGTTCCCGACTGTGTCCATCATGTGGGCGGTCTTCAACGTGAGGAGGCGGGTCTGCTCGATGGCGATGCGTGACTCGGCGATCCGTTCCAACGTCACGGTCTGTTCAGAGATCGGGCGACCGAAGGTCACGCGCTGCGATGTTCGTCGACACATCATCTCGAGGGCTCGTTCAGCGAGACCGATGAGCCGCATGCAGTGGTGGATGCGCCCCGGCCCGAGTCGACCCTGCGCGATCTCGAAGCCGCGTCCCTCACCGAGCAGCATGTTCGACCCTGGCACGCGAACCTCGTCGAACTCGACCTCCGATGCACGGTCGGGCATCCCGTAAAAGTTGAAGACCGGTAGCGGCCTGATGACGGTGACCCCCGGCGTGTCCTTCGGGACCAGGATCATGGACTGTTGACGATGTCGATCAGGGTTGGTCGGATCAGATTTTCCCATGAAGATGATGATCTTGCACCTGGGGTCGGTCGCGTTCGTGGTGTACCACTTCCGGCCGCTGATCACGTAGTCGTCGCCATCGCGCCGGATCGAGCTCTCGATGTTGGTCGCATCGCTCGACGCGACGGCCGGCTCGGTCATCGCGAACGCCGAGCGGATCTCGCCGGCGAGGAGTGGGCGGAGCCACTGCTGCTGTTGCTCAGGGGTGCCGTAGCGTGCCAGCACCTCCATGTTGCCGGTATCGGGTGCCGAGCAGTTGAAGACCTCAGGGGCGAGGTGCGATCTCCCCATCACCTCGCAGAGCGGCGCATACTCCACATTGCTCAACCCGGGGCCCAGCTCGCTCTCCGGGAGGAAGAGGTTCCAGAGACCGGCCTCACGAGCGAGTGGCTTCAGCTCCTCCACCACCGGCCAGACCGCCCACGGCCCGAGCTCCATCGACTCGCGAAAGAAGCGCGCCTCGTTCGGATAGACGTGCTCGTCCATGAATGACTCGAGCCGCTCGACGAGCTCGACGGTCTGTGCGGAAGGATCGAAGTTCATGTTCTCTCGAGGTGCGTTGAGGGTGGCTTTCCCCGAGAAAGGTAGGACTTATTGAGTCGGCACGCGAACTTCTGTAGCGGCCGCCAGTCATCAGACGGTCCGGTGCGCGCCGGAAGATCCGCGAAAATTCGACAATCGAGTGGCGAAACATTGGATGTTTGTGGTGAAATGACGCTCACGTGCGACTGGGGTGGTCGCAGCTCAAACACCGTGAACTCGTTCATGGTCGACCAGGGGGAATAGATGACAACACACAGCTCACATTCGAAGCGCACGCCCAACCGACATGTTCCTCGCTACGCGGTCGCTCTGCTGGCCGCGTGCGCGATCTTCGCCGCTGCATGCGGCAGCAGTAAGAGCGCCGCGCCTGGCACCGCTGCCCCGACCGGCACGCCAGCCCCGACCGGCACGCCAGCCCCGACCGGCACCGCAGCCCCGACCGGCACCGCAGCCCCGACCGGCACGGCGGCAGCGCCGACTGGCGCCCCGCTCAACGTCATGACCGTCACGACGCTGAACGCAGCAGGGCCCACGTATCAGAACATTGCCAACACCGCGAAGGCCTACGAGAAGTACATCAACGCCCGTGGCGGTATCGCCGGCCGACCGCTCAACGTCACGGTGTGCGACGAGCAGTTCGACCCAGCGGTGGCGACGACATGCGCCCGACAGGCCGTCGAGGGAAAGATGGTTTCGGTCGTGGGTTCGTTCACCTTCTTCGCCGAGAGCATCGTCCCGGTGATCGCCCAGTCCAAGATCACATGGTTCGGTGAGTGCTGCCCGATCACACCTTCAGAGCTGACCAGCCCCGACTCGTTCCCCGTCGGTAACCAGCCGATGTACGCAGTGGGTGCGGTGGCTCAAGCTGTGAAGGATGGCTGCAAGGCGATCAACGCGGTGATCATCGACGGCGCCCAGATCTTCATCCCGCCGATGGAGAACGCTATGAAGGCGCTGGGGATGAAGTTCGGTGCCGAGGTCATTCTGCCGCCGACCTCACAGGACTATTCGGCCGAAGTCGCCCAGGCAACGGGCGGAGGTGCCGACTGCGTAGTCGCCGTCATCTCAGAGACGCCGTACACCACCTGGAACACCGCTTGGAAGCAGTCGGGTACCAAAGCCCGCCAGTACGGCCCCCAGGGCAACCTCAATGAGGTGTCGGCCAAGGGCGCCGAAGCCGCAACCAACGGCGACATCATCGCCGGCATGTACCCCGACATCTCCACTGCCCCATGGGCGGAGTACCGCAAGGCGCTCTCCGAGGCCGGGCTCGACACGACCAAGCTCGATTACAACAGCCTCGGTGGCATGGGCACGTGGGCGGCGTTCGTCGCCTTCACCCAGATCGCCGAGGGGATCAAGGGTGACATCACTGCTGCATCGTTCTACGACGCAGCAACGGCGACGTCGAAGCTCGATCTGAAGGGCATGGTTCCTGTGCTCGACTTCACGAAGGAATGGACCGACGGGCTGAAGGGGTACCAGCGGCTGTTCAACCGCAGCGTGGTGTTCAGCAAGCTCGAAAACGGCAAGGTGGTGCCGCTCACGACCGACTTCCAGGATGTGAGCAACCTGGCCATGGGCAAGGCCCCCTGAGCAACGCCGAACGGCGGCTCGGCTCGCGGACACCTTCGGGTTACCGCGAGTCGAGCCGGCTCGGTGCCCAATCCTGACCTCTCGATCATGAGCCCAAGACCATGACCAAGGTGTTCGTGCACGGAAATCCGGAGACCACGTTCGTGTGGTCCGAGCTCGTTCCCGAGCTCGAGCGACGTGGCGTCGACGACATCGTCCTGCTGTCGCCGCCCGGGTTCGGTGCCCCTGCTCCGGAAGGATTCGGCGGGACCCGACTGGATCACCGCGACTGGCTCATCGGCCAGATCGAGGCGCTCGACGGCCCAGTCGACCTGGTCGGGCACGACTGGGGAGCGGGGCACGTGTACGCCGTCGCCGCAGCGCGTCCCGATCTGTTGCGATCGTGGGCTGCTGACTGTGCCGGTCTCATCCACCCGGACTACGAGTGGCATCCCGCTGCCAAGGTCTGGCAGACCGCCGGCGAAGGCGAGAAGTCGGTCGCCAAGATCATTGCACTCGACGGTGGTCAACTCGAGGTGGCGTTCGGCGTACCCGCGAAGCTGGCGCCCAACATGGCCGACCACCTCGACACCGAAATGGGCCGCGCCATTCTGAAGGTGTACCGCTCGGCGGCACAACCGGCGATGCGTGAGCTCGGCGACCAACTCGCCGCCGCCGATCGACGACCGTCACTTCTGCTCCATGCGACTGCCGATCCGTTCGTTCCACCGCACATGGTGTTCGCAGTGGCCGAGCGAATCGGTGCGGAGATCTTGACGCTCGAGGGTCTGGCTCATTGGTGGATGTTCGAGAATCCTGGGCTCGTCGCCGACGGCCTCGTCGCCTTCTGGTCCTGACTAGTTGCGTGGCTCGACGAGCAGTTGCTCGAGCGCGGCAACGGATTCGGCGGAGATCCCAGCGTGCTCCGTGAGCCACGCGGGGATGCCGCCGTACGTTTGGTCGACATCGTCGAGGAACTCGATCATGAAGTTCGGGTCGGCTTCCAGCATGCCGGGAGGGAACTGGAGCAACACGTCGCCGTACGCCGGCCGCCGCTGTAGGAAGGCAATGATCTCGTCGAGAATTGGCGCGGTCTTCATGAAGTCTGCGATCACGGCATCACGTGTCACCCCGACGGCACACAACAGGATGGCAGCGACCACACCGGTTCGATCCTTGCCGGCCGCACAATGGAACACGGCGGGAGTTGCTCCAGACGTGAGCTCGCCAATGATCTCGCTGATCGCCGGGACGGACCTCTCCATGTACATCCGATAGATGCGCGGCACGTCGACGCGCCCGTCGGCGAGCATCGGGCGCTCGAGGTTGGTCGATGACGCTGCTCGAAAGATGGGCAGGTTGATGAACCGCACCGGCGTGTCGAGCAAGGATTCGGCGGTCTCGCAATCGTCTGCCGAGCGCAGATCGATGATCGTTCGAAGGCCGATGTCGTCGATCAGCAGACGGACGTCTCGCGACGTGAGCTCTTCGAGCCCGCCGCTGCGGAACAGAACGCCGCGCCGGGTGAACCGACCGTCGACGGTCGGCAGGCCGCCAAGGTCGCGGAAGTTCGGCGCGCCCTCGAGGCGTGGCGGTTCGAGACGAGGGCCCATACCGACGGCTACTTCCCGGATCGCACGGCCTCGATGTCGGTGTCCAGATCGATCGGCTTCGCCCGAAGATGCTCCAACCAGCGTCTGCGCGCGTCGACCTGGATCATGGCGATTGATCGTGCCATCTCGGAGTCGCGACGCTCGAGCGCGTCGAGGATGAGCTTCTGGTGAGCGATCGCCACCGCGCGAATGGAGGGATCCGAGTTCAGCCACGCACGGCGAACGTGCTCGCCCTCGATCTGGAGCGTGTGCAGGATCGAACTGAGCCACTCGTTGCCGGTTGCGTCGGCCAC
>JANYKU010000179.1 GCA_025358075.1 Ilumatobacteraceae bacterium
TCGGCCGTGTCATTGGTCGGAATTGCTCTGCTCGCCACCTTGGCGGTATTGCTGTGGCGACGCCGCGACGCTGCGGCCCATGATCTGATGTTCTCGTTCGCCATGACTGCTGCAGCCATTTACGTCGGCCTCGCCATCCAACGCGGCGGCTTCGGAGTCGACACCGCGGCCAACTCCCGATACGTGTATGTGGGTGCAGTGCTGTTCATGCCCGCCTTCGGTGTTGCCGTCGACCAGCTGACGCGCGTCGGTCCACCGGCGTTGTGGGCGGGACGGCTGGTGTTGATCGGCGCAGCGGCGATGAACGTCGGTGCGCTGCGGTCGAACGGAAATGACTGGGCGAACCTCGCAGCAGGCGAACGCAACGTGCTCGAACTGGTCGCCGCGTCACCCGCGCTCCCGACCGTCGACAAGTCGATCGCTCCCCTGTACGACTTCAGCCCGGATGTCCGGATCGGCGACCTGCCTGAGCTGGTGGCCGACGGTGCGATCCATCCGCACGCGGCGACGACGCCGGCGGAACAGGCGTTGGTCGACAAGGCATTGAGCCAGACGGCGCCCTGAGGCCGACCGAGCTCGGCGGCGTAGCGTGACGGCATGCCAGAGTTCGACTTCACCGAGCTGCTCCCACTCGGGCACGACGCCACCGAGTACCGGCTTCTCACCACTGATGGGGTCTCGACGCTCGAGACCGCCGCCGGCACCTTCCTGCGCGTCGAGCCCAAGGCACTCACCCTCATCACCGAGACGGCGATGCGCGACATCGCTCACCTCCTACGCCCGGCACACCTGCAGCAGTTGCGCAACATCCTCGACGATCCGCAAGCAAGCGACAACGACAGGTTCGTCGCCCTCGACCTGCTGAAGAATGCCAACATCGCCGCCGGTGGCGTGCTGCCGATGTGCCAGGACACGGGCACGGCGATCATCAAGGCCAAGAAGGGCCAGTTCGTGTTGACCGTCAACGCCGCCAACGCCGACGGTGCCGGTGCCGGTGGCGACGAGGCGGCCATTGCACGCGGCGTGTACAACACCTATCTCACGTCGAACCTCCGGTACAGCCAGTTGGCGCCGTTGACGATGTACGACGAGAAGAACACCGGCAACAACCTTCCGGCCGAGATCAAGATCGCCGCGGTCGACGGCGACATCTACAAGTTCTTGTTCATCGCCAAGGGTGGCGGCAGTGCCAACAAGAGCTACCTCTTCCAGGAGACCAAGGCGCTGCTGAACGAGAAGGCACTGCTGCCGTGGCTGTTCGAGAAGATGAAAGCGCTGGGCACCGCGGCATGCCCGCCGTATCACCTCGCTGTCGTGATCGGCGGAACGTCGGCAGAGCTCGCCCTCGAGACCGCCAAGCTGGCCAGCACCAAGTACCTCGATGGCCTTCCGACCACCGGTTCGCTCTCCGGTCATGGCTTTCGCGACATCGAGCTCGAGGCGAAGGTTCTGAGCCTCAGTCAGCAGACAGGTATCGGCGCGCAATTCGGTGGCAAGTACTTCTGCCACGACGTGCGCGTCGTTCGGCTGCCGCGCCACGGCGCCAGCTGCCCGGTGGCGATCGCCGTGTCATGCAGCGCCGACCGACAGGCCCTCGGCAAGATCACGAGCGAGGGTGTGTTCGTCGAGCGGCTCGAATCCGACCCCGCACGCTTCCTGCCCGACGTCACCGACGAGCATCTCGAGACCGAGGCGGTTGCCATCGATCTCAACCGGCCGATGGACGAGATCCGCGCCGAGCTGAGCCGCTATCCGGTCAAGACCCGCGTCATGCTGACCGGCACGATGGTGGTCGCCCGCGACATCGCCCATGCCAAGTTGAAGGAGCGGCTCGACGAGGGCCGCGGTCTGCCGCAGTACCTGCATGACTACTGCGTGTACTACGCCGGGCCGGCCAAGACCCCGGCGGGGATGGCCAGCGGATCGTTCGGTCCGACGACCGCGAGCCGCATGGACAGCTACGTCGCCGAGTTCCAGGCCGCCGGCGGCAGCTTCGTGATGCTCGCCAAGGGCAACCGCAGCCGTCAGGTCACCGAAGCCTGCAAGACCTACGGCGGTTTCTATCTCGGTTCGATCGGGGGCCCCGCAGCACGTCTCGCCCAGGACTGCATCACCAAGGTCGACGTGCTCGAATACCCCGAGCTCGGAATGGAGGCCGTGTGGAAGATCGAGGTCCGCGACTTCCCGGCGTTCATCGTGGTCGACGACAAGGGCAACGACTTCTTCGAACTGGTCGACACACCCTTCGGCGGCACACCCGTCAGCCTGCGCTGAGTCAGCAACCATCGAGTCCGGAGGGTCATCATTCCTGAACATTCGATCTATGCCGTGAAGTACGCCGGGCCTTTCAGCGTCTACAGCGGCTACAACGTCTGGCAGTGGGACATGGCCACCAGCGAGTTCGAGCTGGAGAACTGGTACCTGTGGTGCATACGTGGGGCCGACGTCACGGTCGTGGTCGACACGGGGGCAGACCCCGAGTTGACGCAACGACGCAAGAAGTCGCCGTTGTACGAGAACCCGGCCGACGTCTTGGCCCGCTTGGACGTCGACGCCGCAGCGGTCGAGCACGTGGTGTTGACACACCTGCACTGGGACCACGCGGGCGGCGTGCATCTCTTCCCGCGAGCAACCTTCTACCTGCAGGAGGCGGAGTACCGCTTCTGGACGCAGGACCCGATTGCGGCGCGGCCGCCGTTCGCGAACCTCACCGACGAGGCCTCGTTGAGGTACCTGGCCGAATTGGAAGGAACCGAACGCCTCGTGCTGCTCGACGGTGACCGCGAGATCCTGCCGGGGATCGAGTGCTTGTCAGCGCCTGGGCACACACCGGGTCAGCAGGCCGTGGTCGTCGACACGGCACGGGGAAAGGCCATCATCGGCTCGGACTGCGCACACGTGTTCCGCAACTACGAGCAGGACTGGCCGAGCGCGTTCAGCATGGACCTTGGCGCCTGCCTCCACACCTACGACAAGCTCCGCGCAACAGCGTCTGCCAACGACATCATCTTCCCCGGTCACGACGTGCTGATGTACGACAACTACCCCCGAGTGGCCGACGGCGTGACGCAGCTCGTGTAGTAGCGGCATGCAAAGCTGCGCACCATGGACGACTCGACACGACCACGGTTTCACTTGGCGATGCCCGTCGACGATCTCGACGCTGCTCGCCAGTTCTACGGCAACGTGCTCGGCTGCACCCAAGGCCGCAGCGACACGAGATGGGTCGACTGGAACCTGCGTGGACATCAACTCGTCACCCACCTGGCGCCAACCGGAACGACCCGGATCCACAACCCCGTCGATGGCCACGACGTGCCGGTACCCCACTTCGGACTGATCCTGTCGATCGACGACTTCCAGCAGCTGGCCGAACGCCTTCGCCAGGCCGGCACGGCATTCGTGATCGAGCCCTACGTCCGATTTGCCGGCGAAACCGGCGAACAGTGGACCATGTTCCTCTACGACCCGGCCGGCAACGCATTGGAGTTCAAGGCGTTCGCCGACGACACGCAGGTCTTCGCCGTGTAGGCGTCAAGACACAGGTCGTCACTTCCTCAAGGTCTTTCGCCCCTGTCGCCCCGCGCAGGGGTCGCAGTACCGTCGAATCACGACCCTTGCGAACAGGGAGGTGACCGATGGAGATGGATGAGATGCGTACTCGGGCAACCGCCCTGGTGCGTGACGGGGTGCTCGGATACGACCACAAGTTGCGCCGGTTGGCGGCGCTGGCCAGTGAGGCGGTCGACTACCCGAGCATTTCGCCGGAATGTCAGGAAGCCCTCGACAAGCGGGTCATCTGCGACATGTACGAGGGCAACGCTCCCTACACGCCGCGCTACGTGTTGCCCGACTACGAGCTGGCGCTCGCCCGCGGCTCCGATCATCTCGAGCTCCCGCCACCGCGCAACCTCGATGACGCGCTGTCATTCCTGCAGATCATGTACGCGCACGTCCCCTCCGTCACCACCTACCCGGTGTACCTCGGAGATCTCGACAAGGTGCTGGCTCCCTTCGTCGGCAGGGTGAGCGACAGCGAGCTCGTCCGCAGCCTGCGCAGGTTCTGGATCGCTCTCGATCGGATGCTGCCGGACGCCTTCGTGCACACCGACATCGGCCCGAGCGACAGCAGGATCGCCCGCTCGATCCTCCGTGTCGAGCGATCGCTGCATCAAGTCGTTCCGAACCTGACCTTGAAGGTCGACCCGCTGTTGACGCCAGATGATCTGGTGCTCGACGCGGTGCGCACGGTCTTCGAGACGGCCAAGCCGCACTTCGCCAACCACCCGATGATGGTGCACGACCACGGGGATCGATACGCCGTCGTCAGTTGTTACAACTCGCTCAAGATCGGCGGAGGCGCCCACACACTCGTGCGCCTCAACTTGAAAGAGGCGATGCTCCGACATACCGGCGACGCCGACTCCTTCCTGGCCGGGACGCTGCCCACCTACGTCGAGCTCGCCGCCGAATTGGCAGAGGCTCGCGTTCGCTCGCTCGTGGAGCAGCAACGGTTCTTCGACAATCATTGGCTCGCCCGCGAAGGGTTGATCTCGATCGATCGATTCTCGGCGATGTTCGGCGTGTTCGGCCTCGCCGAGGCAGTCAACCTGTTGGTGGCCTACCAAGGTGGAACCGGTCGCTACGGCCACGACGCGGATGTCAACGCGCTCTCGTACCAAATCACCGAGCGCGTTGCCGAGCTCGTCGCCGCTCGTCCGATGCCGTACTGCGAGGGTGGCGGTGGTCGCTGCTACCTGCATGCGCAGAGCGGGATCGACCTCGACACCGATGTCACGGCCGGCACCCGAATCCCGGTCGGTGACGAGCCGCCGATGCTCGAACACATCACGACGTGCGCCCCGCACCACCGCCTCTTCTCGTCGGGGATCAGCGATGTCTTCCATGTCGACGAGACCGCCGTGCGCAACCCGGAGGCAGTTGTCGACATCATTCGAGGTGCGTTCGCGCTGGGCATGCGGGATTTCACGTTCAACCTCGACTCCAACGAGTTCATTCGGATCACCGGCTATCTCGTGCGCAAGAGCGATCTCATCGACATCGACAGCCGCGGCGCTCGGCATAGCAGCGACTATCTGGCCGCGGGATCGGAAGCCTCGTACCACCTCAGCCAACGTGCCGTGAAAAGGATCGGTTGCAATGAACGCGACGCAGGGCCTGATCACTGACACGATCGCCTTCTCCAACGTGGACGGCCCGGGCAACCGGTTCGTGGTGTTCCTGCAGGGCTGCAACTTCGACTGCATCGCCTGCCACAACCCGTACACGATCAACCTGTGCAACCACTGCGGCGACTGCGTGGCCGCCTGCCCGTCGGGCGCACTCGGGTTCTCGCTTTCCGGCGGCGTCGAGTGGAGTCGTGACTCGTGCACCGGCACCGACACCTGCATCTCGGTGTGCCAATGGGACTCCACTCCGAAGGCCGTGCGCATGTCGGTCGAAGACCTCCTCGTCGAGATCCGCCACGCCGCGCCGTTCCTGTCGGGAATCACCGTGTCGGGCGGCGAAGCCACTCAACAGGCGGACTTCCTTCGCGAGCTGTTCGGCGCAGTTCGAGCTGACCCTGCGCTCGCCGATCTGACGTGCTTCGTCGACTCGAACGGGGCCGCCGATCGCAGCACCTGGACCTCGTTGTTACTGACGATGGACGGGGTGATGATCGACCTGAAGTGCCTCGATTCGAGCATCCATCGAGCGATCACGGGCCAGCCGAACGATCAGGTGCTGGATTCGATCCGATACCTCGATGCCGTCGACCGTCTCTACGAGGTTCGTCTGCTGATGCTGCCGGGCATCAACGACGACACAGCGCTCCTCGAACGCACCGCACTGTGGCTCGCCGATGTCGACCCGCTGATGCGCGTGAAGCTCATCGGGTTCCGGCAACACGGCGCGCGTCCATCGACGCGTCACTTGGTGGAGCCGACACCCGAGCAGATGTTCATGTACCACGACATCTTCGCGACGACCGCACCGTTCAGCCTGTGCGTGATCTGACCGTGCCTGATCTATTTGGGTGACTACGCGAGCGAGACGAGCTCGAGCCAGTCCTTGTTGAAGTAGTCGACCTGGCCGTCGGGCATCAGCAACACCTTGGTCGGCCGGAGCTGTTCGACGAATTCGGTGTCGTGGCTGACGAACACGATCGTGCCCTTCCACGCCTTCAACGAATCGGTGACAGATTGCCGGCTGGGTGGGTCGAGGTTGTTGGTCGGTTCGTCGAGCAGCAACAGGTTGTTGCGCCCGACCATCAACATCGCCAGCGCCAACTTGGTCTTCTCGCCGCCCGACAAGGTGCCGCTCTCCTGGTAGACCTTCTCGCCGCTGAGGCCCATCATGCCGAGCATGCCGCGTAGCTGAGTCTCGGTCAGGATGACGTCGTTGGGAACCGCGGCGCGGATGTTGTCGAGCAGCGTGGCATCGCCCTGCAGGTTGTCGTGCTCTTGCGCGTAGTAGCCGACGTTGACGTTGTGGCCGAAGCTGAACACGCCGGCGTTGGCCGTGGTCTCGCCGGCGAGGATGCGCAGCAGGCTGGTCTTGCCCGCACCGTTGAGCCCGAGCACCAACAGACGGTCGCCACGACCCACGTCGAACGTGACATCCTCGAACACCGGTGGTCCGCCGTAGGCCTTGGCCATCCGATGCGCGGTGATGACCGTCGTGCCACTGGTAGGTGGATCGGGGAACTTCACCCGCAGGGTGCGATCGCCCTTGCTGACGTGCACGCGTTGCGCCTCGAGGCGAACGATCTGCTTCTCCTTGCTGTGGGCCATCGCCGCCTTGGTGGCTTTCGCACCGAAGCGATCGACGACCGTCTGCAGGCGGGCGATCTCCTTGGTTTGCAGCAGCGCCTTGCGGGCCAGCCGCTCCTCATCTCTGGCGCGGGCGGCTCGATACTGGCTGTAGGTCCCCTTGTATTCGACGAGTTCGCCGACGGCCTCTTCCGCAGGTCGATCGAGGTGCAACACGCGGGTGATCGCCTCGTCGAGCAGTTCGATGTCGTGACTGATCACCAGCAGCGCCCCGCGGTAGGTACGCAGAAATTGCAGCAGCCAGTTCTTCGCATCGATGTCGAGGTGGTTGGTGGGCTCGTCGAGCAACAACACGTCGGAACCGGCGAACAGGATTCTGGCCAACTCGACCCGGCGCCGTTCGCCACCGCTGAGAACGCCGATCGGCAGTTCCAACCGATCGCCCGGTAGACCCAGACCGGCGGCCATCGATCGCGCCTCGCTCTCGGCCCCATAGCCGCCGGAGGTCGCGAACTCATCTTGGGCCCGGCTGTATCGGCTGACGTTGCGCTCGCTGGCGTCTTCTTCCATGGTGATGCGCAACTTCTCGAGACGCACCAGCTCCTCGTCGATGCCCCGACCGGACAGCACATGCGTGATCGCGGTGCGGCCGTCGAGCACCCCGGCGATACGCGGATCCTGAGGCAAGTAGCCAAAGCCACCCTTGCGCAGAACCTTGCCGCCGGTGTGCTCCAGCGCCCCGCCGAGCACTCGGAAGAGCGTGGTCTTACCTGCTCCGTTGCGGCCGACGAGACCGACTTTGTCGCGCGGCATCACGGTGAACGACGCCTGATTGATGATCTGCCGACCACCAATTTCCACCGAGAGCGATTGGACCTGCAACACGGCCATCCATCGTGGCGGAGAAACGACGACTCCACAACGCCATCCGTCGTACCATGGGACGATGGAACTCGGCCTGTCGGCCTCGGTGCACGGCACTCTCACCCGCCGAACTGCACCCGTCGCAGCCGGCGCAGCACTGGCTGCAGCTGCCGGTTTCATCGCCACGCACAATCCGGCTGCGTCCAGCTTCCCGTACCCGACCTGCGCGTTCTACCAGGCCACGGGGCTGTGGTGCCCCGGATGCGGCCTCACGCGCGGCACCTACCAGTTGCTGCACGGTCATCTCGGCGCAGCGCTGAGCTACAACATCTTCACCCCCGTGGCGCTCGCCGCGATCGTCGTCGTGTGGTTCAGCTGGGTGCGGGTCTCGTGGGGCGGGCAACTGTTGCGCATGCCACCGCGGGCAGCCCGATGGCTGGCGATCACCACGCCCACCCTGGTGTTGCTCTACGGCGTGCTTCGCAACGTGCCGGTCGCGCCGCTGCGAGCTCTGGCCCCGTGAGGATCACCTACCAGGCGTAGGCCTCCGGGGCCGTACCGCCCGGCCCGGGGAAGATCGCGTCGATGCCAGCCAGTGTGGCCTCGTCGAGCGACACGTCGAGCGCCCGCAACGAAGCCCCCTCGAGTTGAGCCATCGTGCGTGGGCCGATGATCGGGCAGGTGACGCCATCCTGCCGGAGCAGCCAGGCCAGCGCGATCGCTGCCGGGTGCTCGCCCAACTCGGCGCACAAGCTCTCCCACTTCTCCAACTGAGGTCGCAGCTTGTCGATCCGTTCGAGCGCCCCCGATGACTGCCGGCGCGAACTGGATTCGTTGTTGAGCACGCCACCGAGCAGGCCCCCACTCAACGGGCTCCAGGGAATGACACCGACGCCGTAGTCACGGCAGGCCGGCAGCACTTCGAGCTCGACCGTGCGCACCAGCAGGTTGTAATGGCTTTGCTCGCTGACCAGACCGAGCGAGCCGCGAGCCTTGGCCCGCTCGTTGGCTTGCGTGATGTGCCAACCGGCGAAGTTGCTACTGCCGACATAGACGATCTTGCCCTGCTGCACCAAGGTCTCCATCGCCTGCCAGATCTCGTCCCACGGCGCCGTGCGGTCGACGTGATGCATCTGGTACAGATCGATGTGGTCGGTCTGCATGCGGCGCAGGCTCTCGTCGCACGCGGCGCGGATGTGGCGAGCCGAGAGCCGGCCGTCGTTCGGCCAGCTCGACATCGCCCCGTAGAGCTTGGTTGCCAGCACCACCTTGTCGCGGCGCCCGCCGCCGAGCGCGAACCAGCGCCCGAGGATGTCCTCCGTCGCACCGACACCCTTGTCTCCGCCATAGCGGTTCGCCGTATCGAAGACGTTGATGCCGAGATCGAGCGCTCGATCCATGATGGCCCGCGATTCGTCCTCCGGCGTCGTCGGCCCGAAGTTCATGGTGCCGAGGCACAGCTCGCTGACCTGCAAGGCCGTGCGGCCCAATCGTCTGTAGCGCATTGCTGAATCCTCGCGCGTGCGAGCCGCGATCTCACCCTCGCAAGCGGCGCCTCACCTCGACGCGAATCGCGGACTCGTCCGTGTTCTCGTCGAGCCCGAGAAACGCTACGTGCACCTCGACCGCGGCGACGGCGAGCTGCGTTGGGTTGGCCGCCGCGCCGCCGGGCAGCACGTCGGGGTGATCGCGGAGGAACGCCGCCGCGGTGCGGACGGCATCGTGCTGGCCGCGGTCAGCGTCGATTGGGAAGCTGAACCGCCAGCGTTGCGCCTGACGAGCGATCAGAACCTTCGTGTCGTCGTCGAGTACAACCTCGCTCGCCGGGAAGATCCGGCAGTCGTAGGTACGACAGGTGACCGGGCGATGGTCGTAGATCGAGCAGCCGTTGTCGACGAACATCGGGCAGTGCCCGCGTTCGTCGTAGCCGAGCAGCATGTGTCCACGAGGCAGTCGAGGAGCGGGGAACAACAACTCCGATGGGATGTGGGCGAGCGCATCGGTCTCGTCCGGCCCGATGTGGACGAACTGCGACGAACTGCAGCACGCCGTGCAGCCATCGCACGGCACATCGGATCCCTGCTCGTCACGCAGGGCTCGCTGGATCTGGACCATCCACGACCCGAAGTCGCCGGCCTCCAGGGCTTCTGCCACGCCTGTTCTACGTCCCTGGAGGCGGCGTCGTCGTCGGGCCACGCGGCCGGGTGATCGGCGGCGGTGGCACGGTTGAGGGCGGCGCGAGGGTCGTCGGTGGTTGCTGAGTGGGCGGCGGCGTAACCGGCGGGGTGGTGGGCGACGGTGGCTTGGTTGTCGGCGTGCCACCTGCGACTGTCGGCTGCGTCTTGACGGTGGTGTTGGTGGCACCGACCTTCTTCGGGGGCGGAGTGTCGCTGCCGTTCACGTTGCCGCCGCTGTCGTTGGTGAACACGGTGCTCAGGCAACCGCCCGGTTGCACCGGTGCCTGGCCCAGGACCGCGGCGACGTTGGAGGCCAACGTCGCTCGGCCGCTGTTGGTCAAGTGAATGCCGTCGCCACGCAGGATCGTTGCCGCGTCCGCTCCGGCAATCGAACCCCAGTCGATCACGTGCACGTTGGGGAACTCGGTGGCCACCAAGGTGATCACATCGTTCACTTCTTGACGGTTCGCGGCGAAGTCGGTCACCGTCAACAACACGACCGGCATCGGCGACAGCCGCTGGACGATCTTCTCCAACTGCTTGCGATACGACTGCTGATCGCCGAGGTAGTTGGTACCGAGGAACACGTACGCGGCGTCCCACTTGGCCGCCAGCCGCTTGTCGAGCACCTGACTCCCGAAGTCGACGAATCGACTGGGCTCGGCATCGACCTCGACCTGCCAGCCAAGGGGAACCAACGTCTTGCAGAACTCGCCGCCGTAGCGCTCCGCTGCGGAGGCAGTGATCGAGTCGCCGATCATCAGCAACCGGTTTCCGGCCACGAGGGAGCCGATCGTGACCGCTGGTACCAGGGTGGTGGTCGACGAGGACGACGTCGCCACGGATGCGGTCACCGGATCGGATGCCCCGACGACCTCGGTGTCGTGGCTGCCGCCCGGCAGCACACCGACTCCTTCGATCGACGAATCATGCGAATCAGGGGACGCCGACCCGACCGCCGAGCAGGCAACGAGGAGGGCGCAGAGCAAGCTCAAGGAGACCTCGCGCCGTGCTCGCATCCCTCCATTCGAGCCAGCGCCGCCGCGTTTCGCAAGTCGGCTCGACAAAACGGAAAGCCCGTGCCGCCACCTACACACCGTCGCGTCGATGAAAGCTCAGGTCAGGGGCGCGCCCGCAACTCGTCGCGGATCTGAGCGAGCAACTCGACCTCTGTCGGACCCGCCGGTGCGGCCTCGGCCGGCTTGCGCATCTTGTTGTAGGCCTTCAACACGAGGAACAGAACGAGGCCGACGATGATCAGCGAGATGATCTTCGTCAGCACCGCGCCGACCGAGATGATCGCCTGGTCGGCCTGACCCTTGCGGACAGTGATGGTCAGGAAGTTGTCGAGGTTCGGCTTCCCGACGATCGCCCCGATCAACGGGTTGATGATGCTGTTCATGAACGCGTCGATGACGTCCTTGATGGCGATGGCCAGGATGAAGGCCACCGCGATCTCCACGAGGTTTCCCGTGGCGATGAAGTCCTTGAACTCCTTCAGGAAGTTCTTCATTTGTGTGTTCCCCTTCTTCGTCGGTCGCGCGCCATGACCGGCTATTGAAGCACGTCGACCGGCTCCCATTGGACTACCGGCGACGCATTACCCTGCGGCCGATGGGCGATGCCAATCCGACTCCGGCGAAGCCACAGAAGGCCGCCAAAGCCGGCCCCGAGGTCGAGCACCGATTCGACGATCTGCTGCTCGACCGGATCGACGCGCTTCGTGTCTTGCGGGCCGATACGCCGGAGGAGAAGGGGGCGATCCTCGAACAGATCGCCGGGCGGGGCAAGCCGGAGCAGGACATCGTCAAAGAGCTCTCCAAAGTGCGGCCGTTGTGGCGCCCCGATCGGTTCGAGGAAGCCCATCGGATGGCGATGCGATCGCTGGAGGTTCTCGACCGCAACGGAGTTCGCCCACCGAAGATGCCACGGCTGGGTCCGCTCACTCCCGTCGCCAGCTACATCGTTCAACAGATGACCCGGTGGATCGTCAAGGGCTACCAGAACCGCCTGGTCACCAGGTTGCGCAAGCTCTACGAGCGTCGCGAGGCCAACTCCGTGTGGGGAAGCCACGAACACGTCATGCTGCGGCGGGCCCGGATCAACGCCGTGCAGGTCGAGCAGGGATACAAGGGCGACCAGCTCGGCGTGCCGACGTTCCTGCTCGGCGGTGCGCTGCTGTCGACCGTGGTCTCCGGGCTCAAGGCGTTCTTCGGGTGGGCGATCAGCGGAATCTTCGGAGTGATCGTGTTCTCGATCGTCGTCGCGGTGGTGTTCGCCGGTCTGGCGTGGGCTGCGCTCTACGCCGCCGGCGTCGCTCGGCGTCGCATTCGGCTGTCGACCGAGCAGCCGATCAAGGCCCTCTACGAAACCGTTGGCGCGTGCGGCAACCCGCCGAAGGACGACTCGTACAACTTCGCCATCATCGCCATCGTGCTGCTCGTGCTGGCCTGGGTCGTGATTCCGGCCAGCCTGTGGATCGTCATCAGCAAGCACTAGGCGTCTGACGCGCTCGGATCCAGAACGGCGCGGTTGCACGCATCGGGATTCGCACCTTCGGCCGCGGCAACCTCGACAGCCGGCGAGAGCTGCTCGCCCTTCCGCCAGGCGTCGAGGTACTTCCACGGATACACCTCGCCGCGTCGTACCGCCCATTCGTCGTGACCACACGGCCAGGAGATGCCGACGTGAGTGTGGCAGACCGTGCTCCGGGCGTCGCCGGTTTGGCCCATGACGCCGAGTTGAGTGCCGCCATCGACAACATCTCCCGGCAGCACCGCGACGCTGTCGAGGTGAGCGAAGTAGTAGCGAACACCGTCGTCGCCGCGCAGCGACACGTACTTGCCGCCACGGGTCGCCGGATCGTTGAGCTTCGGATCCCAGGGGTCGAACGTACGAGTCTGATCGATCGTGCCCCCGATCGGGGCGACGACGGTGGCACCGCAACCGAACACGTCGGTGGCCGGATAGCCGGCATGGCGGCGCCCATAGCTGACCTTCTTGCCCGTGAACGGAAAGACGTATGCCAATGGCCTCGGCCCGGTGGTCGTGGTCGGCGCGGTGGTCGTGGTCGACGTCGAGCCAGTCGAAGATGGACGTACCAGCGTCGTCGTTGTCGTCGCCGGCGACGTCGGCGATTGCGCGGTCGATGGCGCGGCTGCGGGTGCCGACGAACAGCCGGCGGCCAGGCCACAGGCGACGGCGACGCTCCACCACGCCCACTTGGTCCGGCGACCTTTCACGAGCGATCTACCGTTACGGGCAATGAAGCGCTTTGGGTGCGTTGCAATCGGCATCGCGGTGCTCGCCGCGGGCTGCAACGTCGACCAGAGCTCGAGCACTCCCGACACCCTCGCACCTCTGGGCACGCCCAGCAACACCGTGCCGCCGACGCTACCCGTCACAACGCTCCCGGCTTCGACGGTCGCCGCGGTCGCGGTGGTGCCGGCAAGCACGATGGTGCTCCCGAGCGGAGCGTGCGTGTTCTCACCACCTCCGCCAAGCTCGGAGGTCACGTTCGAGGTTGGCACGAGGCTGTACACGGTCAACCCGGCGAACGGCACGACCAGCTGCCTCTCGGAACTGACCCTCGACGACGCGGGACCGTTGCGATGGTCGCCCGCCGGCGATCGCGTGTTGCTGAACTCGGTGACGGTGTTCGACGGCAGCAAGGCGTTGCCATCGGGATACCTCTCGACGAACAACCGGGTGTCGTGGTCGTACCCGACCGGAAAAGCACTGATCGCCCCGGCGGTTGCCGACAGCCATCTGCTCTGGCGCACGGCGGGGCAGCCACAGACTCGCACCGACATCAGCTTCCTGGCCCGCACGGATGTTGCCGCCTACCATCCGGCCGGCAGGAACATCTTCGCCGCAGGCCAAGCCGCCGATGGAACGGAGGGATTGTTCGTCGCCAGCAATCGTGGGCAGAACCCTCGACTGCTCGCCCACCTCGACGAGCCGAACACCGCGATCACCGAGATCGGTGCCGACCCGTCGGGCTCGCGCGTCTACTTCATCCACGACCACAAGAACGGCACGTTCCACGTCCACGCCATCGATCTGCCCGGCCTCACCATCACCGACGTCGCGCAGGTCGCCGAGCCCGTCGCAAAGCTCACGATCAACTTCGTTGCGGGTGCGGCGCTCGCCGTTCGTGTCGGCGACTGCGCAGGTCTGACGCGCACTCAGGTCTTCAACGCTGGGGCGTCCATCGATCAACCGGCGGCCTTCGCGGCGATCTCGACCGAACCGATCGGCTGGCTCGACGCCCAGCAAATCGTGCTTTCCACGCGCCCGAGCGGGTGCTCCGGGCCGAGTGACTTGTGGATCTGGAACATCGCAACGTCCGCGGCGACGCCGTTGGTCGGCAACGTCGACGCGGTGGCGATTCGGTCGGTGTTGACCTCGTTCGGTGAACTGCCGGGCGACATCAACAGTGCCGCACCTGGTTGATGACCTTTACTGCGGCTCGGTCGAGCCGCTGTGTGCGAGATCCTCGAAGCGGTCGATCGATCGCAGCGAGGGAAAGGCGAACCACCAGATTCCGACGATCGCCAGCGTGGCCACTCCCCCGCCGATGACGGTCGCCTGGGTTCCCACTGCCTGAGCGACCATGCCGCTCTCGAACGCTCCGAGCTCGTTCGAAGCACCGACGAAGACCGACTCGACCGCAAGCACTCTGCCGCGCTTCTCGTCGGGCGTCAGCAAGGGCACGAGCGAACTACGGATGAACACGCTGACGAGATCGGCGGCACTCAGCACGACCAGGGCGGCGAACGCCAGCGCATAGTTGCGGGTGATTCCGAGCAGCACGGTGCCGACACCGAACATGCCCACGACGGTCAGCAACGTCTTGCCGACATGACGCCGGACCGGACGCGCCGCCATCACCAGCGCCATCCCCGCCGCGCCAAAACCGGGCGCGGCGCGCAACCACCCGTAGGCCACGTCGCCGACACCGAGCCGATCCTTGGCGATCACCGGGATCAAGGCAACGGCCCCGCCGAACAACACGGCGAACAGATCGAGGGCGATGGCCGCGAGCAGCACCGGCGTACGCCGGATGAACACCAGGCCCTCCACAGCGGTGCGCATCGTCGGCCGCGTGTCGGGGTCGGGTGGCAGCGGCTCGCGCACGAACGTCTGCGTCGAAAGCACCAACCAGCTCCCGAAGATCAAGGCAGTCGAGCCGGCGTAGGCGATCCACGGATTCGCGGCGTACAGGAAGCCGCCGATCGCCGGACCGACGATGATCGCCCCGGTCCAGGTCGCCGAATACAGGGCGATCACCTTCGGGAGCGCTCCGTCAGGTGCCACCATCGGCGGCATCGAGCGCATGGCCGGGGCCTGAAAGGCGCGAGCGATGCCGAACGTAAACGCGATCATGAACAGCGGCATGACCGACGTCGGTTTGCTGAGGGCGTAGAACATCAGCCCGGCCGACGTGAACACCTCGGCGCCCACGGTGATCATTGCGATGGTCTTGCGCTTGAAATGATCTGCCACCGACCCGGTCACGAGCACGAGCGCGAAGATCGGGATGAACTCGGAGAGGCCCATCCACCCGAGGTCGGACTTGCGGCCGGTGATGTCATAGGCCTGCTTCAGCAAGGCCGTCGATTGCAGAGCAATGCCGGAGTAGAGAATCCCGTTGGCGATCAACAACCGCCGGACCGGAGTCGATTGCCAGACCTCCCGGGTGGTCAGCTTGGGAGTTGATTGCGAGGTAGACACGACGAGGGGTCACCCTAATTGGACGTGATACACAAGGCTCTATGGGTTCACTTGCCGCCGACACACGCTGGATGGATGCCGTCGATCAGGCCACGTTGGTACGCCGCGGCGATGTCTCGGCGGCCGAGTTGCTCGACGCCGCACTCGAGCGCATCGAGTCGATCGATCCGGCGCTCAACGCAGTCATCATTCGTTGGTTCGACGATGATCGTCGAGCAGCCACGCAACTCCCCGACGGCCCGTTTCGCGGCGTGCCGTTCCTCCTCAAGGATCTGTGGGCTCACTACGCCGGACAACCACTGACCAATGGCTGCCGTGCCTTGAAGGATGCGCTTCCCGTTTCATCGGCCGACACCACGTTGGTCAGCCGATTCCGGCAAGCCGGCCTGAACATCGCCGGTCGAACCAACAGTCCCGAGTTCGGCAGCTTGCCGGCCACCGAGCCAATGGCCTGGGGACCAACTCGCAACCCGTGGAACCTCGAGCATTCACCCGGCGGCTCCAGTGGCGGCTCGGCTGCCGCGGTTGCCGCCGGGCTCGTGCCGGTCGCCCACGCCAGCGACGGCGGCGGATCCATCCGCATCCCCGCGTCGTGCTGCGGGCTGGTCGGGCTCAAGCCATCGCAAGGCCGCATCACACTCGGCCCGTTCCGCGACGAGAGCAATCTCGGGGTCGAGCTGTGCGTCAGTCGCAGTGTCCGCGATACCGCCGCCCTGCTCGACGCCGTTCGCGGGCCGGGGGTTGGCGACACGATGATCGCGCCGGCCCCCGAGCGACCGTATGTCGACGAGCTGGGGTTCGACCCGGGACGTCTGAGAATCGGTCTGCTCGATGCTCATCCGCTCGGGGGCGGCCTGCACGACGACTGTCGCGACGCAGTCCGCGCTGCAGCGAAACTGCTCGAGTCGCTCGGGCATCATGTCGATCACGGCTTCCCGCCTGCCTTGGCCAACCCCGACTTCGGGAAGCGTTTCTCCGCGCTGTGGAGCACGAACATGGGCGTCGCCGTGCAACGGATCGAAACACAGCTCGGCCGCCCGATGACCGATGAGGATGTCGAACCCGTCAACCGGGCGCTGGTGGATTTCGCCCATCACGTCAACGCCGTCGACTACGCCCTTGCTCTGGCCGCCAACGCCGAGTTCCGCCGCTCGGTCCAGCAGTGGTGGTCCGAGGGCTGGGACCTGTTGCTCACGCCGACGCTCGCCGAACCACCCGCCCGCATCGGCACCTTTGCCAACGACCTCGCCCGACCTATGGCGCCGATGGCCAGGGCCGCGGCGTACGCCCCGTTCACTCCGCCGTTCAACGCCAGTGGGCAGCCGGCGATCAGCCTTCCACTTCACTGGAGCAGTTCCGGCTTGCCGGTCGGCGTACAACTCGTGGCCGGGTACGGCCGCGAAGACATCTTGTTGAGAGTGGCATCGCAGCTCGAGGTGGCCCAACCCTGGGCGCATCGACACCCCAGTGGGTGACGATCGGCCCTAGCGCGACCTGTTCCGGTTGTATGACGATTTGTGCAGTTTCAAGAATTCTTGCCGAAGTTGAATCCAAACCCTTCGCTGCAACGTCTATATGAATGTGAACGCTATGAATCGCACGACGCCCTCCCTTTGGAGCCCGATCCTGTTGGCCGCAAAGGCCAGCGCAGCCGCCGGGCTCATCGCCGCGCTGCTGGCCGGACACGTTGCGGAGCCGGTGATCGTCGTCGGCGTGATCGTCGTTGCGTCCCTGATCGGTTGGCATCGCACTCAGCTCGTCCCGGCCCGAGTTCGCTCTCATCACAGCTTCACCGTTGTGTCACGATGCGGCGATGCCTTCGTCACGATCGATTCTTCTGGTGCACGGCGCGTGGCACGGCGCTTGGTGCTGGGCGGCCCTCCAAGCTGAGCTCGATCGTCGCGGGGTACCTTCGTACGCGACCGATCTCCCGGGGCACGGCGCCTCGCTCCAGGCCCTGACCGACCTGTACGGCGACGGCGATCATGTAGCTGCCGTTGTCGATCGACTTGCCGGGCGCGACGGAGACATCGTGCTCGTCGGGCATTCGTACGGGGGTGCGGTGATCAGCCAAGCCACCACCGCGACATCGGCGATCACCAACCTCGTGTACCTCACCGCGTTCTGCCTCGATGAAGGTGTGGCCGTGCTCGACGCGACCCGGTCGATGCCATCAGTTCACACCGAGCTCGGCGACGGCACGATGCAACGCACAGCGGATGGCAGTGCATGGACGATCGTCGCCGAACGCGCCGCCGCGGCGTTCTACGCATGCTGCTCGCCCGAAGCCGCCGCGGCCAGCACGGCGCGGCTCGGCGCGCAACCACTGACGACGTTCACGCAGCCGATCGAGGCGGCACCGTGGAAGACCTTCCCGTCGACGTACGTGCGCTGTCTGCGCGACGAGGCCATCCACATCAGTCACCAGGATCTCATGGCTGTTCGATGCGGCTCGATCGCCACGCTCGACACCGACCACTCGCCATTCCTCTCGGCCGTCAGCGAGACCGCCGACATCCTGGAATCACTTGCCCGTGGGTGACCAACCTCGAGTGCGGATCGGCTACGCCCTCGGCACGCGGACACATCTCAACGACAGCGGGTTCGGCACGGTCGTCGATGCTCTCGAAGAGCTCGGGTTCGACAGCTTGTGGCTCAGCGAACGCATCGGTGGTGCCGCCCCCGACCCACTGGTCGGCATGGCGTACGCAGCCGGGCGCACGACGAGGTTGAAGTTCGGGATGAGCGTGATGGTGTTGCCAGGTCGCAACCCGATCGTTCTCGCCAAGGAGCTCGCCACGCTCGACCGCCTTTCGGGTGGACGGCTGCTGCCGGCGTTCGGGCTCGGCGTCGCCGACCCTCACGAGCAGCAGGCGTTCGGCGTCGAACGCAGCGCCCGAGCCAAGTTGTTCGACGAGGCGCTCACGGTTCTGCGCGGCGCGTGGGCGGAGGGATCGCTCACTCATCACGGCGAGCACTTCAACTACGACGAGCTACGCGTGCTGCCGAAGCCGCTTCAATCCCGCCTCGACGTGTGGCTGGGCGGCATCGCTCGATCGGAGCTCCGACGAGTCGGCAGATTGGCCGACGGTTGGTTGCCGAGTTTCGTGACGCCCGACGATGCCGCGCGCGGGCGGGACGTGATCGAGGCGGCGCTGGCCGAGCACCACCGAACCATCGATGCCGACCACTACGGCGCGCTGATCTCGTATTCATCGGGCCCGTTGCCCAAGTCGGTGGTCGACCTGCTCGCCAAGCGCCGCCCCGATCTCGCTGATCCGACCGTGCTGGTTCCCCAGTCCTGGAACGCGCTGATCGACACGATCGATCGGTTCGTCGCCATCGGCACGACCAAGTTCGTGATCCTGCCGATCGTCGAACCCGACGGTCCGCAGGCATGGGTCGAGCACCTCGAGCAGGCCGCCCCGATCGTGCTTGCCCGTCAAACCTGAAACTCGCAGGTTGTCCTACCGTGACCGTTCCTGCGACGGTCACGATGTGACAACCCCAGTAGGCTGCGTCGATGGCCACGAACCGTGAGCTTTGGGAGCAGGTGTTCGCTGACTCGAC
>JANYKU010000188.1 GCA_025358075.1 Ilumatobacteraceae bacterium
CCATGTAACTCTAACTTAACGGTATTGCAGCTAGGCAACGTGTCGATCTCCGCGACGGCTCGGCGCGACCAGATCGCCGATCTGCGCAAGACGCTCGTCGATGCGGCCAACGACCTGGCCGGCCGCGTGCTGCAGGTAGTACCGGCCGTCATTCGGAACTTTCTGCTGAAGCTGGTTGCCGAGGCCGCCAACAGCAGCAGCGACCAAGTCGCATCGTTGCTCGACGCCTCAACGGTGTTGATCATCTCGGTCACCTACCACGGACCACCCGAACCGTTGGGGACCGCGCCCTCATCGTCGGGACCGAAGAACCCCAGCAACTACTGCGCCCTGTTCATCGACTTTGCCAACTGGTCGCTGGCCAACCTGGCGGCCGTGACCGCAGAAGCTGCTGAGCCGACCTTCACGGTTCGCGATGCGTTCTTCACCGAGTACCTCGTCAGGATGGCCGCGATGCAGAAGGTCGAGCCAACAGAGCTCCACGACGCGCTGGCCACGTTTGCCAATTACGCCCGGCTCTACCTGGCACACGACATGAGCGCCCTCGTCGCCCAGACCAAGGCGATGACACCCGCTGCGACATCGATCAACGGCTACGGCAAGACGGTGTGCGGCTACGACCCCCAAGTCACGACGAGCGGTTGAGGAGGGGCGTAGAACACTCGACGCGGCTCGACTGACGCGCGGGTTCGAACCCGCCCCGGGCACGACACGCTCGCGCTAAGGCCGCGTTCTGTACTTCTTGAGGGATGAGTCTGAGTCATCAGATGTCCCTGGGGACTCTTGATGACCGAGTGGAGTTGGTCGGCCCGGAACGTGGACCCTTCACATCCGTTCCTCCGCCCACTGCCGCGTTGGTATCGCCCCGATGTGGGCTGCGGATCCGTCCGGCCGTTGCGAGTGGCGATATTGGGACGGTCACGCTTGGACTGCACACGTGTCCAGTTGGTGGTGAAAGGATGTCGCTCCCGACTTCAACGCCGATAGGTCGCGAGGCGAGTGGGTGTGGGGCGCTCAGGGGGTTTGCAAGTCGATGCCGGTGGCTTGGCATGTGCGTATGTGGCAGTCGTGGGTGTCTCGCTTGCGCAAAGCAGTTGACATTCCGTATGCAAACTGGCATGGTAAATGACATGCAGGGTTCGAGCTTGGGATGTGGGCTGCCTTGGGGCAGCTCGTCGCCGGCCGGTTGTGGCCGATGGACCGGTTCGCACATCAATGTGTCAGGTCCAGCACGATGATTCCCGGCGGCGTACGGTGAGGTCCCGATGAGAGTGGTGGTCGTGGGTGCCGGTCTTTCCGGTCTTGTTGCTGCACGTCGTTGTCGCGACAATGGCGACGATGTCGTCGTGTTGGAAGCACGCGACCGAGTCGGTGGCCGCCTGTGGAGCGTGCACGGCCAGCTGGCCGCCGGCCAGTTCGGCGAGTTGGGTGCCGAGACGATGTACGCCGGTCACGGACATGTGCTCGGGCTGACCCGCGAGCTCGAGCTCGACGCTGTCGCCTGCGGATATTTCGATCCTTCTGCTCCGCCGATGCTGTTCGGGTCGCGACCCCTCGAGGAACCCGAGCGGCGGGCGATCACGGGGTGGCTGACGACGGCCTACGCGAATTCGCCGCCCGAGCCGTTCGAGAACTTGGAAGCGTGGTCCAGCCGGGTTCACGCTCCCCGCGATGTGCGGTCGTTCCTCGTCAGCTTCACGCAGTACACGCCCGTCACTTCGCTCCGTCACGCCGATGCCGCCGAGTTCGCCCGGCAGCTCAGCCATGGCAGCGATTCGTACCGCATCGTCGGTGGGAATGACCTGCTCGCCAAGCGGTTGGTGGAGGGCCTCGACGTTCGGCGCGGTCAACGGGTGCGGTTGATCGACTGGAGTGGGCCGGGCGTTCGCGTCGAGACCGACGACGACGTCCTGCGGGCCGACGCTGTGGTCGTTGCGGTACCCGGGCCACTCACCATCGGTCTCGGCTTCTGGCCGGCCCTGCCGCCGGAGAAGGTCATCGCCCTGTCGGAGCTGACGTACGGCACGGCGGCGAAGGTGATCGTGCAGTACGCCGAGCGCGAGACCGTGTCTTCGGCGGTCGGCCACGGTTGCTTCACGGACGGCACACCGCCGTGGATCGTGGAGCAGTCAGTTCACCAGCCCGGCGACGCGGTATCTTTATCTTCGCTGCTGGGCGGTGATGCCGAGCCGGCCGTGATCGATGAATCGGTGTTTGCCGCCTTCGATGCGTCGGTAACCGCGCTCACTGGGACGGCGGTGACACGCACCGGCCAGCTGAGCCACAGCTGGACCCGCGACGAGCTGACGCGTGTGATCGTGCGTGCCCCGCTCGGCGATCAGCGCACGCGCGTGTTGCCGCACGTTCAACGCCCGCTCGGCGGCCGCGTGTTCTTCGCCGGTGAGCACACCGACGATCGTGTGGGCCCGGGCGGATTGGAAGGTGCGACTCGGTCGGGACTGCGGGTGGTCACCGAGCTCGCGTCAGCTCATTAGTCGATTGTCTCCCGAATCGAGGCAACGAAAATGTCAATGCAGGTGACGGTCCTGGGGACCGGATGCATACGGGCCCCACACGTGGCGACGCTCCTGAGGCGCGTCGCCTCCGAGCAGTAGGGTCGGTTCATAGAGTGGAGCAGGGAGAGCCGGAAGTGATTGCGCCGAACGCGGATGGGGACACCGGGACGTTGTCCGACGAGGTCTACCGGCAGCTGCGTCAGGCGATCGTGAAAGGCGAGCACCGGCCGAACTCGCGGCTGATAGAGGCAGAGCTCGCCGAGCAGATGCAGGTGTCGCGGACACCGGTCCGTGATTCGCTGCTTCGCCTGGCCGGCGAGGGACTGGTGTTCAGTCGGCGTCGCGGCTGGGTGGTCCGGGAGCACACCGCGGACGAGATCGCCGAGATCTACGGAGTGCGGTTGGCGCTCGAAGGCTACGCAGCTCGACTCGCCGCGACGGTTGGCGATGACGCTGCGATCGCCAAGATCGAAGACGTGCACCGTCGCGGTATTGCCGACCAGAGTCGCGGCGCTCGCGAGCGGCTTGTCGACGACAACGATGAATTGCACGACGCGATCGTTGATGCCGCGGGTAACGCGCGGTTGAAGGCATCGATCACCCAGACGTGCGAGTACTTCTTCAACCATCGGGTCGCGGAGCTGTACTCGGATGAGGAGGCGGCTCAGTCGATTGCAGGTCATGACGTTGTGGTGCGCGCAATCCTCGCCCGCGCCGGTGACGCGGCGGAGGCCGCGATGCGCGCCCACATCGCGGAAGCGTTGACGGTCATCCGCAACAAGATCCGCTGAGACGCCCGGCCGAGCCCGACGCCTCAGCGCTCTCCCGTCATCGCTTCTTGGTTTCCAGCAGTCGCACGCCGTCGAGGGCGGCGATGCGTCGCTCGGCGAGCTGATCCGCAGCCTTGTAGTACGGGATGTTCTCGGTGTCGGCGATGTCGAAGACCTCGAGGGTGCGGTCGTAGACGCGGCGGACGTTGGCCCATGCTCGTTCGGGTTGGAAGCCGCCCTTGCGGAAGCGGTCGGTGTCGAAGATGGTGCCACCGGAGTTGGCGACGTAGTCGACCGCGTAGACGATGCCGCGTGCCTGGAGCTCGTCGCCGTGGCGTTCTTCGGCGAGAATGTTGTTCGCTGATCCTGCAACGACCTTGCACTTCAGTCGGCCGATCGTGTTGTCGTTGATCACGGCTCCGAGGGTGTAGGGGGCGAAGATGTCGACGTCCTGGTCGTAGATCTGGTCGGGGGCGACGGCGGTGACACCGAATTCGGTGATGGCCTGGTTGACCTTGTCGGCGTCGACGTCGGTGACGATCACGGTGGCGCCCTCGTCGACGATGAGCTTGAGCGCTTTGTGCCCGCATACGCCGAGGCCCTGCAGGGCGACGGTGCGACCGGCGAGGCTGTCGGTGCCCCAGACCCGCAGTGCGCAGGCTTTGGTGGAGAGCACCGAGCTGAGTGCGGTTGCGGGAGAGATGTCGCCCGCGCCGCCGGCGTGGACAGGCAGGGTGACGACGTGGTCGGTTTCGGAGTAGAGGGTCTCCATGTCGTCGAGGGTCGTGCCGACGTCCTCGCCGGTGATGTACTCGCCGCCTTGTTGGTCGATGAAGCGACCCATGGCGCGCATCAGCGCCTCGGTCTTGTCCTTCTTCGGGTCGCCAATGATCACGGCCTTGCCGCCGCCGAGGTTCACGCCTGCAGCGGCGTACTTGTAGGTCATTCCCCGCGCGAGGCGAAGCGCATCGAAGATCGCATCCTCTTCGCGCTCGTACGTCCACATCCGCAAGCCTCCGGTCGCGGGCCCAAGGTGGGTGGAGTGAATGGCGATCACGGCGCGCAGGCCGGAATCTGTGTCGTTGCAGATGACGAGCTTCTTGAACTTGTACTTCTTCATGTAGTCGAGAATGCGTGCGTCCATGAATGATCCTCTTGTTTGTTGGCGAACGGGGTGGTGTGGGTTACTGAGCGGTGTAGCCGCCGTCGACGTACAGCACGGCGCCGGTGACGTAGCTCGATGCATCCGAGGCGAAGAACACGACAGGGCCGACGAGTTCGTCGGGCAAGCCGCGCCGACCCATCGGGGTGAAGGCGAGGACCTGTGACCGCTTCTCGGGTCGGCGGTGCTCCTCGGTCGCGCCGCTCATCACGTTCTCGAAGTAGCCGGGCGCGAACGCATTCACTCGGATCCCCTTGGGCGCCCACTCGACCGCCTGGACCTTCGTCAGCTGATCGACGCCGCCTTTTGCCGCGGCGTATGCGCTGAGGCCGGCGATGCCGACGCGGCCGGCGATTGAGGAGTTGTTGACGATCGAACCACCGGTGCCTTGGGTGATCATCTGGCGGGCGGCGAGCTGAGAACAGTTGAAGTAGCCCTTGAGGTTGATGTTGAGGACTTGGTCCCAGGCGTCCTCGGTGACGTCCTCGGCGGGCTCGATGATGTCGATGCCGGCGTTGTTCACCATCACATCGAGCTTGCCGAAGTGGTCGACGGTTGCGGCGATCAGCGACTCGCAGCTGGCGCGGTCACCGGTGTCAACCTGCACGGCGAGGCTTGGGCTGCCTGCGGCTGCTATCTCGTCTGAGGTGGCTTGCGCTTCGCTCAGCGTTCGCGAGCACACCACGACGGACGCGCCGGCTGTCCCGACTCCGAGCGCGATTGCCTTGCCCAGGCCCCGCCCGGAACCCGTCACTACAACGACCTTGCCGGTCAGTTCGAACATATCGCTCATCTCGATGTGCTCCATTTCATGCTTCGGGACCCGCAGGTCGACAGTGAACGCAGCGTACCATACAAACTTGCATGCAAGATAGGCCTTGTGTGTTACGTTGATCGGATGCTCGCTCAGTTCGTTCCCGACGGCACCGCTCCTTCGCCGATTCAGTACCTCGCTGCAGACGGTGCGCTGGCCGAAGGCGTCACGCCATCCATGTCCGACGATGAGGTGCGTGCCGGGCTTCGGTTGATGATGTTGACCCGCGCTTTCGACACGAAAGCGATGAGCTTGCAGCGACAGGGTCGGTTCGGGACCTTCTCGCAGGTGACCGGCCAGGAAGCGAGCATCGTAGGGAGTGCATCAGCTCTCGACCCGCGCATTGACTGGGTGGTTCCTCAGTACCGGGAGCTGCCGGCACTGCTCCGCCAAGGTCTGCCGTTGTCGAGCTTCATGCTCTACTTCATGGGCAACCTCGCCGGCAGCCGCATCCCCGACAACGTCAACATCCTTCCGATTCAGATCTCGCTCGCAGCACAGATTCCCCAGGCCGTCGGGCTTGCGTGGGGACTGCAACTACAACAGACGGGCGGTGTCGTGATCGTGTACTTCGGCGACGGAGCGTCCTCCGAGGGCGACTTCCACGAAGCCTGCAACCTGGCTGGTGTCCTCAAGGCGCCGGTCGTGTTCATGCTGTCGAACAATGGGTGGGCGATATCGACGCCGCGACACAAACAGTCAGCAGCGACCAGCCTTGCGGCCCGTGCCCCTGGCTACGGGTTTCCAGGCGTGGTCGTTGATGGCAACGATCTGCTCGCAGTCCATGCAGTGACGTCGGAAGCGGTGGCTCGAGCTCGAGCCGGTGAAGGCCCGACACTCATCGAGTCGGTCACCTATCGCATGGGTCCGCACAACACCGCCGACGACCCGACTCGTTACGTCGTCGCATCGGAGCTCGACGCGTGGAAGCCGCTCGATCCGATCGCTCGGGTGCAGCGACACCTCACGGCACGGGGCTTGTGGAGCGACGATCAGTGTCAGGTCGTGGAGGCAGAGCTCTCCGCGGAGATCGAAGAAGCACTCGTCGTCGCCCGAGCCGCGCCGCCCCCGAGCGCTTCACAGTTGTTCGACCATGTGTACGCCGACGCCCCGGCGACGATGTTGCGTCAGCGCGCCGCCAGGCTGGGAGTGACGGCATGACCGCGACCACCAATCATGCCGATACGCCCGCGTTTACCGAAACGATGACGATGATCGAAGCGATCCGTGACGCGCTGACGTTGGAGATGGCCCGAGACGAGCGCGTCGTCGTGCTCGGTGAAGACGTCGGTGTTCTCGGCGGCGTGTTCCGGGCCACCGACGGCCTACAACAGCGGTTCGGTGAACGGCGCGTGATCGACACGCCGCTCGCCGAGGGAGTCATCATCGGCGCCGCGGTCGGCCTCGCGGTCTCCGGTCTGATTCCCGTGCCGGAACTGCAGTTCCTCGGGTTCGGCCATCAAGCCTTCCATCAGATCGGCCAACAAGTCGCCCGGTTCCGGTTCCGATCCCAAGGGCGTCACCCGATGCCGATCACGATCCGGTCGCCATTCGGTGGAGGCGTACGCACTCCCGAATTGCACTCTGACGCATTCGAGGCGATGTACACCAACACTCCCGGCCTGAAGGTGGTCACGCCGGCCGACGCGTACGACGCGAAGGGGATGCTGCTGGCGGCCATTCGTGATCCCGACCCGGTGCTGTTCCTCGAGCCGCTCCGCGGCTACCGGCTCGTCAGCGGCGAGGTCCCGACCGGCGACTACATGGTCCCGCTCGGCAGATCCAACGTCGTCCGCGAGGGTGACGACGTAACACTCATCGCATACAGCGCTGCCGTGCAGATGTGCATGAAAGCCGCTGGCGTTCTGAGCTCCGAGCACGGCGTCAGCGCCCACGTGCTCGACCTGCGCAGCCTCGTCCCGCTCGACGTCGAAGGGCTCGTCGCCGCCGTCGAACGCACCGGACGGGTCGTGATCGTTCACGAAGCCCCACTGACTTCCGGCTTCGGTGCAGAACTGGCGGCCACGATCCAACGCGAAGCGTTTTACTCGCTGCAGGTCCCGATCGAACGCGTCACCGCACCCGACACCCCCTACCCCCTCGGGGGCACCGAGGACTTCTATGTACCGCAGATCAGCGACGTCGTCCGCGGTGTCCTGACTGCGATGGAACGCTGATGGCCGAGTTCGATTTTCCGATGCCGGATGTCGGCGAAGGGCTCAGCGAAGCCGAGATCGTCGAATGGCTCGTGGCTGTCGGCGATCTCGTCAACGAAGATCAGCCGGTCGTCGTCGTGCAAACAGACAAGGCAGTCGTCGACATACCCGCACCCACAACGGGACGCCTCGTCGCACAATCAGCAGCGGTCGGAGACATCGTGCGGATCGGAGCAACCCTGTTCCGGCTCGATGCGGCCGGCACCGTGCCCGACCTCGGAGGCCATGCGCAATCCACGACATCAACGCCAACCAGCTCAGCGATCCCAGTCCAGACCGTCGCCACGTCCGGCCCGACGAGCAGACCGAAGGCATCGCCTGCAACACGCAAGCGTGCGCTCGATCTCAACGTTGGGCTCGCCGATGTCATCGGCACCGGCCCCGGCGGTCGCATCACGACACCCGACGTCGAAGCCGCAGCCTCGGCGACCATGGTCCTGCCGCTCCACGGCATGGCAGCAGTAGCAACGCCACCGGCCGGCCCACCGTCAGGTGAGGACAGGGTCGAGCCATTGCGGGGCACACGTCGACAGATCGCCCGATCGATGACCGAATCGTGGCGGTCCATACCGCACGTCACCGAGCTCCGCGAGATCGACGCAACCGAACTCACCCGCGCCCACAGCGCATTGCGACAACACCTCGCAGACAGAGACGTCAGACTGACGCTCCTGCCGCTCTTCGTAGCGGGGTGTGCCGCCGCTCTCCGCGAACATCCGAACTTCAACGCCAGTCTCGACTACGACAACGAACTGATCACCTACCGCGCCCGCTGCAACATCGGCATCGCCATGTCGACCGACGACGGCCTCGTCGTCCCAGTCATTCACGATGCCGACACCATGTCGCTCGAACAGATCGCTCGGCGAATCGAAGCACTGACCACTGCCGCACGCACTCGAACACTCACCATCGACCAGCTCACTGACGGGACCTTCACGATCTCCAACTACGGCAGCTACGGCACATGGATGGGCACACCGATCATCCGACCACCCGAAGCCGCGATCGCCGGCTTCGGACGAGTCCACGACGCAGTCGTCGCACGCGACGGACAGCCGGTCGTCAGCAAGGTGCTCCCACTCGCCGTCTCCGCCGACCATCGCCTCAACGACGGGCATCACCTCGGCGCGTTCGTCTCCACCATCGAGCGCTACCTCACCGACCCGATCCTGTTGCTCGCCGGCCAAGCACCTTCACAACGCGGGCACTGAAATGGTTGTCGGCGAAATCCCTGTCTCAGCCGACCTCGTTGTCGTCGGTGGAGGTCCCGGCGGCTACGCCGCCGCGCTGCGCGGCGCACAACTCGGCCGCGACGTGGTCCTGATCGACCGTGACGGGCCAGACGGGATCGGCGGCGTGTGCCTGCGAGTCGGCTGCATCCCCAGCAAGGCGCTCATCGAGATCGCCAGTCACCTCGAGCGCGCCTGCTCACTCTCCCACGCCGGACTACACGTCGATGGAGCGAACGTCGACATGGCCGCATGGCAGCTGTGGAAGGAGTCCGTCGTCGATGGCCTCACCAGCGGAATACGTCAACTTCTCCGCACCGCCGGAGTCAGCGTGGTCTCCGGCCACGCACAACTGAGCCGCGTCGACCAACTCGTCGTCAACGACCCCTTCAACCCTCTCGCTCCCGCGCAGTACTTCCAGTTCAACGACCTCGTCCTCGCCGCCGGATCAAGGCCGGCCGCACTGCCCGGTCTCGACCGCGACGGCATCCGCATACTCGACTCCACCGACGTGCTCGAGTTGGACCACCTTCCCGAACGAATCGCAGTGGTCGGAGCCGGCTACATCGGTCTCGAACTCGGGACCGCGCTCGCCAAACTCGGCGCATCGGTCACCCTCGTCGAATACGCCGACCGCGTGCTCCCATCGATGGACGCCATGTTCGCCCGCCCCATCACCGGTCGCCTCCGACAGCTCGGCGTCGATGTACGCCTCAACACCGCCGCAACCGGATTCGACGACGGCATCCTTCACCTCACCTCCGGCGACGCGACCAGTGACATCCGGGCTGACATCGTGATCGTTGCTGTTGGCCGAATCCCGAACACCGACCAGCTCGGTCTCGACGCGGCCGGCATCACGGTCGACGAACGGGGCCTCGTGCCGGTCGGGCCGGACCGGCGCGCAACACGACACATCGCAGCAATCGGCGACATCGTCACCGGCCCAGCACTCGCACACAAGGCCACCGCAGAAGCCGAAGTCGCCGTCGACGCACTCTGCGGCAAACCCGCCGCCTTCACCCCGATGTGCATTCCAACAGTGGTGTTCTGCGACCCCGAGATTGCCTCCGCCGGCACCACAGTCGACGATGCCCGCGAGGCCGGCCTTGACGTAGACGCAGTGGTCATACCGTCCGGAGCATCCGGAAGGGCCGCCACAATGGACGTACGAGACGGTTTCCTACGGCTCGTCTGGGAACGCCACAGCGCCACGGTGCTCGGTGTCCACATCGCCGGCCCACACGCATCGGAACTCATCGCCGAAGCAGTACTCGCCATCGAAATGGCAGCAACGCTCGAAGACCTCGCCGGCTCCATCCACGCACACCCAACGCTCAGCGAACAACTCTCAGAAGCCGCACGACTCGCCCTCGGCCGCCCCGTCCACGTCCCGCTACGACGATAACTAGCCGCGACGCGGTGTTCGCTTGTCCTATGAATGTTGCGCGGACAATGGTGCGCAGAAGTTGCCCACAAGCGGGATCGGACGCCACCCGTCGATGATCACCACCCTCGATCGAGTCCGAGACCGCCTACAACCGTCAGAACACCCCGGCCCTCGAGGCCGTCATCCAATCATCAGAGCGGTCATCAAACCCGGGGCGGTTCACCACGCCAGCCGAGAACAGCGCGCATAGCCGGCAACATGCGCGATTGGAGCTGTCAGCGAGGGGGGTTCTATCGGCCCTGTGATGCCCACGACGTCTGCGTTAGCGTGGAGTGATGGAAGATACTTCACCGTCGCCGCCTGTTGGAGCCAGTGTGTGGGACCGCCAGATGTTCACGTATCTGACTGAGCACACGCGACGAGAGGGAGCGATGCTTGAGGAGTACGTGGCCACCGCTGAGGGTACCCAATCCAAGGCGCTCGCGTATCTCGTCAATCTGTTGGTCGAAGACGAGCATCGCCACCATCGGTTCTTCAACGAACTGGCCTCGTCGTTGAAGTCGGAAGCTGAATTGAGTGGCGTTGAGCCTGTGATACCTCGACTTGATCTGAGACTGGTTGATAGTGCTGATCTGCTCGCAACTACAAGGCGGCTTCTCGAACACGAGCAGTCCGACGCCGCCGAACTGAAGCGACTTCACAAGGAGCTACGTGACTTGCAGGACACCACCTTGTGGGGTCTCCTCGTCGAAGTCATGCAGCGCGACACCGAGAAGCACATTGCCATCCTGAGATTTGTGGCAGACCACGCGAAAGGGAACTGATCCGGCCGGCGTTGCGCTGAACCCGACGGACCCCGCTGTCGGCGTCGCCTGTGGGCGAGACGATCGCGTTGTGAGCTGAAACGGCCCCGCGCTGGTCGCGGGGCGTCGTTGGCAAGCGGATCACGTGGGCGTCGAGCGTGTGATGACGGCGACAGGGTTGTGATCAACGACATGGCCGAGCAACAGACCGCCAACAGCGTGCTCCTTGTCGGCGTCGATCATCAGATGCGGCGGGCGGAGTCGCGCTGACTAACAGTCTCGCCGAATCAAGTGACCTGCAAGTGTGCAGCCGACCGACATGGTGCGGATGTGGTGCTCACGTCGAGCGCGCCCCGCAGCGTTCCAGCGAGTGGCGTTGTTGGACGCTGAGGTCGGTAGTCGAGTCGGATGAACCGCCTGGGGTCCGCGGAGGCTCGGCGCTGGGTCAGGTACGTTCGATGTTGATCTTGGCTCGCACGGCGTCGACGATCTTGCTGATGTGCGTGTGGTTCTTGGTGACGATGGCGTCGTGCCTGCGGATCGCTCCTTCGACGACTGTCACGTCGACGATGTCTTGGTGGTCGGATTTGCCGGCGAGGACACCGACGGACTTGGCCTGTTGTTCGTTCATCGGCTCGAGGGAGCAGAGTGCAAGAAAGCGTGCGAGGTTGGCTTGGCGGCCGCCACCGCGCCAGGCTTCGGCAAGTACCGGTGTCGGCACGGTTGGAGAGACCTCCTCGGCGAGGAATCCGGCATGAAGTGACCACATTCGTCGATCGTTGCAGTGAGCTGCGATAAGCGCGCCGGTGTCGTAGGTGACGCCGTTCATCACGCGGACTTACGTGACGGTTTTGAGCGGCGAAGGACAGCGCGAGCACGAGCGAGTCCGTCGGCGAGCTCGTCTGCGGTGAGCGTCCCGTTCTTTCGTTCCCACTCGGCGATCCCGCGTCGAACGGTCGGTGGGAGCATCGCCCATGCCGATCCGGCGGCAGAATGGCCCGCTGTACTGCTCGCGCTCGACGGGTACGTGACTCTGCGCTCTGCGACGGCCGTCCGCACGGTTTCGAGCGACGAGTTCTTCGTCTCGGTCCTCACGACAGCGAGGCTGCCGGGCGAAATCGTCACCGGCCTCTCCTTCGCCGCTCGTTTTGCACAACACTGGGGTTTCGCCGAGTTCCAGCGGCGCACGGGTGATTTCGCCGTGGTCGCGGTGGCCGTTGCTTGCCAGGTCAGCGATTCAATCGTGACGGAGGCGCGTGTGGTCCTGGCCGGCGTTGGCAGCAAGCCAGTCCGCTGCGCCGGCGCCGAAGCTGTCCTGCTGGGCGGAGCTGCCACTGCACAGACGGCCGCGTCGGCCGCGGCCGCGGCGCAAGACGAAGTGGATCCGATAGGTGACGTGCACGCCTCGGCGGACTACCGGCGCCGGCTCGTCTTCAGCGAAACTCATAGCGCCATCTCACAAGCACTGTCGTCTCGCGTCGGGGATCTCCGCCATGCGTGAGATCAACCTGGTGATAAACGGATCCGATGTGCAGGCCACCGTGGCTGACCGCTTGTTGCTGTCGGACTTCATTCGTGACGACCAAAGGCTCACGGGGACCCATGTCGGTTGCGAGCATGGGTACTGCGGCTCGTGCACGGTGCTGCTCGATGGCGCGTCGGTTCGGTCGTGCCTAACCCTCGCCGTCCAGACCGACGGACATGTGATCGAAACGGTTGAATCACTCGCCGTCGGCGCCGACCTCCATCCGATTCAGGAGGCCTTCCGATCCAATCACGGGCTGCAATGCGGGTTCTGTACGCCCGGCCTGTTGATGACCACGCTCGAGTTGGCCCGTGAGAATCGAGATTGTTCACGCGACGAAATCCGCGAGCGACTGGCCGGCAACCTCTGCCGATGCACCGGCTATCACCAGATCGTCGATGCAGTACAGGCCGTATTGCGAACAGGTCTTTCGCGATGATGGATGAGATCCGCAGCCCGCGGTTGGTCGGCGCTCGAGTTCTCCGCGTCGAAGACAGGCGACTGCTGACGGGTTGCGGGCGATTCGTTGCCGACATCGCCCTCGACCGGATGCTGTCTGCCAAGTTCGTCAGGGCCGACCTTGCCCACGGGAACCTCACAGGGGTCGACGTCAGCGCCGGATTGTCGATCGACGGGGTGCGGGCGGTGTTCGTCGGCAGCGACTTCGCTGACCACGAGGTCCGCTGCGTCTCCAGCTACGAAGGTTTCCAACCGTCCGGGCAGCCGATCCTCGCCGTGGATCGAGTGCGCTTCGTGGGGGAAGCCGTAGCGATGGTCATCGCCGACGACGAATACGTTGCCGAGGACGCGTGCGATGCAGTGATCGTCGACATCGAGGCGCTGACACCGATCCTGTCGCGCGCACAAGCCCTGGCCGACCACGCCGAACCGCTGCATCCCGGTTGGGTCGACAACGCATACGCGCGGCGGGTTCTGCGGACCCCAGGGTTCGATCAAGCCGTTGCGAATGCCGAGCACCACCTCACGTTGCAGCTGACCAACGGGCGCCACACCGGGATACCGATCGAGACTCGCGCCTGCGTGGCCGAGCACGACAGGGGTAGCGGTGTGTTCCGGCTGTTCACCACAACCCAGATTCCCCACCTGATCCGTGCAGGGCTGTCGCTCGCTTTGGGGGTGCCGGAGAGCAGCATCCAAGTGGTGTCACCGGATGTCGGCGGTGGCTTCGGGGTCAAGGCTCAGCTGTACGTCGAAGATGTTGCATGCTGCCTCGCGGCCCGCGCCCTGGGTCGGCCGATCAAGTGGGTCGAGGATCGTCGCGAGCACTTCATCGCGTCGCACCATTCGCGCGAGCACTATCACACCGTCACCGCGCACTTCGACAGTGACGGCGTCGTGCAGGCGCTCGAGGCAGACATCGCCGTCGACATGGGGGCGTACTCCGTGTTCCCCTGGACGGCGACCATGGACAACGGGATGGCGATGGGCATCCTTCCCGGCCCGTACCGGATCCACCACTACGCCGCCACCGGCACGCCGTACTGCACGAACAAGACGCCGTATGGCGCCTACCGCGGCGTTGCCCGGCCGGCTGCGTGCTTTTCGATCGAAAGACTCATCGACCAGATCGCCCGCCATCGAGGGCTTGACCGTGTCGAAGTTCGCCGGCGGAATCTGCTGCAGCGCAGCGACTATCCGTGGCATTCGCCGTCCGGCCTCGTCTACGACAGCGGTTCACTGATCGAGTCGATGGACAAGGTCCTGGAGCTCGCCGACTACGACGGTCTCCTCGCCGACCAGGCGCAGGCGCGTGCGGAGGGGCGATTGTTCGGCATCGGCCTGGTCGCGTTCACCGAGCAGACCGCGCACAGTACGCAGGAGTTCAAGCTGCGCGGCGTACCGATCGTGTTCGGATACGAGACCGTTCGGGTGCGCATGGACGCGTCGGGCCACGCCGTGGTAGCCGCATCGATCCACGATCACGGCCAAGGTTTGGATACGACCCTCGCCCAGATCACGGCCGATCGGCTCGGGCTGGCGATCGAGGATGTCCGCGTGCAGTACGGCGACACCGACAGCGTCGCCTACGGATCCGGCACCTTTGCCAGCCGGTCTGCGGTCCTGGCCGGCGGGGCCGCCACCAAGGCCGCCGATGTCGTGGCCGACGTGTTGCGCGAGGTGGCGGCCCATTGTCTCGAAGCGTCACCGCAGGATGTGGTGCTCGACGCGGGGAAGCTGTGGGTGCGCGGCACGCCGAGCAGATCGATCGAGATCAAGGAGGTGTGCCGCATCGTGTATCAACGACCAGAGCGTCTGCCCGACGGGGTCGAGCCCATGCTCGAGGCGTCGCGCACCTACGACGCGGCACCTGGCACCGGTGCGTACACCAACGCTGCGCATCTTGCGACGGTCGAGGTCGATCTGCAGACTGGCAAGTCACGCGTGCTCACCTACGCCGTGGTCGAGGACTGCGGGCCCATGATCAATCCGATGATCGTCGAAGGACAGATCTTCGGTGGAATCGCGCAGGGGATCGGAACTGCGCTCTTCGAAGAGCTCCTGTACGACGACGATGGCCAGCCCCTCTCGACGACCTTCGCGGACTACCTGATGCCGACGATGACCGACGTGCCAGATTTTCGGGTAGCACATCTGCAGACTCCGTCCCCCCACACAATCGGCGGAATCAAGGGCATGGGCGAGGGCGGCGCAATCCCGCCCGGTGCCGTAATCGCCGCGGCGGTCGAAGATGCGATCTCGCCCCTCGGCCATGTCGTGGTCACCCAACTGCCACTCACTCCAGAGCGCGTCCTGGATTACATCGACGCGGCGAAAAACCAAGGAGGCGGGCGATGAGCACCGTTGCATTGATCCAGCTCTCTGCCCAAGTGCCAGCGGGGCCCGACGACGCAATCGATCTCGCCGCAGAGCGGATCGACTCGGCGCGGTCCGCTGACCTGATCGTGCTACCGGAGGTTTGGTACCCCGGTTACTTCTCGTTCGACAGCTATGCCGCTGCAGCGTCGCAGACTCCTTTGATGATGGAGCGTTTCAGCGACATCGCCCGGAGCGCCGAGACGTGTCTGCACGTCGGCTCGCTGATCGAGGCCGACGGCGATCGCCGTTTCAATACTTCCGTCATGTTCGGTCCCGATGGACAGGTCATCGGGCGCTACCGCAAGATGCACCTGTTCGGCTACGGGAGCCGCGAGCAGGAGCTGTTGACGCCGGGATCGGATGTGGTCGTAGTCGACACCCCGCTCGGTCGGCTTGGGATGGCCGTCTGCTACGACCTGCGATTTCCTGAGCTGTTCCGGCGGATGACGGAAAAGGGGGCGATCGGATTCGTGGTGGCGTCAGCGTGGCCGCATCCCCGAGTCGAGGCGTGGACCACGTTGCTGAGGGCGCGCGCGATCGAGAACCAGGCGGTGATGATCGCCTGCAATGGTGTTGGGCCGACGGATTCGGGCGCGGTGCTTTGCGGTCGCTCGGCCATCGTCGACGCATGGGGCGTCACCATCGGTGAACTCGGCAGCGACCCGGATGTGTTGGTCCGCGATGTCGACTTCGCGGCCGTCGGGGCCGCCCGTTCGCGGTTCCCGGCGCTGGCCGATCGTCGGCTTCTCGGAGATCCCGACAACGATCTGATCATCGAGCCCGTTGACGGGGCGCCCGTACGATTCAGCGCCAAGCGCCTCATTCTTGCCGGGTACACCGGGCGAGATGCGGCGGCCGTCGCCTCGTACATCGCCAAGCTCGAACGCGAAGGCATCGCGCCGCCGAGCGAGGTCCCGTCCTACTTCGTGTTGGGGGCGGACCGCTTGACGACCGACACGGCAGTGGAGACGACCAGCGCCGAATCCTGCGGTGAGGTCGAGTTCGCATTGTTGATCGATGACGACGAGATCTACGTCGCTGTCGCGTCGGATCACACGGACCGGGCGCTCGAGTCCGTCGACATTCCCGCCTCGAAGCAGAGCTGCGTCAAGGTCATCTCAAGCAAGGTGTGGCGACTCGCCGATGTCGAGGACCATTGGGATGACCTGACGTTCGAAGCGCGAACCCCCGCGGGTGCCGAATCGGCGTATCAATCCGGTCCCGTCGCCGCCCTGCGGCCACCGGCGGAACTGATGGCGCTCGTCGAAGAACGGTTTGGCGGACCGATGACGGGAACCGTCATTCTCTCGGGAACAATCGCGGCGGCGACCGAGTTCCAATATCACCCCACCTTCGAGATGGCATTGATCGATCCCACGACGGATCGCAAGTTAGCAACGTCGTACACCGTGAAGAATGTTTTGGAGGAGATCTGATGGGAAAGCCAGCGCTAGAGTTCTTCGACCCCGAAATGGTCCCGTGGCAGCCGGAGGCCGGAATCGAGGGCCTGTTCAGCAAGACATTGGCCCGAGACCCAGACAAGGGGTCCTACAGCCGGCTGCTGAAGTTCCTTCCAGGAACCGACACCACTCAGGCAGGTGTTCAGAAACATCCGCACTGGGAGGAGATCTGGATCGTGTCCGGCGCGATCCACGACTTGTCCCTCAACAAGACCTTCACCGCCGGGATGTACGCATGCCGGCCCCCCGGAATGCTGCACGGCCCGTGGACCAGTCAGTACGGCGCAATCACGTTCGAAGTCCGCAACTACGACTGACCTAGTCGTGGCTCGGGAACGATGAGGTCCGACTCGTCGGATTCTGCACCGGTCAAATTGAGCGGCTCCGCCGTGTCGTGCTCGCTGCCCCGGCGACGATGGCACCGTCACCATCGCCGGTGGCACCGGCGG
>JANYKU010000067.1 GCA_025358075.1 Ilumatobacteraceae bacterium
GACATCTCACCCCTGCTGCGCCTGTAGCGGCAACACCGAGGATCACACTGCGGCCAGGGTGAGAGCAGCCCAACCGTTGTGAGTGCTGACGGTCCTCGTACGCAGCGGACGCAACGCCGCCTCGACATGTTGATGATGACCGGCCAGCACGCCGCTGATGACCAGCACTCCCCCGGGGGCGACGACACGGCGAAGATCGTCGGCCAATTCGATCAGCACCGGGGCGAGGATGTTGGCGACGACGATGTCGTAGGTTCCGTCGATCAGCGCCAGCGGAGTGGTCGAAACGCGGACGCGATCGGCAACGCCGTTGGCCGCAGCGTTGGCCTCGGTCGTCGGAACCGACGCCGGGGAGATGTCGATCGCAGTTGCCTTCGACGCGCCGAGCACACACGCTCCAACTGCCAGCACTCCGGACCCGCAGCCGACATCGAGCACCGTGGCTCCCCCGACCAGTGAGGCGCGAACCGCTCGCATCGACAAGATCGTGGTCGGGTGATCGCCCAGCCCGAACGTGGAGCCCGGCTCGATGCGCAGCGTCGTCACTCCGTCGACAGCTGCGAACGGAACCCACGACGGACAGATGACCAGATCGTTGTCGACCCAGACAGGTTCGGCGTGGGCGCGCCAGTTGTCGGCCACCGTTTCGTCGACCTCGACGAACCTCCACGGCCATGGCCCGAGCCGCTGCGACAACACGGCGGACACCGCGTCGGTGTCCTCGCCGAGCGAGGTCCACAGCTCGACGTGAAGCGCCGTCGGTCGCTCCTCGATGGCAACGACACCGAGCGACCACAACACATCCGATGCCAACTCCACTTCGGCCTCGTGCACCGAGACCACTACGGCGTGCATCAACCGATGCGCCGCAACTGTGTACGGAACCGTTGGGCCCGCTCCACGTAGGTCGCCACGCCGTGCTCGACCTGCTCGCGCCGAACTCGGCCCTCTTTGATCACCGCTGGCGTGCCGACGGCCAGCGCACCCGAGGGCACGATCGTGTCGTTGAGTACGACCGCGTTGGCGGCCACGATCGCCCAACTGTGCACGATGACTCGATGCAGGACGATCGATCCATTGCCGATGAGGCACCACGGCTCGATCGTGCACGCCTCGAGATGCACCAGGTGACCGATCACGCAATCGTCGCCGACGACCGTGGCCCGATCAGTGGTTGTGTGCACCACGCAGTTGTCCTGCACGCTCGTTCGTTGACCGATCGTGATCTCGCCATCGTCGCCGCGCAGCACGGCGCCGGGCCACACCGAACTGTTCGCGCCAATGGTGACCGCTCCGATCACTACGGCGTCGGGATGCACGTACGCATCGCTGTGAATGGACGGGACAAGATCGCCGAGGGCGTAGATTGGCACGGCCTCCAACCGTACTGAGCGAGTCCCGTGCTGCGACAACTGCACTTCACGGTGGAGAGAAGCGGCTCGTACCAGATACCGTTGCTTGCCTATGCCCCGAAGGATCGAGATCGAGCTCACCAGCGCGCGCCCGGACGGCACGTGGACGTGGCGCGTCGCCGGAGCACGTGAGCCCCGAGGTGTCGTTGACGGCTCCCTGTTGCCGGCCGGCGCGAAGACGGGCTCGGTGCTGAAGGCAGACGCCGAGGTGGAGCTCGAGGGCTACACGATCCTCTCGGTGGCGACGTCCAAGGACAAGGCCGAGAAGTCGGGACTGCTCGGTCTCCTCGAGAGCGACAGGCCGTTCGAAGCCGTCACCCAGCAACTCGCCAAGCGCGATCGCAACGATCGCGGAGACCGAGGCGAGCGCGGTGACCGAGGTGGCCGTGGCGAGCGGCGCGACCATCCACCGCGACGCGATGGCGGCGACGCCGACCGTCGGCCACGTCGCGAGGGCGAACCGGTGCGAGGCCCGCGGCCCGGCGGCGAACGATCAGGTGGCCCGCGGCCGGGTGGCGAACGATCAGGCGCGGTGCGCACAGGCGGCGATCGAACCGGCGCAGCTCCTCGTGCAGATCGTGGAGCACACCACGAGCGTCGTTCACGACCCAACTTCACTGCTCCGCCCGAGCTGCCACAGCGACCCAAGCCAAGGCGTCTCAAGCCCGGTCGTGCTCACCGCAACGCGGTGCTGGCCGATCTGCCCGAGGAGCAGCGCCCCGTCGCTGAGCGGGCGCTTCAGGGCGGCCTTCCCGCCGTCCGTCAGGCGGTCCACGAGCAGAACACCCGGCTGAAGGCCGAGGGCAAGCTAGAGGTGCCTGCTGCCGGCCTGTTGGCCATGGCCGAGCAATTGTTGCCCGTGCTCCGCGTCGCCGAATGGCGCGATCGAGCCGACGCGGCGAAGGCCGATATCGAAGAGCTCGATCTGCGTGATCTGCGCAGCGTGGTCGCCGCCGGAGAAGATCCGATGGTCGCCCGCGACGAATCGACTCGAGCCGTCGCCGCGGAGTTGAAAGCGGCATTGATCACCAAGCAAGAGCGCGAGCTCGTCCTGTGGTTCGAAGACATCGAAGCAGCGATCGGAATCGGTCGAGTCATTCGCGCCCTCAAGCTGTCGTCGCAGCCACCGAAGGCCGGCATTCGCTTCCCCACCGATCTCGCTGCCAAGCTGGCTGGAGCGACCACCGCCAACCTCACCGCCGACGCCTTCGCCGATCGCTGGGTCGCCGTCCTCGAAGCCGCCGCATTTTCACCGGTGCGTGCCCAGATCCAACCGACGGCCAAGCCGACACAGGTCAACGACGAGCTGCTGGCGACGGTCAAGCGTGTCGGTCCGTTGCTACCGCAGATTGCTGCGCTGTTCGACATCGCGGTCAACGAGGGTGCACCGGCGCCCAAGCCACTGCGTCCGACACGACCCGTTGCGCCGAAGAAGCCCACCAAGGCGGCCGCCCCGCCACGACCACCGAAGTCCGCTCCGGTGGCGCGTGAGCCACTGCCCGCGCCCGAAGAGACGTTGATCGCCGAACAGGTAGAAGCACCCGTCGAAGCCACACCCGCCGTCGAAGCCACACCCGCCGTCGAAGCCACACCCGCCGTCGAAGCCGAGGTGCCTGAAGTGCCGGCTGCCGAGGACTCAGCCACCGAGCCGGCCGGCGCACCCGCCGGCGAAACTCCCTCCGAGGCCTGAGCCGATCGCACCACGCCCACGGGTGCAGCGGCGGGAAATCGACGCTTCGCAGGAGCGGCACCTAGTGTCGGCACATGTCTGACATCGTCCTCTACGAAGCCCGCGGTCGCATCGGGTTGATCACCCTCAACCGCCCGGAAGCCCGCAATGCCGTGAACGGTGATGTGGCCGCGGCCCTCGAGGCGGCGATCGACCGGTTGGAGGACGATCCCGCGATCTGGTGTGGGATCTTGACGGCGAACACCGAGGGACAGGAGCGACCCGTCTTCTGTGCAGGTGCCGATCTCAAGGCAATCAACTCTGGACAGGCTGCCTCGCTCAACACGAGACGAGGCGGCTTCGCCGGGTTCGTGTACCGCGATCGAAACAAGCCAGTGATCGTCGCCGTTGACGGGTTGGCAACAGCCGGAGGGTGCGAGATCGTGCTGAGCGCCGATCTGGTCGTCGCCACCACCCGGTCTGCATTCGGGCTGGCCGAGGTCAAGCGCAACCTGGTGGCCGGCGCCGGTGGCCTGTTCCGCCTGCCGCGTGCGATTGGTCGAGGCCCGGCATTGGAAGTGATCCTCACCGGCGAGCCGTTGCCCGCTCAGCGGGCCTACGACCTCGGCCTCGTCAACCGACTGGTCGAACCCGGTCAGGCAATCGAGGCGGCCACGAAGCTCGCCGAGCAGATCTGCGCCGCCGCTCCCCTGGCGGTCTGGGCCAGCCGCAAGGTCGTGCTGGCCTCTGCGTACGAGGACGACGAGACGCTGAAGAAGATGACCAACGATGCGTTCGCCCAGATCTTGGCGTCCGAAGACACCAAGGAAGGCTTGACCGCGTTCATCGAGAAGCGCGCACCGAACTGGAAGGCGAAGTAACCGCTACAGCCGAGTCGACACGATGATCTTGCGCGCGGTGATGCCCGCCCGTTCGTAGAGGTTCTTGGTCTCGCGGTCACCCGGAAGTGCGAACCCTTCGAGCGCGCTGCAGCCGTGCCGCTGCGCCTCACGTCGAGCCGCATCGAGCAACCCATCGCCGAAGCCGAGCTCGCGTGCCTCTGGCTCGACGTACACCTGCCTGACGACTGCGATGTGTCCAGTGAGCGCCAGCTCGAGATAGCCGACGACGAAACCGTCAAGTTCGGCGACACCGATCCAGCGTGCGTGATCTTCGATCGCCGGCATCCAGTCGCCGATAGGAGGCTGTTCGGCCAAGAGCGCAGCACCGCCGCGTTGATCGATCAGGTGGTGACGAGCCTCGGCTTCGAGTTGGCTGAGTTGGGCTGCATCGGCAAGCTCGGCGCGACGGACGACCTCGTTCATCACCGCTTGCTGAACAAGGGGCATTCGTCGTCACCAACGGGGCAGATCGGTGCGCTGTTGCGAACCAGCAGGAAGCAGCTCGGGCAGAGCTGCTCGTCGGCCCGCTTCGGCTGGAGGCGATCGCTCGATTCGCTGCGGTCCTCCGGCTCGTCTTCCTCATCTTCGGAACCATCGTCGTCTGCGGCTACCAACCGATCTTTGAGGATGGTGTCGAGGTCGGCCTCGACGTCGTCGGGGGCGATGATGTCGTCGTCGTCATCGTCCTCGTCGGCTGGGACCGACTTGCGCACCGGGCCTTCGGTCTCGGCTTCGTCGTCTTCTTCGGTCTCGGTCTCGGCGTCGGCGTCGGCATCGGCATCGAAGGCATCATCGATCTCGCCGAACTCGTCGTCTTCGACGAGAGCTTCTTCATCAAGATCCTCATCGGTGAGTTCGGTGGGCTCGTCTTCCGACTCTTCCTCGAACTCGTCAGGCCCGATCACCTCTTCTTCGTCAGCCATCTCATGTCCTTCGTCGTCGTGCGGTAACCCTGGGCGCGGGCGGGGATACTACGGCGGCCAGCGTCCTACCCTCCCTCGACGGTCTGTGACAGCGGTCACAACCGTCGGCGGCGACCTCAGGATTGGCCGCGCCGAACCTCGGCACGACGTTCGGCGTCGAGTCGTTCGAGCTCGGGTGCCTCGGTGGTCATGTGGTTCATCGCATCGGCGATCGCTCGGTGCCCGGCTTGCTCGCCGATCAGGCGATGCATCTCGAGCGCGATGTAACGATACGCGGGATGGCCCTGCGGCGAGGACCGCAACTCCAGCATGTGTATGGCTTCGCGGGCATTGAACTGCATCGAGTATCGCAATCGATAGGCCATCGACACGGCATAACTGGCTTGCTGCGGGTACTCATCCTTCAACAGATCGAACAGCGCAGCCGACCGCGCCATGGCGTCATCGAAGATCTCCGTCATGCCGGAGTCGTCGATCAACTCGGGACGGACGTAGCCGTGATTCGGCGTCAATGGCTGCCACTCGATCGTCAGCAGACGATGTCGCTGCAAATCGCGAAATGCTCCGTAGTCGCTCAGCACGTCGAAGCGGTAGTCGATCCGCTCGAATGCCCGACCCGGCTTGTGCCGCCGGTTCTCACGCTCGCCGACGTAGGCGCGGATCAGCGCCAGACGTTCGGTGGGCCCCAGACAGCGAACGCGTTCGATCAACTGCGACTCTGGAAGATTGGTGTGCGAATAGCAGATCGCTGCCAGCAGCTTGTCTTCTGCATCGCGATCCCAATCGACGAGTTGCACGGAAGGAGCACTCTCGACCGGCGTGCCACCGAACAACGAGTCGACCAGTTCGGCGGTGCGCTCACGCGTCGACACCAGATAGCTGGTCCAGCGCCCACCACGGTCGGCAAGATCGACGCGACGCAGGAAGCTGGGGATCACCTTGCGCAGCTCGTGCAGCATCAGATCGGCGTAGTGCCGGGCCTCGGGCAGCGGGTGGGCACGCATGCGCAGCAGCAGACCTTCGAAGGCCTGACCGCTACCGTAGATGCCGACGTTCGAGAGCGACGCGGCCGGCAACACGCCGCGCACGGCGTCGAGTGCCTTGGCCCGAGTGGCCTGACGGAAGACGAAGTCGCTGTCGGCCGGGTCGCGGTCGACCGTAGCGCGCACGTGCTCGGTGACCTTGTTGAGCAACAACGAATACGTGTCGAACAGCCGATCCATATCACCGACGTAACGAGTGCCGAACCTGCTGGAGAGCACCGCCGGATCGCGGTAGAAGCGATATCGACCACCGATGCGTGAGTCGTAGGCGATGTACCGCGTGCTCTGCTCGAGGTAGCTCATCAGTCGGCCCCACTCGAGCACCTTGGTGAGCACGTTGGACGCCTGCTCGCAGGCGAGGTGCACGCCGCCGAGCTGAGCCACGGAATCGTCGCCGTACTCGAAGAACACCTTCTCGTAGAGCTCCTCGGCACGTTCGAGGCCGATCGTGGCGTCGACGGAGTGGTCGCCGCTGATGTCGAGATCGCCGACGAACTCGTCGAGGAACAGCCGCCGCAGGCTCTTGGCGCTGCGGCTGTAGCGGGCGAACAACGCACCCTTGACCACCTCAGGGAGGTTGACCAGGGCAAATACCGGTCCGTCGAGGTTCGTGAAGTATCGCCGCAGCGTGTCGGCCTCGGCAGGCGTGTAGTCGTCGGGGACGTAGACCGTCACGAACGCAAATCCTACGGGCTGCCGCTCTCCAGCCGCCGGATAGCGCGACCGCCTGACCTGCGCTTACAAGACCTCGACAAATGGCCGTTCGGCGAACGCCGCCGTTGCCGCCTGACGGAGTTCGGCCGACGTCCACAGGTCGACGATCGTCATCGCCATCATCTTGGCGCCGTCGAGCACGGCCTTGTCACCATCGGCGGATCTCGCCCACTCGGCGAATTCCAGCGTGTGGATCGCCACTCCGTCGGCGGCAACCTTGATCATCGGATGGATCGACGGGACCAGGTAGCTGATGTTGCCCATGTCGGTGCTGCCGACCACCTGCCGTCCGACTGCGACAGGGTCGACGACGACTCGACCGACGCGCGCCGCATTGCTGACGTAGGCGGCAACCATCGGCCCATTGTCGATCATGTCGGCGTAGGTGTGGCCGTGCCATTCGTGATCGATCGTGCACGCACAGGCCGTGGCGGCGCATTCCAGCGACGTCAGCACGCGCTGCTTCAGCGGTTGCAACGACTCGATCGTTGCTGAACGCACGATCCACTCCATCGCCGTCTCGGCCGGCACGATGTTGGCCTTGTCGCCACCCTTGGTGAACACTCCGTGCACTCGTTCGGTCGGTCGGATGTGCTGCCGCAGCGCGGCGATGTTCATGTACCCGAGCACGGCAGCGTCGAGCGCGTTGCGCCCATCCCACGGAGCCGCGGCGGCGTGCGCTGCCTTGCCATGAAACTGCACGTGCAGCTCCTGCAAGGCGATCGTGTCCATAGCGATCAGGTCGGCATCCGCCGGGTGCACCATCATCGCCGCACCGACGTGGTCGAACGCTCCCCGCCTGGCCAGCTCGATCTTGCCGCCACCACCTTCTTCCGCCGGGGTGCCCATGATCCGCAGCGTTCCGCCGGCCTCTGCGGCAACCACCGCTGCCGCGAGACCCGCGCCGAGACCGGCGGTGGCGATGATGTTGTGGCCACACGCATGGCCGATTCCGGGCAGGGCGTCGTACTCGCAGAGCACGGCGACGTTGAAACCGGTGTCGCCGGCCGACGCCTCGAAGGCGGTGCCCACACCGTATGCATGTGGCGTCGTCTGCAGCCCGGCGGACTGCAACTGATCGACGAGCAGCTCGTGGGCGAAGTGCTCTTCGAAGTTGAGCTCCGGATGGGAGTGGATCTCGTGACTGGCGTGCAACAGCTGATCGGAGAGTCGATCGACTTCGGCACATACGGCGGTCTTCAGGGCTTCGACATCCATGTCAGCTTCCCTCGTGGGTGAGGACGATCTTGCCGAGCTGTTCACCGTGCTCCAGGCGGGCGAGTGCGTCTTGGTAGCCCTGCAGCGGGAAGATTCCGTCGATGGTGATTGCCAGACCCGCGTCGACCAGCGCGCATACCTCATCGAACTCCTGATAGCTACCCATCGTGGAGCCGATGATCTCGAACTGCTTGAAGAACAACCGCGGCAGGGTGAGTTCGACCTTCGGCCCCGAGGTGCTGCCGCAGACGACGAGACGTCCACCGGGTTTGAGGGCGCGGACCGATTGGTCCCACGTCGCCGGGCCGACGCTCTCGACCACGACATCGGCCTCGACGGACCATTTCGCGGCGGCGCTGTCGTGCACCGCGGCTGCACCCATCTCGAGCGCCTGCGCCCGCTTCGACTCGCTGCGGCTCGTGGCCTCGACACGCGCACCCATCATCGTTCCGAGCGCCAGCGCCGCGCACGACACACCTGAGCCGATCCCGACGACGAGCAGCGTGTCGCCTGATTGCAGCCTGGCGCGCCGCAGCATCCGATACGCGGTGAGATAGGCCAGCGGGAAGGCTGCACATTCCTCCCACGTTCGCGATCGAGGACGGGGGCGAACGTTGCGCTCCGGAGCGATCGCCGTTTCGGCGTGGCCGCCCCAGCAGTGCTCGCCGTAGATCATGAAGCCCGGGCCCATCGGGCTGTCGTTTCCCCACGCCTCGATGTCGGCCACCGGTGAGACTCCGGGGTTGATGACGACCTCATCGCCAACAGCGACGGTTGTGACAGCCGAGCCGATTGCCGAGACGATCCCGGCGACATCGCATCCGGGCACATGTGGCAGCGGGGGCTTCGGCGCGCCACGGGTGGTCCACAGGTCCATGTGGTTGAGCGCGCTGGCGACAACTCGGATCGCCACGTCGTGGACCGCCAACTCGGGGAGGTCGATGGATCCCCATCGGTAGGCGCCGGGCGACTCGTCGAGGATCCATGCTTGCATGGCGATCGACCCTAGCCGTGAGACGTGCGAACGCACCTTCCCTGGCATTTTCTACACGTAGATGACCAGGGCGTCGGGCTGGGCGACCACTCGCAAACGGGTGGCCGCACCCTGGCGAACGCCGTCGATCCACACGATCAGCGGGCGGTCGAAGTGGAGATCGATTTCGGAGAGCGAGCGGAACGCCAGATCACGATGTGGAAGATGCGCGCCGGGGCGCGCCCGCTGCCGTGCCTGCATTCGCTCTCGCCAACGCATTGCCGGATCCACGCGCAACACGTCGAACTTGCCGTCATTGGGGTGCGATCGCGGCGCCACGTCGTAGCGGCCGTAGTACTGGGCGTTCATCACGAACACCACCTCGCCACGCAGCCAATGGCGCCGGGCGACGAGGTGGGCGACACCCCATGTCGGTTCGCGATCGTCGAGCGTCACCCGTATCGCATCGACCGTCACTCTGGCCGTACACGGCCGAGCGGCACTCGTTGCGCCGCACGTTCGTGCCAGGTCGCCGCCGACGACGCCGACTTCAGGGATCGACACGCCACTCGCCAGATGCCTGAGCGCCCAGTGACGCAGCCCCCGGTCGGCCGACACCACGCTCACCTCGGGCGGGCACACCGCCGGCTCACCCCACGGCTCACCCTTGCGGATCGTCATCGCCGGCCTCGATGATCACGGTTGGCTGTGGCGGGTCCTCGACCGGCTCGACGGCGCTCGAGGCGGCCACGACACCGCGGAACAACTGGTCCGCGGCCTGCTCGGCAGCGCGCCGTGTTGCCCGGTTGGGAGCAACCAACGACAGTTGGCGCAGCACGTCGATCAACTGCTTCATCGTTCGCACGAAATCGCCGCCCGACAGTTCTTCCGCCTCGACCACCTCAGCGAAGCCCTCCCCCGCCGCCCAGGCAAAGGCGACGGCGACGAAGGTCGGGTCTGGCGGACGATGCACCGACAGACCCGCCTCTTCTTCGATCTCTTCGAGCTCGTAGCTGATCTCGGCGATGCGCTGCCATCGCTTGCGCACGGTGGGCGACGGGAACCAAGCCAGCGGAGCGGGCTCCGGGCTGCGATGCTCGTACACGAACACCGAGACCAGCCCTGCCAACGCTGCCGGCTCGAGATCGTCGAGCAAGCCTTGGCGAACACATTCAACGATCAACAGATCGCATTCGTGGAAGGTCCTGGCCAAGATCTTTCCGGGCTCGGTGAGGGTCCAGCCGTCGATGTAGCCCCAGTTCTCCAGCACTCGCAGGACGCGGTCGAAATCTCGGGCCACCGATTGGCTTCGAGTGCGCACCCGCGTTCGCAGCTCTTCGACCTCACGAGCCACTCGCTCGGCCTGTGCAGCGGCCTTCAATCGCTCTTCCAGCTCGGGGTCGTCTTCCACCGGGTGTGCCACTGCAGCGTTGGACGCGGAATCGTGACGAGCCCGCCTCGAATGCGGCGCAAGCGTGGCGAGCTCCAGGCGATGGACGACCTCCTTCTGGAAGTCGTGACGGTTCGGCGCGTAGTCCACCGGCAGTTGGATCTTGCCGAGGGCCCGAGGCGGTTCAGCGAAATCCGCCGACGTCAGCATCACCAGATCGCGCCGAGTCGTCAGCCCGGTCACGCGCATGCCGCCCTTGCGATGAGCACTGGCAAGTACGGCGACACGTCCCGCATACTGCGCCTTCTCGGCATAGATCACATCGCCTGGACGCAACTTCATCAACGCCAGCGACACCAGGTCATCGCGCCCGACCGCACCGCCCGGCACCGGCTTGACGCCTCCACCTTTCATCTCGCGGCGGTATTCGTCGATATCGCCGTACGGGCTGCGAGATCGCTCCAACAAGTCGGCGAGATGGGCCTGGCGACGCCCGAGCCTGGCTTCGATGCGCACCACATCACCGTCCGCCTGATACTGGGCGAACGACAGGTTCAGCAGATGGTGGGCAAGCTCGCTGGTGTACGAGCGCACGAGGTTGGCGGCCATGTTGTACGTCGGCCGGAAGGCCGAATTGAGATGGAACGTACGGCTGCTGGCGAGCGCGGCAACCTGATCGAAGGGCACGAACGGGCTCCACAGAACGACCGCGAAACCGAGGTCGTCCATGCCTCGCCGGCCGGCCCGCCCGGTGAGTTGGGTGTACTCACCTGGAGTCAAGAACGCGTGATGATCGCCCGTGAACTTGCTGAGCTTTTCGATCACGACGGTCTTGGCCGGCATGTTGATCCCGACGGCCAGCGTCTCGGTGGCGAACACCACCTTGGCAAGTCCTTCGACGAAGCACGCCTCGACGACCTCTTTGAACGGTGGCACCATGCCGGCGTGGTGGGCCGCGACACCGGCCTCGAGTTGCCCGAGAAACGCGCTGTAGCCGAGCACGGCGAGATCTGCCGGATCGATCGCCCCCAGCCTGGCATCGACGATCTCTCGAATTCGATCGCGTTCAGCACCGGTGGTGAGGCGCGTGCCGGCGGCCGCTACGGCCTTGGCCGCTTCGTCGCACTGGTTGCGACTGAAGATGAAGTAGATCGCCGGCAACATCCGATGCTGCTCGAGAAGGTCGACGACCTCCAGACGCGATGGCGTGAACAGCCGGCGCCGGGCCTGGGCGGCGCCGCGCCGGGCTCTACTGCCCTTGGCGTTGCGCGCTGCTTCTTCGTCGAGTCGGGCTGCGTCGTGGTTCATCCGGCCATTCACCAGGGTCGGTAGCAGATGCATGCGATCGTGGGTCTTGTCGCCGATCAGGTAGAGGTTGTCGAGCTTCACCGGGCGACGTTCCTCGACGATCGCAGTGGTCGGTCCGCGCACGGTGGAGATCCACTCGGCGAGCTCGGCGGCATTGCTGACGGTTGCCGAAAGGCACACCAGCCTCGCCCGAGTCGGGAGGTGGATGATGACCTCCTCCCACACGGGCCCGCGGTACGTGTCCTGCAGGAAGTGCACCTCGTCGAGTACGACGAGTGCCAGCTGGTTGAGTGCCGCGCTGCGCGCGTAGATCATGTTGCGCAGCACTTCGGTGGTCATCACTACGACTGGCGCGTCGCCGTTGATCGTGTTGTCACCGGTGAGCAGACCGACGTTGTGAGTACCAAGCCGATCAGCCAGATCGTGGTACTTCTGGTTCGAGAGTGCCTTGATCGGTGCGGTGTAGAACGCTCGATTGCCATCGGCGACTGCCGCGTCGATGGCGTACTCGGCGACCACCGTCTTTCCGCTACCCGTCGGTGCAGCGACCAGCACCGACTGACCTTCGTCGAGTGCGTCGAGGGCGCGTAGCTGAAAATCGTCGAGCGGAAAGCCGAAGTGGGCCGTCAACTCAGCCCGACGCGCGTTCACGACTCAATCGTGTCAGTCGGCGGCCGCCGCGGCGCGCCGCTTTCGTCGCTGGGCGATGAGGCCGATCACCACCGAGATCACGTAGAAGATCATCATCGGGATCGCTAGTGCCATCATCGAGTACGGATCGCCGCTCGGAGTGATGATCGCGGCGAGCACGAAGATGATCACCGTGGCGTAGCGCCACTGTTTGACCAAGGTCTGCGGTGAGAGCACGCCGACCAGCTCCAGGAAGACCAGCAGCACCGGGAACTCGAACGTGAGACCGAACGCGGCGACCATCAACCCGACCAGACTGATGTACTTGCTGACCTGGAAGTTGGCCGTCACGCCGGTACCCGACCAGGAGATCAAGAAGTCGAGCGCCGGCGTCAACGTCCAGTACGCGACGGCTCCACCGAGCAGGAACAGAAACACGGAAGAGAGCACGAACGGGATGGCGTACTTCTTCTCCTTGGCGTGCAGCGCGGGCACGATGAAGCGCCAGATCTGCCACATGATCACCGGCAGGGCCAGGATGATGCCGCCATATGTGGCGATCGACAGCCTGGTGGTGAAGCCCTCCAGCGGGCCGATGAATTGCAGGTCGCAGGTGAGCTTCGGCTTCCGCTTGCACAGCGCCTTGTACGGTTCCCACAAGAAGTTCAAGACATGGTCGTAGAACGCGAGCACCACGATGATGCCGAGCACCACAGCGAGCAACGCCCGGACAATGCGCGAACGCAGCTCCGCCAGATGCTCGATGAGGGTCATCCGATCGTCGGGAGAGGCGAGCTTCGGTCGCTTTTCCCCCCTCCAGGGCAGCTTCATTCGATGAAGCCCTCGTCGACCGTCTCGATGGCCCGCGGCTCCTGATTGGCGACGGGAATGATCGCCTCGCCGCCGCCTCGCGGTGGCTCGTTTGCCGGAGCAGTCGGCTCGCTTGCGTCAGTGGTCGCGACCGGTTCGTCGATCGCCGCGGCCGGCGCGTCGATCGTCGCAGCTGGCTCATCGACAGCCTTCGCCGGTTCGTCCGCGTCGAACTTGAAGTCGAAGTTGGCTGCGTTCTTGAATGCCTCCGCTGTCTCGCGCATCTCGCGCATCGGTTCGTCGAGCGCAGACTTCAGTTCGCTCTGGAATCCCGAGGACATCTTCTTGACTTCGGCGTACACCTGGCCGAACTTGCGAACGGCCTCGGGAAGCTTCTCGGGGCCGAGCACGATCAAGGCGATCAGCAGCAGGAACACGATTTCGCTGCCGCTGAGATTGAACATCGCCGCGGAGTCTACGAGCTGGACCCCCGATCAGAACTGCATCGTGGCATCATTCGGGGGTGCAGCAACGCCTTCCGTCGCTCCTCGACTACCCCATCGCCTTCGGCCATCGCGGAGCCCGGGCCTACGCGCCCGAGAACACCCTTCCCGGTTTCGAACTGGCGCTCAAGCTCGGCGCAACGGGGCTGGAGAGCGATGTCTGGATCACCGCCGACGGTGTCGCAGTGCTCGATCACGATGGTGTGGTGAAGCGGGCAATTGGTCGGAATCGACCGATCGGCGAGTTGCCACGGGCGGCACTTCCCGCCCACATCCCATCGCTCTCAGAGTTGATCGAGCGCTGCGGTTCCAACTACCACCTCTCGCTCGATCTCAAGGATGCGGACAGCGGCCAGGTGGTGATCGACACAGTGGCCGAAGCCGCACCCGACATGCTCGAGCGGCTCTGGCTGTGTGCGCCCAGTTGGGAGTCGCTCCTCCCCGTACGCGGTCACGGGGCGAAGTTGGTCGACTCCACCCGCTTGGCCCGGATGAAGGAGGGCCCCGAGCGACGCGCGGCGACGCTGCGCGACAAGGGGATCGACGCGGTCAACCTCCATCATTCGGATTGGAGCGGTGGCACCGTGGCGCTGTTCCATCGATTCGACCGGATCGCCTTCGGATGGGACATGCAGGAGCCGCACATCCTGCACGCGGCACTGCGCATGGGACTCGATGGGATCTACAGCGACTGGATCGATCGCATGGTCGAGGCCTACAACGCCGAGGTCGGCCTGCCGCGCTGACTCGCCCCGCGCTACAACCAGCGCCAGTGCGAGGTCGGCCAGACGACGACGAAGGCCCGCCCGATCAAGTTGCCGAACGGGATCTGCCCGATCACCGGTGCCCGGCTGTCGAGCGAGGATGCACGGTTGTCACCCATCACGAACACATGACCGGGCTCGACCAGCACAGGCCGTTGGGAGTCACCGCAATGGCCGGCCGAGACCAGCTGCGGGTCGAGGTACGGCTCTACCACCACCGTGCCGTTGATCAACAAGTGGCAGTTGCGGTACTCGATGGTCTCGCCGGGTAGGCCAATGACTCGTTTGATCAGATCGCGGACCTCGACACTGGCCTTGATGTCTTCCAGCACGACGATGTCACCGTGCCGCGGATCGTGAGCGACGTAGCTCAACTTGTTGACGATCACCCGGTCGCCCGATCGCAGCGTGCCGAGCATCGATTCCCCGTCCACCGCGAACTGTTGGATGACGAACAGCCGCAACAACAGTGCGCCGCCGATTGCGACCGCAAAGATGATCAGCCAGTCGATTCCGGCTCGCCGGCGGCGACGTCGACGTCGACGTTCTAGGGGCTCCGTGGCGTCCGCATCGAGTTCGGCGTCCTCGGTCGGCGCGTCGACAACGGTGGTGTCTAGCCCGAACTGATCAACTGCTTCCGCCCACCAATCATCGTCGGACATGTACGACCCAACGGGTTACAGCCACTGCCAGTCGGCAAACGGCCACATCACCACGAAGGCGCGGCCGATCAAGTTGCCGTAGGCAACCTGGCCCACACTGTCGTCGCGGCTGTCGAGCGACCCGCCTCGGTTGTCACCCATGACGAACACATGTTTAGGTTGAACTTTCACCGATGGCTGATCTGCTCCGCACCGGTTGGCCGAGACGATCTGTGGGTCGAGATACGGCTCCTTGATCAGCAAGCCGTTGATGAACAGCTGGCAGTCGCGATACTTGAGGGTCTCGCCAGGCAGGCCGACCACCCGTTTGATCAGATCGCGCTCTTGCGCGTTGGTCTCGATTCGTTTGAGCACCACGACGTCGCCACGGCGCGGGTCGTGCAGGCGATAGCTGAGCTTGTTGACCAGCACCCGGTCGCTGGGGTGCAACGTCGTGAGCATCGAGGTGCCCTCGACCGCGAACTGCTGAAGCACGTAGGCGCGAACCAGCAGCGCCGAGCTGATGGCCACGACGACGACAATGATCCATTCGACGAGGCCCGACCGCTTGTGCTTGCCGTCGGGCACGCGATGGGACGGTGAATCGGGGTCGGTGGCGTCGTCATACTCGTCGTCGACCGATAGTTCTTCGGGTCCGGGTTCGACCACGACTGCCCGTGTGTCCTCATCGGTCATCGGCGCAACGCTAGCGGGCCGTTCGGCCATTCAAGTGGCAGGTCACAGAGAGGCAATCAGCTTCTCAACCCGCTCGTCACGGCTCTTGAAGGGGTCCTTGCAGAGCACGGTGCGCTGCGCCTGATCATTGAGCTTCAAGTGCACCCAATCGACCGTGTAATCGCGCTTGCGTTCTTTGGCTCGTTTGATGAACTCTCCCCGGAGCCGTGCCCGTGTGGTCTGCGGTGGGATGTCAACGGCCGCATCGATGTCGGCGTCGACGCACATGCGCTCGACCAGACCACGATCCTGCAGCTTGTAGAACGGGCTGCGCTCGCGGGAGATGTCGTGGTACTGCAGATCGAGCAACTGCACCCTGGCGTGGCCGAGGGGCAGGTCATGCCGGGTGCGGAAGGCGTCGAGCAACCGGTACTTGATCACCCAGTCGACCTCGCGATCGAGCTTCAACGGATCGTTCTCGATGGTGCTGATGCAGTGCTCCCACATCTCCAACGCCTTCTGCTCGAGCGGCGGGAACCCCTTGGTATCGGAGTAGCGCAACGCCCGATCGAGGTACTCGCGCTGGATGTCCATGGCACTGACCTCGCGCCCGTTGGCCAGGCGCACCTTGCGCCGGCAGGTGATGTCGTGGCTGATATCACGAATCGCCCTGATCGGGTTCTCCAAGGTCATGTCACGCAGGACCACGGATTGATCTTCGAGCATTCGCAACATGCACGCCACAGAGCCAACCTTGACGAAGGTCGTGTACTCGCTCATGTTCGAGTCGCCGACGATCACGTGCAGCCGCCGGTAGCGCTCGGCGTCGGCATGCGGCTCGTCACGTGTGTTGATGATCGGGCGACTGCGAGTCGTGGCCGAACTGACGCCCTCCCAGATGTGCTCGGCGCGCTGGGCGAGCGAATACATCGGGCCGCGGGCGGTCTGCAGGACCTTGCCCGAGCCGGTGAAGATCTGCCGGCTGACGAGGAACGGAATCAGCACCTCGGCGTAATGACCGAGATCGTCGGCGCGACGGGTGAGGTAGTTCTCGTGGCAGCCGTAGCTGTTACCGGCCGAGTCGGTGTTGTTCTTGAACAAGTAGATCGTGCCGCGGATGCCCTCTTCACGGAGGCGCTGCTCGGCCGAGACGAGCAGGCTCTCGAGGATGCGCTCGCCAGCCTTGTCGTGCACGACGAGGTCGTACAGCGAGTCGCATTCGGGCGTCGCGTACTCGGGGTGCGACCCGACATCGAGGTACAGCCGGGCGCCGTTCTGCAGGAACACGTTGCTGCTGCGGCCCCATGACACGACGCGCCGGAACAGGTAGCGAGCAACCTCGTCGGGACTCAAGCGGCGCTGCCCGCGTAATGTACAGGTAACGCCGTATTCGTTCTCGAGGCCGTAGATGCGGCGCTCCATGTGCGCAACGTAGCGCGGTCGGCCGCCGATTGCTCGTCTATCTGCCGCTGTGCCGAAACCGCAACGTGGTGCCGGGACGCGCCTGAGCCACCCACGGCAGGTGATCACGATCGACGACAGCGATCACCGGGTAGCCACCGGTGACTGGGCAGTCGGCAAGCATCACGATCGGCTGGCCGTCCGGAGGCACTTCGATCGCACCTTCGACCAGGCCCTCACTGGGCAGCTCGCGGTTGTGACGCCGTTCGAGCAGCGGGCCGGTGAGGCGGGCTCCCACACGATTCGACGAGGCGCTGACGACGAACCCTTGCGTGGTCAGCAGCGACCAGGCCTCGTCGGTGAACCAGTCGCGCCGCGGCCCTTCGGACATGTGGATCAGGGTCGACAACGGTGGCCGGATGCCGAGGTCGGCAGAAAGTGGTGTGTTGGGATCGGGACCGATGCCGAACCGGTCGCCACTCGACAGCCGCGGTCCGATCCCGGCCAGGGTGTCGAGGCTGCACGAGCCGAGGACCGGGGGCACATCGAACCCACCACGGACTGCCAGGTAGTACCGCAGACCCTCGTCGGGCGAGCGCAGGGTGACCTCCGCGCCTGCGGGCAAGTGGGCGCTTCCGTTCACCGCCATCGGTGGTCCGTGCCGCACGTCGATCGTCCCGCGTGCCCCGGTGACCACCACGGTCGCGTGTCGATGGAGACGCACACAGAGGCCACCACACGATTCGATCGTTGCCATCGATTCCGGGTTGCCGACGAGTCGATTGGCCAGGCCGTGCGACGGCCGATCGGCGGCACCACTGCGACCGACGCCAAGGTGCTTGTACCCGACCCGTCCGAGATCCTGGAACGAGCTGCCGATCCCCTGGTTGATGATCTCGATCATGCCGGAACGAAGCGCACTCGGTCGCCGGCGACGACAAGCGCCGGCTTGGCACGCGATGGGTCGAACATCGGCACGATCGTGTGCCCGAGCAGGTGCCAGCCACCTGGACTCGTCGTCGGGTACACACCGCTGAACTCGTTGGCAATGGCGACCGACCCGGCGGGAACCGAGGTGCGTGGTGTCGAGCGCCGCGGCAGGTGCAGCGGAGGCGGCAGGCCGACGAGATAGGCCCATCCGGGGGTGAATCCGAGGAAGGCCGCCGAAAACGTCGTCGACGAATGCATGTCGACGACCTCGTCGGCAGACATTCCGGTCGCCGACGCAACCTCGGCAAGATCGGCTCCGTCGTACACGACCGGGATCTCGACGAGCGGCCCAACCGGACGTGGCGCTTGGTCGGTTGGTTGCAGCAGTGCTTCGAGGACAGCACGATCGACGCCGTTGTGGTGCACCAGCACGGTCCGCGCTGCCGGCACGACATCGATGACACCCGGCAGGGCCGCAGCGCGCAAGCCATCGCTGACCGCCATCACCTCGGCCAACGAGTCGTATTCGGCCAGCACTGCCCGAGGACCATATGGCAGCAGCCTCATCGAGTGAAGGGCCTCAGTTCGTAGCCGTTGCGGAGCAGGCCGGCCGCGACCGCCGCAGCCAGCTCAGCGGCGCCAGGGGTGTCGCTGTGCACACAGAGCGAAGTGATGCCACGGTCGGCGAGAGCGAGCGCCTGGGCCGCGGCTGCGTCGCCGTCGGTGATCAACGCACCGGGCTGGCCGCGTGGCACCAACGTGCCCTCGGCGGTATATCCGCGGTCGGCAAACCCCTCGAAACAGAACTTGAGACCGTGCTCGGCCGCGGCGCGTTCGATCGCGCTGTCGGTGCCCGGCAGGCCGAGCAAGGGCAGCGTGGGATCGAAGATTCGGATCGCGCTGGCCACCGCGTTGGCCTGCGACTCGTGGCGAACGATGGTGTTGTACAACGCGCCGTGCGGCTTGACGTAGGTGATCGCCGAGCCGGCAGCCCGCGCACAACCGTCGAGCGCGCCGAGTTGATAGATGACGGCATCGGCGAGCTCGGTGGGCTTCATGTCGATGAACCGGCGGCCGAAGCCGGCAAGGTCGGGATAACTGACGTGGGCGCCGATGGCCACGCCCTTCTCGGCGGCCATCTCGCATGTGCGGCGGATGATCGATGGATCGCCGGCATGGAACCCGCAGGCGATGTTGGCCGACGTGATGATCAACATCAATTCTCGGTCGGGGCCACCCGGCCATGCTCCGAAGCCTTCGCCGACGTCACTGTTGAGATCGACGATGCGGGTCATCGCCACTACCCCGCCAAGATCCGTGCGACGTCGGTGTCGGTCAGCCGTTTGAAGCAGCGGCGGCCGTTCGACCTGGAGAGGATGGCAACCTCGAGATCGTCTGCTGCGAGGGATCGATCCGCTGTGCCCAACGCGGCGGTGCCCGCCGTGACTGCGGCAGCGAGGGTGAGCTCTTCGGTGTACGACTCGTTGAGACGGCCGGCGATCGCCTCGGCATCGCCACCGAGCACGCTGAACCGGCGTTCGTCCATGACTGTTCCGTCGTACAGGATGTGGAACAACTGGTAGTCGTCGGCGCCGTAGCCGACCTCGGCGACGAGGATCTCGACCTCCATCGGCTTCATCTCGTGAGTGAACACCTGACCGAGGATCTGCGCGTACTGGTTTGCCAGGCCGCGAGCATCGACGTCGTCGCGCGAGTACTGGTAGCCCTTGAGATCGGCAGCACGCACCCCGGCAACGCGCAGCTGATCGAACTCGTTGTACTTGCCGACTCCGGCGAAGGCGATGCGGTCGTAGATCTCACTGATCTTGCGCAGCGTGTTCGACGGGTTCTCAGCGACCAATGCAACGCCGTCGGAGTAGTGCACGGCAACCATCGCCCGGCCGCGAGCGATGCCCTTGCGGGCATAGTCGGCACGGTCCTTCATGACCTGCTCGGGCGCCACGTAGTAAGGCATCGTCATCGTGCTCTCACCTCCGTCGCGATCTCCTCGAACACCGTCGCCAGATGTTCGTCGCTGATGCGCTGCCAACCCTCGGCGGTGATGGTGGCGACGATCGGATAGATGCCACGAAGCGCGTCCGGCCCGCCGGTTGCCGAATCGGCATCGGCCGCCTCCCACAATCCCTTGCACGCCAGAGCGACAGCCTCGTCGTTGCTCATCGACTCGCGGTAGCCGATCTTGATGACCGTGCCGGCATGCAGGCTGCCGGAGCCCGTGGCGACGTAGTCCTGCTCTTCGTAGCGCCCGCCGGTGACGTCGTAGGTGAACAGCCGCCCGGTTCTCCGTCGCAGATCGAACCCGGCGAAGATCGGCACGACGACCATTCCCTGCATCGCAGCCGGCAGGTTGCCGCGCACCATCATCGACAACTGATTGGCCTTGCCCTCGAGGCTCAGGAACGAGCCCTCGACCTTCTCGTAGTGCTCGAGCTGCAGCTGGAACAGCTTGATCATCTCCATCGCCGGGCCGGCCGCGCCGGCGATGGCGACCCCGCTGAAGTGATCGGCTTGGACGACCTTCTCCATGCCGCGATGGCTGATGAGGTTGCCGCTGGTGGCTCGGCGGTCGCCGGCCATCACCACACCGTCGATGTAGCGCATGGCCACGCACGTCGTAGCGTGCGGAACGAGCAGATCACCGACGTTGACGACGTCGGAAGTCAGCCCGGTTCGGCGCAACAGTTCAGGGAAGTTCGAGCCGGGGTCGTCGCCCGGCGTGAAGAACGGCATCGCCATAACGGTTACTGGCCGCCCTTTTGCACATACGACTTGACGAAGTCTTCTGCGTTGGTCTCGAGCACTCCGTCGATCTCGTCGAGCAGGTCGTCGAGCTCGGCCTTCAACTTGTCACCGGACGCGGTGGAAGCTGGAGCCTCTTCGACGGTCTCCTCAGTGCGACTCGGCGCCGGTTTTTGCTTCTGGGTACGTTCAGCCATGGTGTCCTCCGCAGGAACCCTATGCCCCCAACCGAGCGAGCAGCTCGGCAGGGGTGTTGCTCTCGTCGATCAACCTAGCGACATGCTCGGCAGTACCACGCAATGGTTCCATCATCGGCACTCGCCGTAGTGGATCCCGGCCGATGTCGAACACGAGGCTGTCCCAGTTGGCAGCGACGATGTCAGCCGGCCACTTGGCCAGGCAACGACCCCGGAAGTACGCCCGTGTCGTCGTCGGAGGCTCGGTCTTGGCGCTCTCGACCTCGTCGTCGTCGATCAGCGTCTGCAGTCCGACACGTCGAGCCAGGCACTTGTCGGCCCGCAGGTCGTGGTACTGCAGGTCGAGCGCCTTCAACCGGGCGTCGGTGGCACTGAGGTTGTGCCGATCGGCGTAGCCCTCGATCAGCCGCTTCTTGGCCACCCAGTCAACGATGCCGGCCACCGTCGAGATGTCGTTCTCCAGACCGGTCAGCACGGCTTCCCAGCGCGCCAGCACATCGACTCCGACCGACTCACCCACTGCCGACAGCCCGTGCGAGCGCTCGTACTTGCGGGCTCGTTCGAGCACCCCCCACTGCACCTCGATTGCTGTGGCCCGCCGACCGCTGCGCAGCAGGATCGTGCGCTGCAGCGACGGATCGTGGCTGACCTGCCGGATCGCCGCAACGGGGTTGGCGAGCAGCCAGTCGTCGCCAAGCGCATCGTCTTCGATCATGGCCAGAACGATGGCGGTGGTGCCGACCTTGAGGTACGTGGCGATCTCGCTCATGTTGGAATCGCCGACGATCACGTGCAGCCTGCGGTACTTGCTGGCGTCGCAGTGCGGCTCGTCGCGAGTGTTGACGATCGGTCGCTTGAGGGTCGTCTCCAGACCGACTTCCTCTTCGAAGAAATCGGCTCGTTGACTGATCTGGTAGGGCACGTCGTCGGCAGACATGCCGGCCACCTCGCACCCGACCTTGCCCGCACCGATCATGACCTGGCGGGTGACGAAGTGTGGCGTGACCTGAGAGACGATCCGCCCGAAGGGCACGGAGCGAGCCAGCAGGTAGTTCTCGTGGCAGCCGTAACTGTTGCCCTTGCCGTCGGAGTTGTTCTTGTAACAGAGGATCTCGGCGCCAACCGGCAGATGACCGCCGGCCGCGGCCATGCTCTCGCGGATGATCTCTTCTGCGGCCCGGTCGTAGCGAACGACCTCCAGTGCCGTGAGGCACTCCGGCGTGCTGATCTCGGGATGGGCATGGTCGACGTAGTAACGGGCGCCATTGGTCAGCACCGAGTTGACCAGATTGGTCTCGATGTCGGGCGCCAGGAGGTCGTCGACGGCGAACCCCCTGGCATCGTGCCCGGGATGCTCGTCTTCGAAGTCCCAACCGACTTTGCGGTAGTTGACTGCCAGGTAGGCGTTGATCAACAGCGACGACGCCGTGACAGGGTTGCTGTCGGCGCCGCGCACCATGATTCCGTACTCGGTCTCGATCCCGCAGACCTTTGGGATAGCCATGTCAGCACCCTAACGAACGAGTGACTGGGACACACGCGAATGATCCGTCATCACCCAACGTCAGTAACTGGGTGCCGACGATCCCGTCGTCGTCCGCCCGGTACTCGTTGCCACGGTGCTCGATCGCGTAGTAGGTGGACGGCGCACCGCACAGCTCGAGACCCGCGTCGTGCAAGTGGAACGCCTCGTGGAGATGACCGCTGACAACGGCGCGAATGCCCGGGCGCTCGCGCACCGCGGCCAACATCTGCTCGGCGCCGATCAACTGGAACCACTGATGACTGCTGGGCGATCGAGGTGGGTGGTGGATCGCGATCACCGTTGGTCGGTCGTCGAGGGCATCGAGCCGGCGGGTGAGATCATCGACGTCGACAGCACCGTGCACCTCGCCCGGTATCAGCGACTCGATTGCGACGACGCGCCACGCGCCGACCTCGGCCGTATCGGCGGCGCCGAACACAGCGTGCACGTTGTCGAGGATGTCGTGATTCCCCCCCACCGCAAGGACCGGCGCCGAGAAAACGCTGACGAGATCGCGAAGGCGCTCCAGTGCCTGGACCGAACCGTCGTCGGCGAGGTCGCCGGTCAGCAGCACGAGATCGGCATCGATCCCGAGTGCAGCGTCGATCGACGCGGCCAAAAAAGCGTCGGGATTCTTGTCGGCCGGTGTGTTGGCTCCGGCCCGCAGATGCGTGTCGCTGATCTGCAGGACGTTCGCCACGACTACCTACAGGTATTGACCGGTGGCGACCCGTTCGATGGCTCGCCCACCCTCGCGAGCGGCTTCGGCGCGGCCCTTGACGAGTGTGCGGATGAACACGATGCGCTCGCCTTTCTTGCCGCTGATCTTGGCCCAGTCGTCGGGGTTCGTCGTGTTGGGCAGGTCTTCGTGCTCCTTGTACTCCTGCTTGATCGAGTCGAGCAGATCCTGCGTCGACACACCCCGAGCCCCGCCCGCAATGACTCGCTTGATGGCCAACTTCTTGGCCCGGCGGACGATGTTCTCGATCATCGCCCCCGACGAGAAGTCCTTGTAGTAGAGGATCTCCTTGTCGCCGTTCTGGTAGGTGACCTCCAAGAACTGGTTGGCCTCATCGTCGCGATACATCTCCTCGACAGTGGCGACGATCATCTCCGGAACCTTCTCGTCGAGCGCGATGGGGATCTCGTCGGTGAGATAACGAGCGAAGATCTGCTTCGCCGCAACGGCGTTGGGGCGCTCGATCTTGATCTTCACGTCGAGTCTCCCGGGGCGCAGGATGGCCGGATCGATGAGGTCTTCGCGGTTGGTGGCGCCGATCACGATGACGTTGCGCAGCCCCTCGACACCATCGATCTCGGCCAGCAACTGCGGCACGATCGTCGACTCCATGTCGCTGCTGATGCCCGACCCGCGGGTGCGGAACATCGAGTCCATCTCGTCGAAGAAGACGATGACCGGCCAGCCCTCTTCACTCTTCTCGCGAGCCCGCTGGAACACCAACCGGATCTGTCGTTCGGTCTCGCCGACGTACTTGTTGAGAAGCTCGGGGCCCTTGATGTTGATGAAGTAGCTGCGGCCCTTGTCGCCACCAGTCTTGTCGGCGACCTTTTTAGCGAGCGAGTTGGCGACGGCCTTGGCGATCAGGGTCTTGCCGCACCCAGGAGGGCCATACAGCAAGATGCCCTTGGGCGCCGGCAGCTGGTGCTCGGCAAACAGGTCGTGATAGAGGAACGGCAGCTCGACGGCGTCGGCGATCTGCTCGATCTGGGTGTCGAGACCCCCGATGTCGGAGTACGAGATGTCGGGCACTTCTTCGAGCAGCAGATCCTCGACCTCGGGCCGCGGCAGCTTCTCGAGCAGCATGTTGGTGCGCGGATCGAGTCGCATGGTGTCGCCGCTGCGCAGGTGCACACCTCGCAACGAATCGGCGAGCTCGCACACGCGCTCCTCGTCGGCGCGCCCCACCACCAGGGCGCGCACTCCGTCTTCGAGCAGTTCCTTGATCGCCACCACTTCACCGGTGACCTCCGGATGGCGGGCCTGCACGACGTTGAAGCTCTCGTTGAGCACGACCTCGGAGCCACGAGGGAGCTGTTCGTGGTCGATGTCGGGGTGCAGACCGACTCGCATCTTGCGCCCGCTGGTGAGCACGTCGACGGTGCCGTCGTCGTTCTTGCCGACGATCACGCCGTACGCCGAAGGAGGTTGAGTGAGCTTGTCGACCTCGTCGCGCAGCGAAGCGATGTGCTCGCGGGATTCTCGAAGGGTGTAGCTCAGCTTCTCGTTCTGCGAGACGGCCTGGGCGAGTTGGCCCTTGGTCTCGAGGAGCCGCTCCTCGAGCGCCCGCTGGCGCTTCGGAGCGTCGGAGAGGCGGCGGCGGAGTTGGTCGATCTCCTGTTCGAGAACGATGACCTGCGCCTGCAATACAGCTTCGGAGCCGTCAGAATCCTGTGCCATGGTCGGAACCTACACGCGCGCGGTACCCGCAAGCACGCACTTACGTGGCCACACCTTGTGAACACGCCCAGTGACACGGATCACCTGGTCGGGTGTAAGCCGTGTTTGCAGGTTGCGGACCTGTATGATCAGCCACGTCTACGGCTTCGACTGAGGAGACTGCAAGCATGAAGGTCTGGATCGACCAGGATCTGTGCACCGGCGATGGGCTCTGTGAAGAGATCGCGCCCGACGTGTTCACGCTGCTTGACGATGGTCTCGCGTATGTTCGCGAAGGCGACAAGATCTACGCCACGGCCAAGGGCAATCCGCAGGGTGCAGAAGGCATGGCCAGCTTCCCCGATAGCAAGCTCGATGCAGTCATCGAGAGCGCCGAGGAATGCCCCGGCGAGTGCATCTTCATCGAGGCATAGTCGCGATCGAGGCGTAGCCGCCTCAGCCCAGGAATCGGGCGGTCGTAAGAAACCCAGTGTGCGCCACCATGCGATGATCCGGGCGCACGGCGTGGCCTTCGACATACCATCCGCGGTGCAGTACTTCCAGACTCCTGGTGCCGTTCCACGCTCGCGACGCCAAGGCGTCGCGCAGCTGTGACACCTGGATGATCGAAGGCGTGTAGGCGATGAAGATCCCACCCGGTCGCAACGCCTCCATCGCGTGGGGAACGACCTGCCACGGCTCGGGGAGGTCGAGCACGACGCGATCGACGTCGCGTTCGTCGATGCCTTCGTAGCAATCACGCAACTCGACGTGGTAGCGCTCCATCGCCGCCTCGCCGAGGAAGCTGCGAACGTTGTTCTTGGCACGGTTGGCGAAGTCTTCACGAAGCTCGTAACCGACGATCTCGGCGCCCCAGCGCAGCATGGTCATGCTCAGCGCTCCCGAGCCAACCCCACTCTCCAGCACACGCACGCCTGGGCCGATGTCGGCAAGCATGCAGATCGGCGCGAGATCCTTCGGATAGATCACCTGCGCGCCGCGCGGCATCTCTACGACGAAGTCTTCGAGCGTCGGGCGCAGCGCGGTGTACGGAGAGCCTTTCGTGCTCTTGACCACCACGCCCTCCAACTGGCCGACGACCTCGCTATGGGCGAAGAAGCCGTTGTGGGTGTGGAACTCGGCGCCGTCGGCCAACGTGATCAGATACCGGCGTTGCTTGAGATCGAGCAAGAGGACCTTGTCGCCGTAGGCAAACGGCTTGTTCATCGTGAGCCTCTCCCCTTCTTCGCGAGCAGCTCGACCGGCACAGGGACATGGGAGGAAGCCGTCTCCACCAGATGGCAGAAGGAGCACACGCTACCCGTTGTGGGCGCGCCGCAGTTGGAACAGCCCGAGAGCTGCAGCCCGTCGGAGAGCGACTTGCCGACGAGCAGTGGCGCCATGTTGTCGACGAAGTTGAGATAGAAGGACGCCTTGCTGCCGGGCGACGAGGCCTCGATGGTGTTGAGCACCTCCTTGTACGACAGATGCCGGTTGCCAGACGCCATCGGGCATTCGTCGACGAGGTAGTCGATGCCACGCACGATGCACCACGCCGCCGTTTCGCGCTCGGTGAGGCGAACCAACGGCTTGACCTTCTTCGGGAAGCCGTGGCGCGCCTCGAGCACGGGAAGCTGTCGGGCCAGATATTCGACATCCCACCGCAAGGTGTTGCCGAAGAGCACCGCGGCCTCGTCGTCGAGGTTGTGGCCAGTGACGAGCACGGTGTAGCCGCCGTCGACCGCCGCCTTGTCGAACAGGTGTCGCTTGGTCAGGCCACACGACGAACACGGTGCACGACGCGAGGCAGCGGCTGCCGTTGGGACATCGAACCCGTAGTCGTCACGCAGATCGACTTCGAGCAGACGAAGACCGCGTTCGATCGCAAACCGTCGGGCGTAGCCACCCGACGTTTCGCTGTAGTCGCCGATCCCCAACCCGACGTACAGTCCGTCGGCCTGATAGCCGAGGTCGATCAACATGTCCCAGACCGCCAGGCTATCCTTCCCGCCCGACACCGCCACCAACACCCGATCGTCGGGGCCGAGCATCGCGAACTGGGCGATGGCCTTGACCACCTGCCGTCTGCACATCTCGATGAAGTGCTCGGCGCAGAAGTTGGCGTTGTGGCGCGGCAGATCGATGATCGCCGGGCCGCGACACGTGCGGCACTTCGAGGCGGCCGCCACCATCACGCACCTCCGGAGATGACCGGACGAATCTCGACGATGTCGCCTTCGAGAAGTTGGGCATCGCCCGGCACGAGCGTGCCGTTGCGGATCACGAGATGCGACTCGCGGTTCAGTTCCAGCCGAGAAAGCAGGGCGTGCACGGGGCACGAGCCGGCAACCTCGATCTCTCGGCGCGGGTTGCGCAACAGCACTCTCATCGGGCTACGCACATCAGCGGTCTGGCATTGGTTAGGAGGCCCGACGCGCAGCGCGGCGTTCGCCGCGACTGAGCGGCGCGATCGCTTCCAGGCGCAGCACTTGCCCCGGCCTGAGCACCTCGGTGGCGACGACCTGTTCGGAGCGCCCGAACGCCTTTCTGACGAATCGCGCTCCCCAGACAACCGCACCCACCGCCATCCAGCCGCGCTGACCACCGAGCAGCCCCTTGTACAGGGCATTGCGACGCATGGCTGCGAACGGCGAGAACACCCCGGCACGCCTGGCCACGCGTCAGACCCGGCGTATCTCGACGAGCGTCGTCTTCTTCTTGCCGCGGCGATTGCCGAGGAAGAAGACGAGCAACAGCAGGACGACACCGGCGACCACGCCAGCGGTCAACAAGGTTTGCTTCTTGTCTTCGACCCGGCCCTGGACGTTGTCTTGAAGTTGACGAAATCGAGTCTCGAGATCGTCGCGGGTGATGCGTTGTTGCGCCATCAGGGCCTCTCTTTCTGCAAGGTCTTCTTCGCCATGATCCGCCACGCGGCCACGCCCATGACGGCAAGGCTGACGACGAACGCGAACAGGTATGGCAGCAGTGACATCCACTGGCCACGGAAGGATCTGCCGAACTCGTTCTGGATCATTCGCAGCGCGGCAAGCACCAGCAACACGCAACCGGTACCGATCAGTAGGGCACCGGCCACGCCCCTACCCAGCCACCGGCCGGCTCCCTTGATGGGGCCGAGCGTCTCTTGACGGACGTAGTCCTTGACGAGATCGACGACTTGGCCGATGTCTCCGGAGTCGGATTTGTCCTTGTCGGGCACGGCCATATGTGTAGCACGCCGAGCAATCGCCCGACGCAGCCTCAACCCAGCCGGAAGCGCAGGCCGGCCTCGACGTCGTCGAGCATTCGATCGATGAGGTCGAGGCGGGTGGAGGGATCCGGAGCGCTCAGCGCGGTGTATTGATCAGCAGGGCCGAACGGGCAGATTGCTGCCAGCAGGAAGGTGTCGGCGGACGGATCACCAGTGAGCTCGACCTCAGGAACACCCGAACGATCACCCATCTCGACCGCGAGCCCGGCGCAACTCCTGGCGCGGGCCGCAGTTGCCTCGAGGCGATCCCTCGGCGTCTCGCCGGACTCGTCGGGCCAGTCCTCGACCTCGGCCCGTGGATACGGATCATCGGACAGCCACTGCATCACCCGGATCCGACGTGTCCCCATCGTGACCACCGCGAACCGATCGCCATCCATCGCCGCGACCTGCAACATCGTGGCTACGACGCCGACCGGGAGACGCGAGTCATCGCCCCCGACCTCGCTGCCGCGATCGATGAGCACGACTCCAAATTCGTGCTCGGGTGCGTCGAGGCAGTCACGAACGAGTTGCTGGTACCTCGGTTCGAAGATGTGCAAGGGCAGGACGACTCCGGGCAGCAACACCGTGCCGAGCGGAAACATCGGCATGACGGCCATCAACGGCTCATCGCGGTGCCAGCGTCGCCGCAGTGGGACCAGTTGGGTAGGCAGCCAAGGCCGCGCCGAGCTGATCCCACAGCGGCTTGTAGTTCTTGGCGATGCATTCGCCATTTTGCAGAAGGACGAACTCGATCGCCCCTCCCCCCTCCTCGGGCATGTATCCACCGAGCGACTTCGCGCCCAGCTGACCCGGGTTGCAGTTCGGGTTGAGCGAGCCGGTCTTGCCATGAAGCTTCCCGGTGAGCGGACCGTTGGCGAAGCTGTCGGCGAGGGTGCCGCCGGCCTTGCCTGCCACCGGCATGCCCTGACCGACCGCATCGTTGGGCGAGCCGTGTTCGAGCACACCGAGGATCGCCGCGCAGGTCAGTCGATTGGCATCGGAGAGGCCGGACCCGTCGACCATGTTGACGCCCGCCGTAGGAACTCCCCAGGCCGTGAGCTTGTCCATCACCACCTGCAACCCGGCCACGCGCGTGCCTTGACCCTTGACCTGGAAGCCGATCTCTTTGAGAACCATCTCGGCGGTGTTGTCGTCGCTGGTCGTCAACATCTCGGCGAGGATCGCCGGCAGCGGCTGCGACTGGATCTCGGCGATCGTCGCCCCGCCGGCGGACGTTCCGGTGGCGATGTCGCCGACCGAGATGCCGCGTGCCGAAAGCAGATCGCGCAGCACCGAGACAGCGCCTAACGCCGGATCCTTCGCGGCGACCTTTGGCGTCTGCCAAGCGTCGTTGGCCAACAGGGCACCGATCGGTCCGGCCTGGGTGATGTGGTCGGCCTTGGCCCATGTCGGAGCGAAGTACTCGTCGTCGTAGCGTGACCCGTCGCCGACCAGCTTTCCGCTGATCTTCGTGACCCCGTGCTGCTGCATCGCGTCGGCAAGCGACTCGAACGAGGTCTCGTTGAACGGCGGGTACTTCGACAGCCCGTTCCACCATGCGCTGGCCAGAACCGGGTCGCCCCCGCCGACGAGGTACAGGTCACCATCGACAACCCCGTTGGCGCCGACCGTGCCGACGACCTTGGTCGTGTACGTGAACCCCGGACCGAGCACGTCGAGCGCCACCGCTGCGGTGAGGATCTTCAAGTTGCTGGCCGGTGAGAGTGGAACGTTCTCGTTCTTGGCTGCTACCTGTTGGCCGTCGATGGCCAAGTCGAAGCACCGGTTGTTGTCGATCGAGGCCAGCAACGGTGCCAGCGAAGTCTGCAGGGCAGCGACGATGACCGCACGCGACAACACTCCGGGCGCACGACGCACCGAGAGCAGCGGCGTGGTCATGGGCGACGGGAGGGTTGCCGGATCGGGTGGCGTCGGCTGTACCACGGGTGCCGGGCGTCGGGCGTCGGCAAACCGCCAGAACGTGGCGAGGCCTGCCGCGGGAAGGGCCGCCACTATGACCAGCACGGCAATCGGGTTTGGCCGTCTCCCGGGCATCAGGTCAGGCCTCTTCGTCGACGGAACTCGGCGTAGCGGTGCAGGTGCTGCAACGCCGTCACCGCTCGATTGCCGCTGGCGTAACAAAGACGCCCGGTGGCTCGCAGCGCCGCTGGACCCGGATTGCCGGGGTCGGCGATGGCCAGCTCGGTGGCGGCCAGGATCGGCTTGTCGTAGCGGCGCGACAGGTCGTCGACCGCCTCGGCGAACCGTTGGTCCTGCCGCTCGTGGTAGGCGACGATCCGCTCGAGTCCGTGCGCAGGGTAGAACCCGCCCTCGCGCATCAGCCGCGCTTGATTGCTCTGGATCCCCAAGCCCACGAAGATCACCGCGTGCACATCGGGGTGGGCCACGATCATCTCCATCACGACAGGAATCGTGTCGCGGGTCTCGCCGCCCGCACAGTCGACGGGATTGTTGCGACTCCAACGCGAGGGCAACATGCCGTCGATCGCCGTCATCAGATCGCCCGGCAGCGACATGAGAATCAGGCCATCAGCGCGGCCGATCGCGTCGGACGTGACGACGCCCCAACCTCCGGCTGTTGTCAACACGACCACGTTCGGCCCCTTCGGCAACGGTTGCGTGGCGAACGTGGCAGCAGCCTCGAATGCCTCCTCCACCGTCGCGGCGCGGGTGACGCCGGTCTGGCGGCAAACCCCATCGAACACCTTGTCGTCGGCGGCCAGTGCGCCGGTGTGGCTGGCCGCTGCCTTGGCACCGCCTTCGGTCGCACCTCCCTTGACCACCACAAGTGGCTTGCGGCGAGCGACCGAGGCAAACGTATCGAGCAGGTCCCGCCCGTCGACGATCCCTTCGACATACGCCAGCGAGACCGCAGTCTCGTCGTCGTCGGCGTACCAATGCAGGTAGTCGGCCGGAGTCACGGCTGCGGCATTGCCGGCCGATACGGCACGGCTGATGCCGACACCGGTCTGGCGGGCGTAGTTCATGAAACTGCTGACGAGGTTGCCGCTCTGACTGGCGACGGCGATGCGACCGCGAGGGGGATACGGCGCCACGATCTGCGCGCACAGACCGGCCGGCGTGCTGACCAGACCCTGTCCGTTGGGCCCGGCGAGGAGCATGCCGAGCTCGTCGGCGAGAGCGACCAGTTCCGCCTCGGCGGCGCGGCCGGCCGGACCGGCTTCGCCATAGCCGGCGGTGGTGACGAATGCGGCCTTCGCGCCCTTCGCCGCGCAGGCCCGGAGCAGCCCCATGTTGGCGACCGCCGGCGTACAGACGAAGACCAAGTCGATGACACCATCGGGCAGCGCGGCTACGT
>JANYKU010000075.1 GCA_025358075.1 Ilumatobacteraceae bacterium
GCCGGCCAGCGTCGTCCGTGCGGGACGCAACGGGCTGCCGCTCTACCTCGCCATCCTCGGCCAGCCCGCACGGTTCGCGCCCCTCGCCGACCTCTACCGACACCACGGCGCCGACGCCGGCCACGAACCGGACGCACTGCGGATCGGTGTCACCAGCCACTTCTACGTCGACACAGTCTCCCAACGCGCCCGGGACACGTTCTACCCGTACTACTCGCGCTACATCGGCAACAACATGCCGGGCGCGCGCGGCCAGTTGTTGGCCCGCGACGCGTTCGACAGCTGGGCTGGTCCCCGGGGCGCCCTGTTCGCCGGGAGCCCGCAGGAGATCGTCGACAAGGTCATGTGGGAGCACGAGCTGCTCGGCCACGACCGGTTCCTCGCCCAGATCGGCCCTCGGCGGCCTCCCGTTCGCCGACACGGCCCGATCGATCGAACTGCTCGCCAGCGAGGTCCTCCCGGTCGTGCGCCGAGAGCTCGAGGAAGCTCCGGGAGCGGCTCATCGAACGATGGAAGGCGTCGCCTGATGGACCTCGGGCTAACAGGGCGCGTCGCCGTGGTCACCGCTGCCTCCAAAGGCCTCGGCCGTGCCAGCGCGCAAGCGCTCGCCGCCGAAGGCGCCAAGATCGTCCTCACGCCCGCAGTGCTGGCGCGCTGGAGGAACTTGCCTCGACCATGCCCGACGCCATCGTGGTTCCGGGCGACATCACCGACCCAGCTGTTCCGGAACAGCTGGTGGAAGCGGCCGTCGCCCGATGGGGACGCGTGGATATCATCGTCGCCAACACCGGCGGACCACCGACTGGTCGGGCCTTGGACGTCGATGACGATCAGATCCTTGCGGCGGTGAACGCGAACATGCTCGCCTCGATCCGCCTCGCACGCGCCGCTGTGCCGCACATGCGCCGCGAGCACTGGGGCCGGATTTGTCTCATCGCGTCCGCATCGGTGCGACAGCCGATCCCCGATTTGGCGTTGTCCAGCATCGCCCGCACGGGGCTGTGGGCCTGGGCCAAGACCGCAGCGCAAGACCTTGCCGGTGAGGGCATCACCGTCAATTTCGCCGCCCCCGGTCTGCACGCCACTGACCGATTGAGCGGGGCGTGACCGGACGGACCGGCGACCCCGCAGACTTCGGCAAGGTCATCGTGTTCCTCTGCTCCGAGCCGGCCAACTTCATCAACGGCATCGCCTTCGGCATCGACGGCGGATCCGTCACTGGTCTCCTCTGACCTCACCGCTCTCGACCGTGCGACAGCTCGCACGGTCGAGAACAGCGGTAGTCGTCGGGCGCGTTGCCCGTGAGGTCAGAAGACGAGGAGCGGTTTCACGACGGCGCCAGACGCGGAGTCGTCGAACGCTGTGTTGATGTCGGCGAAGTCGTACTTCTTGACGAGCTTGTCGATCGGGAACTGACCTTGCTTCCACAGGTCGATCAGTCGCGGCACCATCTGCTGCGGCACGGAGCTGCCTTGGACGATCGTGCGGAAGTTCCAACCCTTCAGCAGCGAGAAGCCGACCTCAAACGACACCTCGGTGCCGGGCGCCATCGCGGCAACCGCCGCCAACGAACCCCGAATGGCCAGCGCCCCTGCCAGGGTGCTGACCGCCGCAGGGCTGTCGGTGGTGTTGAGGATGTAGTCGACACCGCGACCGTTGGTGAGCCGCAACACTTCCTCGTGCGCCTCTTCCGCCTGGCCGTGGATGCCGTGGGTGGCGCCAAGATCCTGGGCGAGATCGATGCGGTTCCGATGGCGGTCGATCGCGATGATCGTCGTGCAGCCCGATGCGCGGGCGGCCATCACGGCCGCATCACCGACGGCGCCGGTCCCGGCGATCGCGATGCTGGATCCCGCTGCTGGACGGAGTTCGTTGAGGATCGATCCGGCACCGGTCTGCATGCCGCAACCCAAGAACGCGATCGACTCGAGTGACAGGTCGCGATCGACCGGGATGAGGCTCGACTCGACCACGTTCGCAAACGTCGCGAACGACGACTGGCCAAAGAAGTGGGAGGAGACGACTTCTCCCGAGCCCGACGTCAGCGATGACGTGCCGTCCAGGGTTCGACGTCCGCCAAAGTCCTCGGCGAACCCGTTCTCGCAGTAGGCCTCGTGACCGACGAGGCATTGGAGGCAGTGACCGCAGTAGGCGGCCGACATGACGACGTGGTCGCCGACCTTCACTCGGGTGACGTTGGCGCCGACGGCCTCGACGACTCCGGCGCCTTCGTGGCCGAGCACGACCGGCATCGGGATCGGGTAGACAGCGTCGCGCATCGCCACGTCGGTGTGGCAGACGCCGACAGCGATCACACGCACGCGTGCTTCGTTCGGTCGGATCTCGTCGAGCTCGAGACCTTCGACAATGAACTTTCCCTTTGGCTCTCGCACGACGGCGGCGGTGACGGCGGTCATCGCAACGCCCCCGTAAACGTTGTTCCGACACAGTGGCTGCACATCATGACGCCTCCTTTCCGCGAGCAGCAGGAGCCGCATGCGGTGTTGCGATCCTACCTTCAAAGAGCATTCCGCGGAATCTAGATCGGGCGAGGAGCGCCGTCTTGTACGGTGCAAGCGTTGCGGCGAGGAATCCGGCGTCGTTATCGAGCTGCTGCGAAAGGCGAGCATGGAGATCGAACCGAGGAAGCCGACGTACAGAGGCCCTGAAGATTGGTTCACGGGAGACGTCTGGATCGACCCGATCGTCGAGCCCGACGCGGAATCGGTGTTGTCGGTGATCTCGGTCCACTTCCACCCCGGAGCGCGAACCGCGTGGCATGCACACGTGGGCGGGCAAATCCTGCACGTCACAGAAGGCGAGGGCCTCGTGCAAACACGAGGCGGTCAGATCGAGACCATTCGAGCGGGCGATGTCGTCCACACCCCGGCACAGGAATGGCACTGGCACGGCGCCTCCCGCCAGCACTACATGACGCACATGTCGATCACCCAGGGCAGTGCCAAGTTCGGTCTGCACGTCACCGATGCCGAGTATGAAGGCGTCGACGCGGAACCAACGTCCGACGGCACCAGCCAGAGCCGCTGACCCTTCGAACGCCGGCGCATCGGTCGAACGGCGACCGGATCCGCTCGACCTTGCGGGTCAGGGGACGACAACGAGCTTCCCGGCCACAGCGTTGGCCTCCATGTCGCGATGAGCCTGCTGGATGTCATCGAGTCGGTACGTGCGCGCCACCGGTACACGGCATCGTCCCCCAGCGACGTCATCAAGAAACCGCTGCAGCACCTCGACAGGGAGGTCCGACGCGCCGCCGGAGTAGGCGGTCAGCCGAACACCAGCCGGGAGGTAGTCGATCGGGTAGAAATCGCGGACGATCCACTCATTCGACAACATCCCCGTGAAGCACACCGTGCCATGGGTTCGCGTCGCCGCCAGCGTGTCACGCAGCGTCGGTGTGCCAACGAGCTCGAGCGCAATGTCGACACCACCCGGAACGACCTGTCGGACCCGGCCGGCGATGGGTCCGTCATCGATCACGACCTCGGCCACGCCGATCGCAAGGAGGTCTGCGACCTTGCCGGCGCTTCTGGTCGTGGCGATCACCTGGAGGCCGTGCTGTTTGGCGAGGATCGCCGCCGCCATCCCGACCGATGACGTTCCGCCCCGCACGAGCAACCACTGCCCTGACCGCATGTCGAGCCCGACCGTCAGCGAGCCGTACGCGGTTTGCAACATCTCGGGTACGGCGCCGAGCACGTTCCACCGCAGCGGGCTCGTGAACGGCAGCACCTGCCCGACAGGCACGCAGACGTACTCCGCGTATCCACCGTCGAACGTGCGTCCCATTCCACCCATCATCGTCATCACCTGCGTCCCGGGCGCCAGCTCTGCACCCGGGCACTCGGCGACCGTTCCGGTTGCCTCGATGCCGAGCACTCGTGGGAACGTCACACCCTCCGCCAACCCCAGACGGGTGTGCAGCTCCGAACGGTTGAGCCCGAACGCCTCCACCTTGATCAGCACCTCACCCGTCGCCGGTGCCGGAACCTGGAGATCTCGAATGTGGAGCGACTCGGGTGGTCCGGGCGCGTCAAGCACGACGGCGCGCATCATTCGTGGCTCTGCTGCCATCACGACACCCCGACGGTGCTTGAAGCCGTGTGCAGCCGCAACCGCGCCAGCAACTCGCCGAACATGGCGAGCTCCCACGGCTTGAGACACTCAGCGACGAGCCGTTGCAGCCCCGCGTCGAACGTCGGACGCGCTGCATCGAGCACCCCCACGCCTTCGGCCGTCAGGGTCACGATCGACGAACGCCCGTCGTTGGGATTGGGCGCCCGCTGACACAGACCCGCACGCTCGATGCGATCGATCAGCTTGCTCGTCCCGCCAACGGTGATCGACAACGCCTCGACAACGTCAACAACACGACAGTCGGGCACCCGTGCGATCACCTGCATCACTTCAAACCACGCCAACGACAGCGTCGAAGCCGCTCGCAGTTCTCCATTGAGCGCGTCCCACAACTGCGTCTCGAACCGAACGAGGTCGTCGTAGACGCCGCGAAGGTCGACCCCAAGCTCGTCGTCTCGCCGCGAAGTGGATTCCATCGAATGCACATTACGTCCGCCTCCCGCCACAGCGCCGGCATCCGCTCGGCTCACATCGACGTCATACTGGTCAAGTGGACGACGATCTCGTCAAGATGCTGACCGAGCAGCCCGCGTCATGCCGACCGTGGCCTGAACAGGTCGAAATCGCGGTGCGCCTCGGCGTCGGAGGACTTCGTGAGGGGTGCCCGCCGGTGACACCGAGCGGTGACTCGGTGACCGTGCCGATGGGAGATGGGCATTCGATGCAGTAGGCAACCTTGCCTACTCCATGTATTGCTTCCCGTGTGGTCGGAATATGACTTGAAGGACATATGCCTTCTATGGCATAATAGGCGAATGCTCACGACGTTTGAGGTGTTGGCGCAGCCGATCAGGCGGTCGATCCTGGATCGCCTCCGCGACCACGATTGTCTCGTGGGTGAGCTGGCCGAAGTGATCGGGCTTACTCAGCCGTTGGCGTCGAAGCATCTTCGGGTGTTGCGCGACGCCGGGTTGGTCAACGTTCGCGTGGACGGGCCGCGCCGCAGGTACAGCCTGCGGCCTGAGCCGCTCGCTGAGCTCGACGACTGGCTGACCCCGTACCGGTGGATGTGGGAGACGCACCTCGATCGCCTCGGCGTCCACCTCGACACCATGCCCGACCATCGAGTTCGATGACGAAGGAGACACCCATGTCCGCTGATCAGTTCCTCACTCTCGCCGGTCGGCCGACCGTTCGCGTCGAGCGCCGCTACCCGCACTCGATCGACAAGGTGTGGCGCGCCGTTACCACCCCGGAGCATCTCGGCCAGTGGTTCCCGAGCCTGGTCGACATCGACCTCTTCCCGGGCGGATCGATGCGCTTTGGCGCGCACGGCACGAGCGCCGAGCAGACCGGAACGGTCGAGTCAGTCGAGCCGCAGCGGCTGCTGGCGTTCACATGGGGCGCCGACGGCTGACTTTTGAGTTGTCATCGGACGGCGACGGCACGACCTTCGCGTTGACCCACTCGTTCGACGACCGCACCGGCGCAGCCAGCGTCGCTACCGGCTGGGAACTGTGTATGTATGGGCTCCGCGCGTTGCTCGCCGACGAACCGACGCCACCGGCCGAGCGAGGCGTCGCCAGGCACGAGGAACTGGTTCACGAGTTCGGTCTTGACCAGCCTGAAGTGATGCAGACCGATGCCGGTTGGATGGTGCGGATCGAACGTCAGTTGACGTGCCCGGCCGTGGTCGCGTGGGACCTGTGGTTCGGCAAGGATCGCGTCACCGGCGAGCAGCGCAACGCACCCGCAGTCGGCGAACCGCTGACGCCCTACGTGGCCCCGGACATGGTGATCGGCACGATGACCGAAGTCGATCTGCATCACGTCTTCGCGTTCGATGTTGCGCCGACCAGCGGCCCCGGCGACCACCTGCGTCTCGAGTTCGCAGGTCGAGTTCGTCGCAAGGTTTCTCGGCCGCACGTTGAGGTACACGTACGAGTTCGTTGAGCTGGTCCCTGGTGAGCGTGTGGTGATGCGCACCCAGCAGGGCCCGTTCCCGATGGAGACCACCTACACGTGGGTGACGGAGTCAGAAGGGTCGACACGGATGACGCTGCGCAACCGCGGTGAACCGGCCGGGTTCTCCAAGGTGGTCGCCCCGCTGATGAAGCTGGCGATGCGTCGGGCGAACCGCAAGGACCTCGCCAAGTTGAAGGCGTTGCTCGAGTCTCAATCAGCGTGAGTTCGACGGAAACCCGAAGAGGTCCCAGAACGTGGCCTTGCCAGGAAGCATCGGCTCGTTCATCGACGAAGCTCCGCCGGTGTCGGCACTCGTTGAGCGACGAACGGATCGGGGCCTGGCTCTGAGCCTTCGGCGCGCCGGCGGAGCCGGTCGAGGTAGTGGCTCGAGCCACAGTGGTGGGCCCGGCTCGCCTCATCGCGGGTGTTGCGGCGGTCCACGTCGATCACTCGGTGGACCCAGCCGACCGGATCACCATCGTCTTCGACCTTGCCCCAGAACCGGTAAGCCGACGCGAAGTCTGCGCGCGTTCGGCGCACGGCACCCGACGGATGCTTTCCGTGACCTCCGCGAGGATCCCGCGGTAGTGCTCGTCGACGAAGGCGTTGAACCTGTCGAGCTGGGCGGCGTTCAGGCTGTCGCCCATGTCAGGCCGAGGCGTTCGGCGGACTGCTCGATCGATTCGACGAGCCGATCGATCGATCCCTCGCAGGCCTCGAGCGCCGCGGTTGCGAGCAGCACCACGTGACCAGTGTCGGTTTCGGCGACGACCACAGGCGCCTGTCCGGCGGCGGCAGCGCGCACGGAGGCGAGCTGGTCATCGCGATGGTACGTGTCGAATGGCACCGGGAGGCCAGCCTGGCAGGTCTTCCACTCGGGTCGTTGGCGAAGGGAGCCGTGGGTGATCTCGCACAGCGAGCAATGCCGCCGGCCGAGACGGGCACCGACCCAGTAGGAGAGCTCACCGCGCAGCGTGCTGTCGGCGTCGTAGACACCGACGAGACGCACGATCCGCTCGGTCGGTGCCGCGTCGGGAGAACTCATCGCGACAGCCTCGCCGATCGAGCACCGCGAACCTCGGCGGCGGTCGAGCGGTCAACCGGTGCGGAAGGATCCGACCGCTGTCCGGGTCTACGCCTCGAAGGAGGAGACTTGGACGCAATGGCCGACGAGTCACAAACCAACGACACGTACCCAACCCCGCCGGCCACGGCCGGGGCGTTCGACGCGTTCGTCGGCCCTCACCTGCCCGTACTGGTCCGAGTCGCCGGCTCGCTGTGTCGGAACTCGCCGACGTGACCGCTGCAGAACCGTTCGCGTCGCGGTGGAAACGACGCGCCCGCACCATCCCGCTGATGCTCGGCGTCACCGTCGTCGGCGTCCTCGCCAGCCCTGCCATCCTCGTCGCAGCCACGGTCGTCGATCTCGCCAAACGGCGGTTCCGTCTTCCCACCGTTCGCGTCTCGCTGTTCCTGCTCCAATACGGCATCAACGACAGCATCGAGATCCTGCTCGCACCGATCTACTGGACCCTCGCCGGCTTCGGCACCCGACTCCATCAACCCACCTCCATCGCCCGCCACGAGCGATTGCAGCGCTGGTCGATCGACGTCCTCGCCCGACGGGCTGAACGCCTCCTCGGCCTCCGGCTCGACATCGACCCAGCGTCGACTGCGGCGCTCACCCCAGGCCCGGTCATCGTGCTCTGCCGACACGTCAACATCCTCGACGCATCACTGCCCACGTTGCTCTACCAACGCCTCGGCTACCGCACCCGGGGGGGTGATCATGGCCGAACTGCTCGCCGACCCCGGTTTCGACCTCATCTACCCCAGGACAGGGTCGGTGTTCATCCCACGCGACAACGGCCCCGAAGCCATCGAGATCGTTCGCCAGCTCGGCCAGAGCGTCGACCTCAAGACCGCCATCGTGATCTTCCCCGAGGGCCGCCTCTTCCGACCCGACCGCCTCGAACGAGCCAAGACACGGCTCGCGCTCGAGAACCCCGAACGGGCAGCACGACTCGCCTCACTCAGTCATGTCTTGCCGCCACGCCCCGGTGGGGTCCTCGCGCTCGTCGACTCCGTCGCTGCTGACGTCGTCGTCATCGCCCACACCGGACTTGACCAATTCGGATCGTTCGCCGAACTTGCCAAAGAAGTCCCAATCCGCAATCCGATTGGCATCGGGGCGTGGCGTATCGCGGGAGATGAGGTCCCGCTCGGCGATGGCGAGCGGATCGCGTGGCTTGACGAGCAATGGGTACTCGTCAACGAATGGGTCGCACACGGTGCACGCAACGCCGACTCGAACCGGTAGCGGCCAGAGACCGAACTCGAGAGCCGGCCTGCACGCCGTTGCACACGTCGACCGCGGCGGAACACCGCTGCAGATGTCCGGGGAGCATCCCACGTGGATCGGCGCCAGCACGACGGGCAGCGTTCAGCAACCCGCATCCGAGCCGGGCCCCGTTCACCGAGTGACTGCTGCGATCAACTCTGCCACACTCGGCGCTCCTTGGAACACGGGGGCGGTGCGGTACAGCCGGCACGACACCCACGGGGCTGTTCCCGCTTCGACGAAAAGGTCGCGCCCGTCGATGAGGATCGTCGGCGATCCGTGCATCGCGAGCTCGTGAGCGTCGGCATCATTCGTGATCACCCGCTCGGAGATCTCGGCACCAGTGACGTCGGCGGCACGCAACGCCTCAATGATCCGGGACAGAGCGATGGAACGGTTCGAGCAATCGGGCACCGAGAGCACATCGATCTTCACTCGACCAACTGTAGGGGCTCATCTGGCAAGCCGGTCGAGCACCCGGTGTCGGCCGGCCGTACAGTCGTGGCGTGGAATGTTCGTGCTGCGGTGAGGTTCGAGAGGCTTCAATGGTGTCACCATTGTGTGCCACGACGAGATCAAGATCTGCCGGATCTGTGCTCTCTGGCTGGTTGGCCGTACCGGCAGCATCGACGTGACTCCGACACTGCCCGTTGCCGACATGGCCAAGAACGTCGAGTTCTGGGAGGCCGCGGGGTTCGACGTCCACCGATACGACGACGGGTTCGCGTTCGTCAGCCTCGATGAGCAGAGCGTCTGCGACCTCGACCTAGTCGAGGGATTCGACCTAGGGGCGAACCGCGCCGGCTGCTACATCATCACCGACCAGACCGAAGCCTGGCATGCCCGCTTCGCGGCTCTCGGAATGACTGTCACCTCGATCGGGGACATGCCCTGGGGTATGCGCGAGTTCACCGTCACCGATCCGAGCGGCAACCGGATCCGGATCGGACACTCGACGCCGCACCGCCCAGAGCAATAACGCTGCGTGATGGCCGGCCGCGTGGGCCGCCCTGGCTGCGCGGTTGGCGTTCTTCACCATTTGGTGATCAGCGAGGCTTGCAGGAGGATCGTGATTGTGGCTTGGATCGTCAGCCATGTCCGCAGTCGCAGAGGGCCGCGGGTCGTGGTGGTCGGGTCGGCGAGTGGCGCTGCGGCGAGCATGATCCATGGGAAGAAGAGCAGCCAGATCCGCTCGACCTCGCCTTTGGAGTATTGCGATGCGGTTGAGATGGCGGCGGCGGCGAGTGTGCTGGCGACGAGTAGCCAGAGGGTTCGTTGGCGGAGTCGGATGATTCCGGCGAGTGCTACTGGTCCGGTGGCGATCAGTAGTACGGCCGTGTTGCTGAGTGTGAAGTAGGTCCACGGGCGGAATTTGGCGGTTCCTTCCCAGTACTGCTTCTTCAACTCGCTGAGTCCGTCGAACCACCAGAACCCGAACGCTCTGAACGTCAAAAGGACCGCGACGGCTGCGACGCAGGACATCGTGACGACAAGGCTCAATCGATGCCACTGCCGCCCCCGTGACGCGGCAACTGCGAGCGGAATGACAAGGAAGGTGACGGCGCCATAGGTCAAGAACAGAGCGGCGCCGAGGAGCAGCCCGCAGGCCACCGACGTACCGACGGCGACTGTCCGACGCGGTGATGTCAGTGCTATCGCAACGGCGGCTACTCCTGCGGCCGTGACGACGGTGTAGAAAGCGTCGGCCGACGTGATCTGCCAGATCGCATAGGGGACGAGCACAAGGAACGGGGCTGACCGCCGCGCCCACGTTGCTCCTGCGAGTCGGTGCGTGGTGACGAGGACGAACATCGGGGTGACAGCGGTGCCGATGACGGAGAGCGCGACGACTGGCCACGCGCCGTGGACGCCGATACCGGCGACGGTCTTGAGGACGAGCGTGAAACCGGGCGGGTGGCCGCGTACGTGGACGCTGTACCGTCCGAGATGGTCGACGAATGTTTTGAGGAACGTCCGCCACGCCGGGGTCTTGGCGAGGTTCGCGTAGTACTCGGTGGTGTCGGTGGCGCCGTGGAAGAGGCCGTCGCTCCCGTCCAGGAGCGCGAGCGAGACAGCGAACGCTGCGGCGCCGAGGCCGGTCGCGACGGTGATCCATCGCAGCCGCCATCGCTCGAGGGCCGCGGGGGCGAACGAGATGACAGCTAAGGCGACGGCGATCGGTAGTGCGAGTTGCCAGTGGGCGCGCCAGTCCCAGCTGTCGAGGGGGTCGCGGCCAACGAGGGGTGCCGCGCCGAGCTTGATCTCGGGTGCGCGTCGTTGTAGCCGGCGGCCCCACACGACGCTCCAGCCGACGAGTGCCACGGCCGCTGCGAACAGCAGCACGGTGAACACACGTCTGGCGCGGCGACCGGTCAGTTCAGGTGTTGTCGATCGCGGATCCACATCACGCCCCCGCCGACGGCGAACATCGCCCAGACCGCTGCGTTGGGACTGGTGCCGATGATGGCCGGCGCGCCGGCAGAGACGTTGCTCCAGTGCTCCTGGAGCAACGCGACGACCGCCATGGCTGCGAAACCGGCGGCAGCGACGAGTCCCGCGAGGCGAATCCGCGCGGCCACGATCAGGGAGAGGCCGAACGCGATGGTGAGGACGGCGGCGAGGCCGTTGAACCAGAGCAGTTTGAGTTCCAATTTGGCGTAGCCGAACATGGCGACCTGGCGGGTGGCGAAGTCGACGTTGCGGGCGAGGAACCATCCGATCGCGCCGACGACCACGGCGATGGTGCCGAGGACGACGTAGGCCCGGTCCCGGGCAGATCGTGGGCCCGCGAGTGCGGTGTCGATGCGCGGTGCGTGGTCGCCGGGTGGTACGGCGTAGAGCATGAGGTGCAAGAAGAAGATCAGGGCGTAGCTCCAGGGCCATTCGTTGGCTCGGTAGGCGACCGACAGGAAGATCGGGATTGCGTTGAGCGCCCCGATGAGCGCGACCAGTCGGGTGCGGTAGCCGATCAGCAGGAGGGCGGCGAGTGTGCCGTCGGTGAGGATGACGATCCAGCCGAACAGGTGGAAGTGGGGTATGACGAGGTGCTCGGTGATCGATTTCCACACTCCCCAGACGGGATTGTCGACGGCGGAGCGGGTGTATTTGTACAGCCCGCCACCGGTGTCTTGTCCGAAGTTGGGCGCGACTTTCCAGTGCAGGTTGGCCAACCACAGCAGCCCGGCCGCGATTCTTGCTGCCGCCATCACGAAGTAGCGCGTGCGCGTGTCCATTGCGTCGAACCGGTCCCGGCTCGTCGGGACCCTCCTCGCTTCCCCGAGTTCCACGATGGAGCCCCCTTCGATGCCGATGTGTGTCCCGATCATGGCAGGCGACCAGCATGCCAGAGTCCGTGTTGCGCGAATGTTTCGATTTGGACGGCAGCGCCGTCAGCGGGTTGGCGTTACGGTCCTGGGCGTGGAACCGCGAGGGGACTGTTCGCTTGGCGTGATTGGTGGGTCGGGTTTTTACGAGTTCCTGGCCGACGCCGTCGAAGTTGATGTGTCGACGCCGTTCGGGCCAGCTTCGGGGCCGGTGGTCGTTGGGTCCGTCGCCGGCCGGCAGGTCGCGTTCCTGGCACGCCACGGCCCCGATCACCGTTACGCCGCGCATCGGGTCCCGTACCGGGCGAACCTGTGGGCGTTGCATTCGTTGGGTGTCACGTCGATCATCGCGCCGTGCTCGGTCGGGTCGTTGCGCGACGACATCCACCCCGGCCAGTTCGTCGTCGTCGACCAGATCGTTGACAGAACCTGGGGCCGACCGGACACGTTCCACGACGTCGGCGGACCGAGTGATCTGCCGGGCACCGGCGGGCCGGTGCATCACCAGTCGTTTGCCGATCCGTACGACCCGGCGTTGCGTGCCCTGATCGTCGGCGTGGCTCGCGACCGCAGTGTCGATGTCATCGATGGCGCGACGATGGTGGTGATCAACGGGCCACGGTTCTCGTCGCGTGCCGAGAGCCGGTGGTTCCGGCAGATGGGTTGGGATGTGGTCAACATGACGGGCTACCCCGAGGCGGTCCTCGCGGCCGAGTTGGGGGTCCGCTACGCCGGGGTGGCGTTGGTGACCGACTACGACGCGGGGGTCGGTGGCCACGAACCCGTCACGATGGATGCCGTCTTCGCGATGATGCGCTCCAACGTCGCTCGCGTGCAGGACCTGATCCGGTCGGTCATCGCGGGGATGCCCGACGAACTGATGTGCCAGTGATGACCACGGGTCTGGTTGGAGCCGCGCTCACGTCACTTCCGGCTCTGTCGCAGCGGCGCGACCGAGAAGTCGCGCATTCCCGTCTCGAACGGCACGGCCGCGATGAACCCGAGCAGCAGTTCTGCTTTGGTTGCGTCGGCGAAGACGTGGCGGATGTCGCCCAGCCGGTAGCCGCCGACGACGCGTGGTGCGGGTGCGCCGTCAGGTCGCAATGCTTGGGCCATGTCGAGCACGGTGCGCGGTGCGCCGGTGCAGATGTTGAACGGTCCCGGCGTCCGGTCAGGATTGGTCAGCGTGAGCACGTTGGCCCGGGCGACATCGGTGACATGCACGAAATCGCGACGTTGTCCACCGTCTTCGAGCACGAGCGGGCTGTCGCCCCGTTCGTAGGCGCTTCGAAAGATGCTGGCAACGCCCGCGTATGGGGTGTCGCGCGGCATCCGTGGGCCGTACACGTTGTGATAGCGCAGGGCCGTGACGGTTGTCGCCGGATGTTCTCGGGCGAAGGCGTCGCACAGCCCTTCTTGGGCGAGTTTGGTGGTGGCGTATACGTTGCGGGGATCGAGCCAGTGGTCCTCGGGCACAGGCTCTGGGACCAGCGCCTGGTGACAATGGGGACATGCCGGTTCATAGCGGCCGGCTTCGAGATCGTCGCGGCCCCGCGGGCCCGGTCGCACCACCCCGTCGGCCGGGCATCGATAGCGGCCTTCGCCGTAGACGACCATGCTCGACGCAAGCACGATCCGACCCCTGAACTGGGCCTGATGCAGGGCCGACAGCATCGCCGCCGTGCCGGCGAGGTTACGACCGACGTAGTCCTCGACGTCAGCGAAATCAACCCCGAGGCCAACCTTGGCAGCCTGGTGGCAGATGGCGTCGACCCCGGACACGATCTCGGACCACATGTCACGGTCGCGGACATCCGCCCACCGGTAGCGGGCCCCGGCGGCCAGACCCGCCGGCTCACCGTGGTGCGCGGCCGGGTCGAGATCGTCGACCACGACGACCTCGTGGTCGAGCGCCACGAGTTGATCGACGATGTGCGAGCCGATGAAACCGGCACCGCCGGTGACGACGATCTTCACGTGTCGCTCTTTGGGTCGACGAGGGTGATGTGATGCCCGATGTTGTGTTGCCCGCCTTGAACGAGGCCGCCGCCGTCGAGTGGGTCCTGCGGCGGCTGCCGGTCGGATATCACGCGATCGTCGTCGACAACGGCTCGACCGACGCAACGGCTGAGATCGCGCGACGGCACGGTGCCGAGGTGGTATCGGAACCGACCCGAGGCTTCGGCTCGGCATGTTTCGCCGGTTTGGTCGCAGCGACAGCCGAGATCGTGTGCTTCATGGACTGTGACGCGTCGCTCGACCCGATTGCATTGCCGATGCTCGTGGGCCACGTCGAGCGCGGAGACGCAGATCTGATGATCGGCGCGCGTGTAGCGCGCAAGGGTGCATGGCCAGCCCATGCCCGCTGGGCGAACCGGGTTCTGGCCTTCGAGACCCGGCGGCGCACCGGCCTCGACATCCGCGATCTCGGCCCGATGCGCGCCATGCGGCGAAAGGCACTCCTCGAGCTCGGTCTTCGTGACCGACGCAGCGGTTGGCCACTCGAGATGGTGCTGCGAGCCCATTGTGCCGGCTGGACGATCCGAGATGTCCCGATTGATTATCTGCCCCGAGCCGGACGTTCCAAGGTCACTGGCACCGTCGCCGGAACGGTGCGGGCCGTCAAGGACATGGGACGGCTGCTGAGCGATGAAGGTCGGAGCTGACTGATGCATCTGACCGTGATCGCGAAGGCTCCCATCGCCGGCCGGGTCAAGACCCGCCTGTGCCCGCCCTGCACGCCCGGTCAGGCAGCCGACATTGCCCAGGCCGCGCTTGCTGACACCCTCGACGCGATCGCGGCAGTGGTCGACGGGACGGGCATCAGACCCGTCCTGTTGATCGAGGGCGAACCGCCGATCTTCACGCCGAAGCAGTTCTCTGTGATTCCGCAACGCGGTGACGGCCTGGAGCAGCGCCTGCGTTATGGATTCAGTGAACTCGGCGCGGGGATCATCGTCGGCATGGACACCCCTGGGGCTGTCGCAGGATTGGGTACGGCATTTCGTCAACTCGAACGCGGTGTCGACGTGCTCGGGCTGGCCATCGACGGCGGCTACTGGGCGATCGGTTTGGCGTACGGCGACGACGACTTCTTGGCCGCGGCCTTCGATCACGTTCCGATGAGTACCTCGCACACTGGTGTCTACCAGCTTCGGCGATTGCATCAGCTCGGCCGATCGGTGCACATGTTGGGAAGCACGCGTGATCTCGACACGGTCGAGGATCTGCTCGCGGCGGCCGCAGGCCGACCCGGCGGCCGGCTCGGCGACGTTGCGTGCGCTGTCGCGGCGACGTGGAGTTGACGCACTGTTTGAGTGGAGCCGACCGGCTCCGCTGTGATCATGCTCAACGGATGCCAAGGCTGGCGTCGGCGCCTTCGGGAAGACCACGCAGGGTCGCGAGCAAGGTGCTCGCCGGGATCGACAGCGGCAGGATCGTCCGTGTGAGCAGCAGATCGGTGTCCAGACGACCGGCGCGGACCGACGGCCCGAAACTGCCCCAGAACGCGCCGTCCGCGGCGATGGTGAGCTCGCTCGGGATGTCGCGAGCTACCGCGAACACGCCGAGGTCGCGTTCGTCGGCGCGACCGCGACGCACGATCGGACGCACGATGTGGTCCTCGTCGCTCACCCCGAGCGAGCGGACGAGCGCACGCAACGGTTCAAGCGTCGGACCGTCCAACGGTCCCGCCGTCGTCGTGGCGATCCTGACCCGAACGCCGCTGACAATAAGACGGGGAACAAGCGCGACAACCTTTTCGAAGTTGTCCGGCCCGCGGGCCATGTCGTTGACGTCGGGCAGATGTGAATCCAACGAGATCTGCACGGCGACGTCAGGATGAGCAAACGGGGCCGCACGTTCGAAACGGTCGCCACCGAGCAACGTGCCGTTGGTCAACAACAGCACGGGAAGGTGTGCTGCCATTGCCGCAACAGTCTCGGGAAGCCAGGGGAGCAGCAGCGGTTCGCCACCCGTCACCCCGATACCAGTGAAGCCAAGCGACTTCGCTTCGATGGCGATGGTCAGCATCTGTTCAGCGGTCAACTGACGGCGCTCGCTGCGCGGCGACGACTCCGTCAAGCAGTACGAGCAGGCAAGGTTGCAGTGGTAGTTGGAGTAGATCCACACCCGGCCCGGCAGCTCCCCCGAATTGATGGCCTCAGCAACTGCGGAATCCGTCACGCGAGCCCTTCCTTGGTCAATCGGGCGGTCACCTGATCGGAGGTGGGCAATTCGAGACCGGTCGCCAGCCGGTTGAGGAACATCGTCGCTCCAACCGTCACAGTCAGTTCAACGAGGGCATGCTCCGGCCAGTGTTCTCGCGCCGCGATCCAGACGTCGTCGGGGATCGCGCCGGTCGCGCCGGCGAGCGCGTCGATCCAACCGATCAACGCCCGCTCCGCCACCTGCGGGAACGCATCCTCGAGAGCGATGTCGCCGTGCAGTCCGTGGATCTCATCGGTTGACAGGCCGACATCGAGCGCGACCGCAGTATGGGCGTGGATGCAGTACCGACACCCCTGCAGTACCGAAGTCCGCAAGATTGCCAACTCCTTGGCCCGTGTCGTCACCGACCCTGGGCCAAGCGCCGCGCCGACGAAGCTCAACGCCGGACCGAGCAGTTCGGGCACAGTCGCCAGTGCGGCGACGATTGGACCCGGGTCGCCGTCGGCAAAGTACACCCGGGTGGTGATCGGCGCCTGATCGGCGTCCAGCAATTGGCTCCGTGACATCCGGACATCATTGCCCATCCACCGTAGGAACTAGGACTGTCGGGTCAAGTGTTTCGCGAACTTTTCGATCGTCAGCATTGGGCGGTGCACCGTCCCAAAATCTTGAGCAGGCGGTCCGGGTAGGAGGTGTAGATGCCGTCCACGCCGAGGTCGACGAGCAACTTCATGTCGTCGACATCGTTCACCACCCACGTCAAGATCGCGATTCCGTGTTGATGCGCCCAGGCGAGCGATGCAGCGTCGACGAGTTGTCGGCCGTTGCTGCGAAACGGAGGCTGATCAACGGTCACTGCCGGGACGAAGGTCGCATCGTTGCTGGCACGCGCGTCACGTGCCGCGTACACGTCGCCCATGATTGCGCTCGTGCGCACGTCCGGGCACTCCCGACGGAACTCAAGTATCTGTTCGTCGCTGTTCGAGCCGACGAACACGTCATTGAAACGTTGGTGGTGCCTCAGCAGGTCGCACACCGGTCGCACCATGTCGAGCGACTCGTCTTTGAGGTCGACCGACACCAACGTGGTCGGGAACTCGTCGAGGATCGACTCGAAGGTTGGGATCGTGACACCTTTCCCGCGGTATGGGTGCGCGTCAGCAGCTGCAGAGCCGATGCCGGCGGCCGTGAACGACCAGCCGGCGTCGAGTCCGCTCAGCTGATCGAACGTCATTGCCCGGATCGATCCTGAGGTTCCCGTGATCCGATCGACAGTGGCGTCGTGGAACGCGACCACCACGTCATCCCTGGAGAGTCGGAGATCGACGTCGACAACGTCGGCGCCCATTGCGATCGTGCGTTCAAACGCCAACAACGTGTCCTCCGGGAACAGCCCGTCGCCCCCACCGTGAGGGATCACCAGTGTGCGCCCAGTCCGGAACGGATTGGAGCCGGCCGGCGCTCGTTGCTCGCCCCGATCAGGGCTGTCTGCCAGCTGCGCTGAATTGCTTTCGCTGCGCCAGCGCACGACGAGAACGCCCGAGACAACGACGGCCGAGATAGCGACGATCGCAACCAAGGCGGCGACCATCTTGCCCCTGCGCCGAAACCGTCGCACGCCGACCTCCCAAACACTCGTTGCGTGAGTGTTGAGACACTATGGCGACGCAGCGTGAACCGCAGCGCGGCTGCAAATCGGCGACCACCCGGGCCCCGTAAAATTTTGCGAAACTCCGGCCGTCGTGCCAACGGTTGAGGTGACGGGATCTACGCTCGCGTCGTGTCTGCTCGGGTGCTCGTCGACGACGACCAATCAATGATACGAGAGGTTGTCGCCCGCTACCTAGAGGTCGACGACGTCATCGTCGCGGAAGCGTGCAACGGGGCGGAGGCCATCGAATGGTTGGACTCGAACACATCTGACCTGATCGTGCTCGACGTGATGCTCCCCGAGGTCGACGGGCTGACCATCTTGCGCCGTCTGCGCTTGACCACCGCTGCGGCCGGCGTCCACCTTGTCGATCCGGGAGCGGTCTACGCGATTGCGAGCCCTGCCGCGTTGACTCGAATCATCCGCAACCCCATCGACAACGGCATCCGCCACGCCCCGCCAGGAACCCAAGTGACAGTGCACATCTCCTCCGAAGGCGCGGCGACCGTCCGGGTCAGCGACGTCGGTCCTGGGTTCCCGAGCGACTTTCGCGAGTCTGCGTTTGAAGGATTCAGCTGCGCTGATGTCAGCCGCAGCCGGAACACCGGCACCGTTGGAGGACTTGGCCTGGCAATCGCCCGTGGGCTTGTCGAAGCGCAGGGGGGTGAGATCTGGATCGAGGATTGCAGCCCCACGTCGGTCGCCTTCCGAGTCCCACTACCGGCATGAGGTTCACCGAGGTTGTCACGCACGAGCACCCGATCGACGATTCGCCGGTCACTGACCGAGGCAGCGGCCAGCAAAACTCGCACGACACCGATTCTCTTCTCTGCTTCGGTGCGTTCGACGCTTCGCACGCCTCAGTCGTGTCAGCCGTCGCTTCCGTCACCGTTGTCGAACCGGCGGTCTGCATGTGGATCCAGTTGACCCAACGGTTCGGCACCGTTGTCATCGATGGCCGCACGGTCGCAATGACCACCCCGGAGACATGCCGCGCTGTGGTGCACGCCGCGGTCCAGCACCTCGCGCCGGGAGGACGGCTGGTCGCGTCGTTCGCCACTCGAGATCCCCGTGTCGCGCCGTATCTACAGATCTGCGCCGAGTTCGGCCTCGAACCGGACGGCCGCGAGATCGACGTCGGCGTCTCCGTCATGCACCGCCGAACGATGCAGACCACGATCCATGACCTTGTGTTCGACGCCCGGTCGCGCATCAGCCGGATCGAATCCGCTGAACTGTGTGCGGCGCTCGAGAGCGGGCATCCACCGACCGTCATCGATACACGCACGAGCGTCGATCGTGAACGCTTCGGCGTGATCCGTGGGTCGATCCACATCCCGCGCACCACATTGGAATGGGCGTGTGACCCGTACAACGGGTATCGCCATCCGGCGATCCGCGCTCACGACCAATCGCTGGTCATCGTCTGCAACGGTGGCTACAGCTCGTCGCTGGCAGCCTCAAATCTTGCCCTGCTCGGCTTCAGCGAAGTCTGCGACCTAGTCGGCGGCCATCAGGCGTGGGTACGCGCTGGTCACGAGGTCGTCGCGCCCGACCACACATCACTCGACTACTGATCCCACCCCTCGACGGATCATCAGCGCGTGAACAAACCGTTGGGTCACACCTGATGGGGTGACGTGATCCCGTTCGAACGACTCGATCAGCTCGAACCCGCCCGAAAAGGCCGACTGCAGCGACGCCGGTGAATGACGGGCAACGGTGAGGCCGCTACACGAGGTCGGCCCGTCTGCCGCGAATTCGGCGAGCACGAGATGTCCGCCCGGTTTGACGGAGCGAGCTGCCGTCGTGGCGTACGCCGCCTGGTCCACCGCATCGGTAAGGAAGTGAAACGTGGCCCGGTCATGCCAGAGAGTCACCGGCTGCGCGAGTCGAACCGTGCGGGCATCGCCGCGAACCAACTTCACGCGATCGGCGCAGTGGCCGAGACTTGCGCGGAGCTGGTCGAGTGCCGGCTGGGCAATGTCGACCGCGATGATCGCGGCGTAACCGTCGTCGACGAGTTCCCTGACCAGCGTCGATGAACCGCAGCCGACCACGACCACCGAGTCCGAGGGCACCGTCACGCGGCGCACCAACTCGCCTCAAGTCGCAGCGGTCGATTGGTACCAACTGACCAACGACGCGTCCCGCCCCGTCCAGGCCAACTCCCAATGCGATCGCTCGTCCACGTCTGGAAACCTAAACGCTGCGAGGCGCCGGGTTCCGCCGGTATGACGAGCGTTTGCGAAACAACGCGACGATCGCTGCCCGCTTGCCGGATCACGCGGTAATGGGGTCGTCGTCGGTTTCATGCTGAGTGCAGTTGGCTCCGCGTCGGTGAGAGACCGCGACCATGGCGAGCCCGACGGCAACGGCGGAACCGAGGACGATCGACAGTCTCCATACGCCCTGACGTTGCATGAAGGTCACGAGTTCGCTCTGCCAGCTCTCGATCGTGCCGGTGACCGGGTTGGCCCCGGAACCGGAACCCCTGATTGCGGCGTACCAGTACCACGTGAGGTAGATGCCGGTCAGGATGATGAACACGCCTGCAGCACGATCGATGTAGCGCAGACCGTTGCGCAGCACACGCAGCAACCCGCCGCTGGCGACAGCGAGGGTCATCGTCAACGCGGTCACGACCAGTGCCATGCCGACACCGTAGAGGGCGACGCTGGCGACGCCGCTGACCAAACCCGATGCGGCGAACGATCCGAACACCGCGGAGACGAGGAACCCGATCGTGCACCCGATGGAGGCAAGGGCGTAGGCAGCCCCGAACGCGAACATGCCGACCAAGGTCCGCTTGCGCTCGCGGCCTGCGCCCGCGCCGGCCGTGGTCAACGGCGGCTTCCAGCCACGCAGCATCATCACGCCGAGCACGATCAAGCCGCCACCGACGACAAGGGAAACGTACTTTGCGTTGTCCTGTACTTGGAGTGTTACGAGACGCGACACCGTGCCCACTGCGACAAACACGACAATGAAACCGGACGAGGTGGCGAAGCTGACGACGAGCGCACGCTGAACGCTGGCCCGCTGGCGATCGACGCCGGTTCGCTGGCCCTCGAGGCCGAGAAAGTAGATCAAATAGGCGGGCAGCATGACGAACCCGCATGGATTCACAGCCGCGAACATGCCAAGCAGAAAGCTGTATGCGAAATTGCCCTCAAGCGCGATCAACACCGCCAACCCGCTCAGCCAGCGGCCGCGTGCGCGAGCACACTCTGCAAGTGCTCATGGTCGACCGCGCCGAGTAAGACTTGGGCATCAGCATTCGCGCTGACGACCACCAGGGCCGGCTGGGCCGGAACACCGAAGCGGGCGAACACCGTTCCTGGATCATCGCTGATCTGAGGGAACGACAACGAGTACTTGTCGATGAATCCTCGGAACGACGCGTCGTCGCCCGTCCACGCGACGCCGACGAAATCGACCCGGCCGGCCCACTGTTGTGCTGCTGCTTCGACCGAAGGAGCTTCTGCGTTGCAGATCGTTCAAGTCGGTGCCCAGAACCAAAACGCCGTCGCGCGGCCGGCGTAATCGGCGCCCGCGAACTCGCCGCCCCCGACCAGCGGAGCTGTGAACTGCAGCAGCTCCGGTACCTGGGTCACGCCGGTCGCGGCGCCGACATCGACGGCTCTCTGATTCTCCGTCGACGTCGAGCTGCCACACCCCACCAACGAACCGAGCAGGACAATGGCGGCCAGTGTCCGACCGAACACCCAGCGCATACCAGCTGATCGGTCGGGTCGCGCTCTGACGGGATTGGGCACCAGCCCATTGTCCACCGATCGACACGCTTCGACCGATCGGAAGTCGACTTGTTTCGTGAAAGTTTCGACTCCCCGTGCCGGGCTCTCGGGCCCGCGGAGAGACATTTCGAAACGCTGGCCCGCCGACGCGCCGATCCGGGGGTTGTGAACGGATCGTCGTGAGACCGTCTCTATCGTCAGGCGAGCGCGGACGGCATCGGCGACCTTGCCAATGTGGGTTGGGTTGGAGGTGACGACGGCGTCGCGGCGGCGGACGGCACCCGCGATGACGGTGACGTCGACGATGTCGTCATGTCCAGCGCGGGCGGCGCGCCAACGGCCTTGGCTTGTCCGTCTGTGAGGGGTTCGGTGGTGCACAGGGCGAGGAGGCGGAGCATGCTCGCGTGGCGTGATCCGCCGCGCCACGCTCTGGCGAGCACCGGGTTGAGACGGTGGGTGAGATCTCGAGCGCGAGGAAGCCGGCGTGCAGCGCCCACGTGCGTCGGTCGTCGTGGTCGGCGTTGATCCGGAGTCGGTGCGCCGCTGTGTCGGCGATCCACGCGTTGACCGTGGTGCCTTCCCAGGTTGCGGGTTGGTGGATGGCGTCGGCGAGGTCGGAGGGAAGTGAGATTGATCGCTTCGGTCGTTGGGCCATGATCGTAGGACAGGCGGTAAGACAATGCCGAATTCCTGCACCAATCCTGCACGGGACTCGGCCGCACGCGCCGGACCTGGGCGGACCAGACGGACGACAGGGACAACTGCGGCGGACGTGAACAGGCCAAACGGACTAAGCGGGACCGATCGGACTGGAAAGTGAAGTCTTAAACCCCCCTCCTCGTCAGAGGGTGCGGGTTCGATCCCCGCCCCGGGCACAACAGAGGTCCTGCTAGAGCGTTGAATCTCTGCACTTTGAACGCTTGACGTTTGAATGTTGCGCGCACAATGGTGCACAGAATTTCTTGGCAAGCGGAAATCGGACACGACTCGTCCTGCGGCGCGTCGACTTGAGCAGCGACTCGGACCTTCTCGCCGCACGTCCCGCGGTGCGCCCACGCGTTATCAAACGAAGCGTCACCGTTTCGAACCATGTCGCGGCGCCACCGCAGCACGCACCGCTCGATCGGTCGCAGCCCGCCGGTTGCCGCTGGCGGGGTACCACCTCGTGGGAGCTGTGAGTAGGCGATCACCTGACGCACCGGCCCATTCCCATGTACTTCTCCGTGGCGCCGAGGTTCAGACCCGACCCATTCGCGCCCCGAGCTCGGCACGCGAGGTGATGCCGAGCTTGCGGTAAACGCGGGCGAGGTTGGCTTCCACGGTCTTGGGGCTGAGGAACGATCGTTCGGCGACTTGTCGATTGGTCAACCCGCTGGCGGCGAGCTCGGCGATTTTCTGCTCAGTGGCCGTCAACGCGGTCGCGTTCCCTGCGGGCGTGCCGACCCGCTGCAGTTCGCGATTGCACCGTTCTGACCACTGCTGTGCGCCCAACGTGGCGAAACCCGATGCCGCCTCGGTCAGGGCGTGTCGGGCCGCTGCCTTCTGTCTCGCTCGACGATGAACCACGCCGGCGACGAGCAGCGCGCGGTGCCGTTCGAATGGCACCGGGCATGCGAGGTCGAGGTCGAGCGCAATCTGGATCTGCTCTAGTGCGAGCTGGGTCTGTCCGGCAGCGGCGGCCAGCAACGCCCGGCAACGCGCCGCGATCGCGGCGGCCGACAACCGGCCGGCTCGGGCCGATCGTCGTTCGAGCTCGTCCGTGCGGGCCGTTGCCTCGACCATCTCGCCGCAGGCGACCAGCGATTCGATGTGGTCGCCATAGAAGCGGCTGATGCCTGGGTCGATGACACCAAGCTCATCGGTGAGTTGCGACCATCGGTCCAGCCAAACGCGGGCGCCGCTGCTGTCGTCGCGGCTGAGAGCGATGAAGCCAAGCACCGATGTGGCCGACATCTCCAGCCAACGGTCCTCGTGCTGGCGAGCCCATTCCAGGATCTCGTCGGCAGCCAGCTCGGCCACCGCCAGTGTCCCCAGGTGGGCATCAACCAACGAGACGTTGTAAAGCGCCTGCATGCGCTGATTCTCCTGACCGGTGCGCTCGGCCAGACCGAGATGGTCCGCCGCCGCGGCAGCTGCGTCGTGCAGACGACCAAGGCGGAGCAAGATTCCCGGAACGTGGCCAGCGACATACGGGATGACCCCCTCGTTGCCCTCATCTTCGGCACGCTCGCGCAACTCATCCAATCCGGCCAGTGCATCCTCCGGGTGATCGGCCCATTTCAGCAGCACGGGCCGAACCGCAGCGACCTGATCGCTGCTCAGCCATGTGCGACCCGTGCGTTCGAGTGCCAGCGCGTGATCCAGGGCCTCGCGATCGAGTCCTTGGCCGAGGTGGAACCGTGCTGAGACATCCTCGCATTCCGCCCACGCGAGCAACTGCGGATCGTCGATGCCATTGCCTTCGAGCGTGCGCCGGGCCTCTGCCGTAAAGCGGGCACTGTCCTGGCCGTCTGTCGAGATCACGGCCAGCGACAACAAACAACGCGCCTCCAGCTCCGCGTCGCCGCGCGCGTCCTCCAAGGCAGCCGTGGCGTGGTCGATGGCGCTCTGCAACGTCGACGTCTGGTAGGCGATTTCGGTGAGGATCAGACCGACTCGGGCGCGCAGACGACCAGGAGGGCATGAACCGTCTTCGAGAACCCGACCCGCTTCGAGCGACGAGCCGACCGAATGCAGCAACTCGCCAAGCCGGATCCGTCGCGTCCACGCACCGTCGCTGTCATGTTCCACCGTCCGGTCGAGTGCCAGGCGTGCCAGTTCGGCCGCGGCGATGGACGAACCCCGTGCTGCGGCAGCCGACGTCGCTTCGTCGAGCACTGCCGCTGTCGCTTCATTGCGATCGGGGTCGGCGAGTGCTCGGTGGCGAGCACGTGCCTCCGGGTCGTCGGCCACTGCAGCCAGCCGGCCGTGCATGGCGCGCTGTTGCGGGCCGGAGGCCACCTGCAGGACAGCCGCCGCGAGGAGCGGATGGGTGAACACCACGCGCCCGTCGACGACGTGCACCATCCCGCTTGACTCGATCTCATCGAGCGCCTCGCCCATGCCCAGCGCGGCGAACATCGGCACCATGGCGCGTGGCGACGAGGCTGCGGCGAGCAACGCCTCCCGCGCCGAATCGGAGAGCTCGGTCAGTCGGTCGGCGGTGAGGCCGTGCACCAGGTCGGACATCTGCACGGCACCGGGCATGTCGTTGCCTCGGCCGACAGCCCTCGACAGAGCGAGCGCCGCAAAGGGGTTTCCGCCGGACGTCTCGGCGACCTGCACGAGCGCTGGCCGTGGCAATGTGATGCCGAGCTGATCGCGAACCACGTGGAAGAGCACCGCCGCCCCGAGGCCGGTGAGGGTGATGGACTCGCGCCACAACGGTGCCGGCACAGCGCCGACCACATCGTGTGCCGACTTCCCGGTGCGCTCGCACGTCACGATGCCGACGGCCGCGGTCATGAGCCGCCTGGCCGCGAACGTCAACACGTCGGCGCTTGACCTGTCGAGCCACTGGAGATCATCGACCGCAAGGATCACTGCGCCGGATTCGGCGAGAAGGGCGAGCAGCGTTGCCAGCCCAGTGCCGACGGCGCGCTCATCGAGTGGGACCTCGGATGGTGCGGTGCGAAGGGTCGCTACTTCCAGCGAATGCCGTTGCGGGGCGGGCAACTCGTCGAAGGCCGAGTTGGGAAGACTCCGGAGCATGTCGGTCAGCCCCACGTAGCTCATGGCCGACTCGGCGTGAGTCGGGCTGCACTCGAGCACCGTCGAGCCGCCGAGACGGGCAAGGTCGACCGTGTAACGGAACAACGTTGTCTTGCCGATCCCTGGTTCGCCGTCGATCTCCAGCACCGCAGGACCGGAGGCGGATGCTGCGACGAAGACCGCGGCTACGTCGCGTTCGCGGTCGCGGCCGATCAACGCGTCCATTTGCCGTCCCCGGTCCAGCTGTCAGGACGCAACACGCGGTCACCCTATAAGGAATCGCAAAATTCGAGGGAATCGCCCGATTCCAAAATGACGGGGTCGTTCTACCTTCGACGAATGCGCCCCATCTCGACCTACATAGCCATTGCCTGCTCGACCGCACTGTTGATCGTTGTCTCTACCGGATGCGGTGGCAGCGATAAAATCTCATCGGGTAACACCAATGTTGCACCTTCTGTCGCCTCCGTCGCGACCGCAACACCCACCGTCCTAGGCACCGGTACGGCGGGGACGACTCCGACCTCCGAGGCCGCGGCGACAACATCCGCTCCTCAGCCAGTTGCCGATCCGACTGCCGATCCGTGCGATCTGTTGACGGCCGCTGCCGCTACGAAGGCGCTCGGTGTGCCGGTCGGCGAGCCGATCACCCAACCCGGTGAAGGCAACACGACGTGCGCCTATCGCCCGGCCGATCCTGGCGCCCAGGGTCTCGTCGTCTTGACCCTGTATGGAGTCACCGGGTCGGTAGCGGTACTGGACGCGGCGGCATCGCAGTTTCCCGGCGCGGAGCCGGTCGACGGACTCGGCGACGCCGCGCGGGTCAGCGTGCAAAGTCAGACGATCGGTGTACTCACAGGTTCGACCGTCTTCGCGATCGGGCTGTACCCCCAGCAATCTGATGGACAGATGCTCCCGGTGAGCAAGGACCAGTTGGTAGCCGCAGCCCACGTAGTTCTCGACGGGCAGTGAGCCCGTGCAACTCATGGTCGAGCGACTGTGGCCCGGTGCCACGCGGGAATCGGTCCGCGAGGTGGTCGACGAACTTCAGGCGAAGTGCCGGCAGTTGGCTGCCGACGGAATCCCCGTCCGCTACCTCGGCGCCACGTTCATCCCGTCCGACGAATCGTTGTCATGCCGATTCGACGGAACGGCGCAGGCGGTGCGCGCTGCACACCAACTGGCCGGCGTCCCCTTCGACAGATTGCTCATCATCCACGAGATGAGCGCAGATCGCGACACCCCTTCAACACAGGAGCAACAACCATGAACCACACACGAACCATGTTGCTGGCGGCCGCGGCCTTGACCGTGCTCGGCGCCTGCGGCAGTGACGGGAAGTCTTCGGCCGACAGTGCGTCGAGCGCCGGAACGCCGACTGCTGCGAGCCCAGCAGCTGCGAGCGCAGCGGCCCCGGAATCGAGCGCGGGTGGGCTCGGCGGCGCGGCGGTTCAACTCGGAGGAGACCCGTGCGCGTTGCTGACCGTTCCCGAAATCGAGGTTGCGCTCGGCTCGGGGGTCGAGCAGGGTGGTTTCGGCGAAGACCTAGCCGGCCGTTGCACCTACTCGGTCGGCGGTGACGTCGGCGCCGGGGTCGTGCAGATCATTCTGGAAGATCCGCTCGAGTGCAATGCCGTGATGAAGGCGCTGGCTGCGGATTCCTTGGACGGCATCAACGCCGTGCGCGTCGATCTCGGCGACGGAGGGCTCTACGCGAAGGATTCCGACGTCGTGTTCACAACGGGCGGAGGGTGCGTGGCAGTCGGCGGATCGAAGGCCGGCGTGAACCTCGGCCACGACATGCTGGTCGCCCTGGCGACCAAAGTCGCGGCACGGGTCGGCTGACATGGCGCGGTCCGTTCGTCACATGAGTACGCGGACGACGGGTCTGCTCGTCGTGCTCACGTTGGTTGCTTCCGCATGCGGTAGCACGACGCTGCCGGGAGTATCCAGTGCTACGTCAACCGAGTCTGCGCCCGATATCCCTGCCACCGAATCGTCGACGACCGGGCAACCGGCTGCCGACACGACCACCGCAACCGCCCTGGCCGATGTCGGCGTGGGGATCGTCGATGCGTCTGCCCCGACCTCATCGACGTCTGGGCTCACCTTGACTCGAACCCAGGTCCAGTTCATGGACGCAGAAGCGACCGCGCACGGAGGACTCCGCGGCGACGTGCTCGATGCCGCCGGCGGTGGCGCCCCGTCGGGTCTGCCGATGTCTGCAGTGCTCGCCGGGTACGTGCGCGGTGTGCAGACCCCCGCAGCCGAGTTCGCCCGATCCGTCATGGCCGGACAGGACCTGACGCATCCCGACGGGGCAATCTTCCCGACCGTCGTGCTCGTCCTTTTCGCAGCCGACGCAGCCAAGGCGTTCACCCCCGAGCCGGCGACTGCCAGCGGTCTACGCAGAAGCTCGCTGAGCAACACAGCGTTCGCATCGACCCGCCGGGCCGGCGGCATCTGTAGCGACGTCACCAAGTCGATCTTCGACGCAGTCGAAAGCCTCTTCGCCAAGATCCACATCCCGCCCGGCAAAGTCGGTGACACCGGCTCCAGCTTCTTGAACGGAGTCCTCCAAGGCCTGACCGACGTCGTCGTGGGCTCGCTCAACTTCGTCATCGATGCGGCCAAGACGCTCGTCGTCAACGGCATCAAGTACTTGCTCGACCAAGTGCTCAGTGTCGTGGCCGAGGTCGCCGCCGCGGCAGCGCTGATCGGCAACTTTGTATCGGCAGTGCGGCCGTGGAAGCTGGAGCTCACCCCCGAGGCAAGCAACACGAACAAGGGCGTCGAACCGAACAAGGTGTACGACAGCGTGACCGCAAAGGCGATCCTCATCGGGCCGACCGACGACTGGCCGGAATGGTTCGTCGACTGTTCCAAGACCGCAGGCGTCACCTTGCCGTCGTTGCTCCCCGTCGACGCCGGCATCGTGTGGAAGGTGTCAGTGCTGTCCGCCGATCTCATGATGGAGAGCGACGATCAGGTCCAGAAGGAGACCAAGCTGCACAAAGACTCATCCGGCGGCGTGATCGCCAAGCTCGGACTCGTGACAGGCATGGAGAGCGCAGCGCAGGCCGAGACGGGCCAGCCACAGCTAGGCACAATACCGTTCAGTTAGGTGGTTGGATGGTGGGGTGTGAGGGCTGGGTGGGTCGGGGCCAGTCTCGGTGTCGTGCGCGTTTGACGTGCCACTTGGTGTACTTGCGTTTGATGACGCGCGGGTTGGCGCGGAGCCGGCGGAGCGGGTTGAGTC